>NZ_BAXQ01000001.1:0-455921 GCF_001310615.1 Thalassobacillus sp. C254 | reverse complement strand
TGTTATCAGAGGAATCGGAAGAAACCTCTTCTTCTCCATTCGTATCGGAGGATGAGGCTTCTTCTTCATTGTTGTTCGAGCTGGTGTCATCTGACTCTTCTGCACCGTTATCAGAGGAATCGGAAGAAGCCTCTTCTTCTTCATTCGTTTCGGATGGTGAGGGCTCTTCTTCATTGTTGTTCGAACTGGAGTCACTTGACTCTTCCGTACCGTTGCTATTTGTATCGGAGTCCTGATTCTCCTCACTTGGTTCTGATGAGGAGCTTTCTTCATCACTGCTGTCAGAGCTGGTGTCACTGGCTTCACTTGTAGGATTTTCCGATGAGTTATCCTCCTGGCCGCTGTCAGCAGCGGCGGAGGAATCTTCTTCATTATTTGAAGAGTTGCTTGTGTCTTCTTCTCCTTCGTTTGTATTTGATTCTTCTTCATTGTTTTCCTCAGACTCTGAGGAGTCGCCTGTTTCGTCTGCTTCTTCTGCTTCTTCGGTATTATTATCGTTTTCTTCTTCTGAAGAGTTATTCTCTTCATCATCATTATTGCCATTAGAGCCGTTATCTTCAGCTTCGTCCTCCTCTGAAGAGCCGCTGCTTCCTGATCCTTCTCCAACTGTAGTAGAAGAGGAAGAGGACTCTCTTCCCGCAGAATCTACAGCGGTGACATAATAAGCACTAGTACCAGAGCCTAAATTGTACGAGGTGTTTGTATTTCCTTTAGAAACCCCGACTGGTGAAAAAGATCCGCTATCTGAAGAGGCCTGATAGATGCGGTAGCCTACAATGTCGTTATCAGAATGCTGGGACCAGGTGAGCTCTCCGCCGTTGATAGAAATATTTGATACAGAGGAAGGAGTCCGTCCATTATCAGGCGCTTCCACGTCTGGAATGACGTTATCCCAGTTGTCAGGTAAATAATCACTAATATCCTCATCTTCATCAATATCAAAATATTCTTCTTTAACAGCAATGCCGTTGTCAGTAAACTCAGATGGCGTATCATCAAGGGCACGGTATGGAGTGCCATCAATCGTTACGTACTCTACTTCACTTAAACTGTCATCTTCTTCAGTCGGGAGAAATTCTTCATTAAATAAATCTTCTGTTACCAGGTCTGCTTCCTCACACAGATCGGAAGGCAGCATGCCTGATATCCCGCAAATCTCCTGACTTACCACACCATCTGGCTGTTCAAAAGTATCTTCTATTCCCAATGCTTCTGGATCACCTTCATAGGCAGCGTTCATGAAGTCTGCCCATATCCTTTGGGTTCTCCAGCTATAGCCTCTGCCGTTATGTCTTTCAGCAAGGGATTGGGGAATATCATAGCCCAGCCACACACCAAAGGTCACATTAGGGTTAAAGCCAACAAACCAGGCATCATGGATTTCATTTGTCGTTCCTGTTTTTCCAGCCCAGTCACCTTCAAAGTCTAACATGTCCGGAAGGGAAGTGGCTGTTCCTTCCTCTGTGCCCAGCACGTCTCGTAAAATGTCAAGCATAAGATAAGCAGTTTGGGCAGAAAACACTTCTCTAGGTTCCGGTTCATGCTCATATATAACTTCGCCGTCATGGGTTTCAATTCGGTCGATAATATACGAATCGTTATATTGTCCGTCGTTAGCAAATAAGCTGTAAGCAGCCGTGTTCTGCTCCACGGTCGCACCGTTGGTTAAACCACCGATAGCGCCTGACTCGTACGGATCATTCTCGTCTAGATTTGTAAATCCCATATTGATCAAGTCTTCCCGGGCATCTTCATGCTCTACACGCTGCAATGCTTTTACAGCAGGGATATTTTGAGAACGAACCAGTGATTCACGAACTGGGATAAATCCTTCGTATTCATCGCTGTTGAAGTTTGTGATCTCATCACCAGTACTATAGGTGCTGGGTACGTCAGGCACAATGGTTCCAGGCTGAAGTTCTCCCCGGTCCATAGCTGGTCCATATGCTAAAAGGGGCTTCATGGTGGAACCGTTTTGTCTAAACCCTTGGGTGGCATGATTCATGCTTTCTCTTGAGTGATCGCGCCCACCGACAAAACTGATAATAGCGCCTGTACGATTATCGATCATTACAGCTCCGACTTCCTCTGGTTCCACTTCACCATCTTCTCCTTGCCTGTCCGGGCCAAACCATTCAACATTATCCACAGCTTCCTGCATGTTGTCATAAATATCCTTGTTTACAGTGGTATGCACTTGGTACCCGCCGTTAGCAAGTTTCACTCGAGCATCCTCATGGTAGGATAATATTGTTTCCTGTCGTTCTTCTTCGTCCATTCCTTCTAAATCCACGCCGTCTTCTTCAATCAATTGTTCTCTTATAATTTGGATAGCACGGCGCTGTGCTTCATTAGTTAAGTAAGGATATTCATCGAATGTTCTCGGGCGAGGGTCAGCCAGGCTTTCTTCAATGTCATAAGCCTGTGCTTCCTCGTATTCCTCTTCTGTAATATAGCCGCTGGCTTTCATTCTGTTTAAGACTGTCTGCATGCGGTTAAGACCGGCATCAAAGCTGTCTTTCACTTCACCTGTTGATGTAAACGGGGTATATCCAAAAGGGTTTTGGGGCAGACCTGCTATAAAGGCTGCTTGTGGAATATTTAGTTCAGCAGCGTCTACACCGAAAATTCCTTCTGCAGCTGCTTGTACGCCCGCAATATTTTGTCCGTTAGAGTTTCGGCCGAAAGGCACGATGTTTAAGTATGCTTCAAGAATGTCTTCCTTTTCAAAGAATTCTTCCATTCTCATCGCCAGCATTATTTCTCTCGCCTTGCGGTCAAAGGAAACTTCATTGCTAAGCATTTGGTTTTTTACGATTTGCTGTGTTAACGTACTTCCTCCTGTTTGATTGGCTGCTCCTGTGATTTCCTGGAAAGTCGCTCGCATGATTGCTTTCGGTACGATACCATCATGTTCGAAAAAATATTCATCTTCTGTGGCGATTATAGCATTCACCAGATTATCAGATACTTCGTCAACTTCTATATCTCGCCTTTCCAAATCAGAACTAATTTCTCCTAAGTAAACCTCGTCGGCGAAATAAATTTCACTCGTTTCTTCATAGTCATAGAGCTCTTCTTCCATTTCGTCAAAGGAGCGAGCTGGCTCGTCTTCAACCAGGGAAACAAAATACCCGGCACCTGCTCCCCCAATAAAAAAACGTTCCCATAAGTAAAAGGACAAAAAGAAATTAAAATAAGATTCCAAACAACATAAGATGTTATATTCAGTCCTCTGACGACAGGAAGGTCTTTCCATTCATCGGTTTTTGCATTTAACCTCTCAAAAAAACTTTTCATTCTTGTATTCCCCCCAAAAAACATCAATCGTATTATAGCATAGACCATACATTCCTACATGAAGTGAAAGTAGGCTTTACAACCAGTTTGACAATCATTTAGAGATTTGGTACAAAAGGATTATCTACATAAAAATATTGAAGTGATGACAGATTGAAGTAGCATAGATTTCCCTGTTACAGAGAGCCGGCGGCTGGTGAAAGCTGGTACATAAATCTTTTTGCGAAATACGTTCTTGAGCTTCCTCGCCCTTATTGACAGGGGAGAGGACGGGATTGTTCCCGATATCTAAACGAAGTGGAAAGCAGGAACTTTCAGCTTTCAAAAAGGGTGGTACCGCGGCCAACTCGTCCCTTGTCTTGGGACGAGTTTTTTGTATTATTTTTGGCTCTCTTAAAGGTGATGGCACTAACAGCACGCTGTCTGTCTTTCGAATAAGGCGTTTCTTAGGAAAGTAATCAGCAGCCTTATCCTCATAAACGGGAGTTTGTGCAGAAGTATCATATAAGGCTAACTGTGCATATGAAGAAGATATATGTACTACTTTGTAACTAAGTATCCTTCTATACTTATACCCGATAATATACCCGATAATCTTACTTTTTAAAGGAGAGAAGATGATGAACATTTTAGAGGAACTAGAATTCAGAGGTCTTGTAAACCAGGTAACGGACAGGGAGGGGCTTGAGTCTCTGCTTAAGAAAGAGCAAGTAACGCTCTACTGTGGGTTTGACCCGACAGGAGACAGTCTGCATATTGGACACTTGCTGACAATTATTACCCTGCGCCGCTTTCAGCTGGCAGGTCATAAACCGCTGGCTCTTGTTGGCGGGGCAACGGGCCTGATCGGAGATCCAAGTGGGAAAAACGCTGAAAGAACCCTAAATGAAGAGGAGATAGTTAAATCCTACAGCGACAGAATTAAAGGGCAGCTGGAAAAGTATTTAAGCTTTGATGGCGGAGATAAAGCAGAGCTTGTGAATAACTATGACTGGATCGGTGAAATGAACGTAGTTCAGTTCCTGCGTGATGTCGGTAAGCATTTTGGGCTTAATTATATGCTTGCAAAAGAATCAGTAGAGTCAAGAATTAAGACAGGTATTTCTTTTACGGAGTTCAGCTATCAAATACTACAATCATATGACTTCTACAGACTCTATGAGGAAAAAGGCTGTAAACTTCAGCTCGGAGGAAGTGATCAGTGGGGCAATATCACTGCAGGGCTTGAGTTGATCAGAAAGATGAAAGGCCAGGAAGAAGAGGAAAGAGCCGAAGCTTTCGGATTTACCATTCCCCTTGTAACCAAAGCTGATGGTACGAAATTCGGCAAGACTGAAGGGGGCGCCATCTGGCTTGATCCTGAAAAAACATCGCCTTACGAGTTTTATCAATTCTTAATTAACACTGATGATCGAGATGTATTGAAGTTCCTTAAATTATTTTACGTTTCTTTCTGAGGAAGAATTGTCTGCTTTAGAAAAAGAAGCAGCAGAACGTCCTGAGGAGCGCGCTGCCCAAATTAGGCTAGCCGAAGAAGTCACACGCTTTGTCCACGGAGAGGAAGCATTACAGCAGGCTCAAAACATCAGTCAAGCATTATTTGGCGGAGGGGATTTAAAAACCTTAACAGCTAATGAAATCAAGCAAGGTTTTAAAGATGTTCCTACCTTTGTGGCAGAAGAAGAAGGGTACGGACTAATTGATCTTCTTGTGGAAGCAGGAATTTCTTCCTCGAAAAGACAAGCTAGAGAGGATATTAAAAACGGAGCCGTCTACATTAATGGTGACCGCTGCCAGGATATGCAAAAGACCATCAGTCAGGAAGACAAAATCGATGGAGCGTTTACAATTATTAGAAGAGGGAAGAAGAAATACTTCTTAATACAATATGCTTAAAAAAGAGGAGGCCGTTTCACCAGCTCCTTCATAAAGAAAAAAAGAGCCAGTAATCCTGAAGATACTGGCCTTTTTCTATTTTTCTATTGAATTGAAAAGAAAAAACCTGCCGTAATGGCAGTTTTTGATATTAACGAGAGTAGAACTCAACGATAAGAGCTTCAGTGATTTCAGCTGGAAGCTCAGAGCGCTCAGGGTAGCGGGAAAAGCTGCCTTCAAGCTTCTCTTCGTCAAAAGTAACAAAGTCAGGAACGAAGTTGTTAGCTTCTACTGCTTCTTTAATAGCAGAGTTGTTGCGAGATTTTTCACGAACACCGATAACTTGTCCTGGAGCAACACGGTAAGATGGGATATCTACACGTCCACCATCAACAGTGATATGACCATGGTTAACAAGCTGGCGCGCTGCACGACGAGTGCGGGCAAGTCCTAAACGGTACACAAGGTTGTCCAGACGGGACTCAAGAAGGATCATGAAGTTTTCACCATGAACACCTTTCATTTTGCCTGCAATATCAAATGTGCGACGGAATTGACGCTCATTTAAGCCGTACATAAAACGAAGCTTCTGCTTTTCTTGAAGCTGCTGGCCGTACTCAGAAAGTTTTTTCCGTTGAGTAGGTCCGTGCTCACCTGGTGCATATGGGCGTTTTTCTAATTCTTTTCCTGTGCCGCTTAAAGAAATTCCAAGACGGCGGGATTTTTTCCAAGATGGTCCTGTATAGCGTGCCATACAAAGACTCCCCCTTTATATTTTAAAGTTATGGAAAAAAGAACAACAATGATAATCTCCTGACATGCTCATTTTGTTTTCATGCACCTTCGCCTCGACAGCTAGAGGTTACCTGATACACCTCAACCCGTTTTCAGCCGCTGGGTTAAGAGGAACAAAATGATGAGGGTTAACACATCAAGTTTATCCAGGCTGTCTTTTTTTACACAAGGGAGATTATATAATGAATAAGAAGGAAAGTCAATCACCCTGGAAAACTATCTTTATAGAAGGCTGGAAGGTCGTTGTCTTCATTCTGACTACAGGTGACGGATCAGGACGTCCACAAACTCCTCTAGATAGAGTGTCTCTTCTTCTGTAAAACGGTTTTTTTCCGGGCTGTCGATATCTAAGACTCCAAGTAATTCTCCTTCTTTGAGCAGTGGAACAACAACTTCAGAACGTGAAGCAGCATCACAGGCGATATGCCCTGGAAAAGCATGCACGTCATCTACTCTAATAGTCTTTCGTTCAGCGGCTGCAGTTCCGCACACACCTTTTCCAAGTGGAATTCTTACACAGGCAGGAAGACCATGAAATGGGCCGAGTACAAGTTCTCCTTCTTTATAAAGGTAAAAGCCTGCCCAGTTCACCCGGTCCAGAAATTGATTTAATAAAGCGGAAGCATTTGCTAAATTAGCAGTCATGTCCCTTTCTCCGCTCATGAGAGCATCAAGTTGTTTGTTTAAGGTGGTGTAGCTGTCTTTAAGAGAATCATTATATTGTACTGGTTTAAACATTTTTTTCACCTGCTTAATAGTTTTTTAATACCTTTCATTGAGAAATCTGACTAAAAGAGGGCAGAACTGTCGAGAAGTTTCAAAAGGAAATAAAAGTAAGAAACAGAATATATACTCTATGAAACTGAGCTGGAAAGGGAGGACCTTCCATGAGTAAAAAAGAAGGAATGACGAAAAGAAAAGTGATGGATGCAGCTACCTTTCTCTTTAACACCAAAGGATTTCACGGCACTTCTGTGAGGGCAATTGCTGAGAAAGCAAACATTAATGTTTCCTTAATTTCTTACTACTTTGGAGGAAAACAAGGTCTCCTTGAAAATTTAATGACCGATTACCTTGAAGGGTATTTGCACACCCTTGAAAAAGAAGCGGAAAGGCTTACTGAGCTAGGGGCCAGGCGAACATTGCTAAATATTATGGAAAGCTCTCTTGAATACATGCAGAAAAACCATCACCGTTCCCGCTTTGTTCTTCGGGAAATGACATTGGATTCCGTGCTGGTCAGAGAACTTATGAGCACCTATTTTATGAAAGAAAAGCACATGTACTCACTAGTGATTCAACATGGCATTAAGCAAGGGATCTTTGCCAGGGCTCCTTTAGACTGGACAGTAATGTATGTCAGGGGAATGGTGACAATGCCCTTTCTCCATCCCCAGTATATTAGAGAAGTATTTCATTTGCAGCCCCAGGAATCTTATTTCCTGAAAGTGTATATGAAAGAATTGTCTCACTGGGTCGATCATCATTTAATCCATGATATCGAAACTTCAGCAGCTTCCTTATAGAGCCCCTGATCAGAGCAGCTGGCTGCTGCCCTGCATCATTTCTTTTGCCTGGTGAGCATCCGATCCATAGATCAAGGGAATGTTTCGCTTCATTGCTTCATCAGCAACCCAGGAAGGGGGATAAGGCTCCCTGCATAGAGGCTTTGCTGTCCCAGCCCCATTATAATCCAATTCATATCCCTGGTCCTGGATCGCATTTAATATAGCAAGGATAGGTTCTTTAGGAGCAGTGTTGCCAGTAAACTTTTTCTGGAATTTGCGTACTAAAGTCATATGTCCGATTCGGCCAGGCTTGTAAGCGCCAAGATCGCTGTATATCGACTTTAGTACGGTTTCGTAGTATTTATCAGCTACACTTTCTACGCTCTCAAATATAGTGGTTAATTCCTTAAAGGAATCAGGGCTGTAGTCAAGACATATGTATTCGTTTTTCTGTTTTTTTTTCAAGAAGTGCACGGAAAGAATAGCATCATCCAAACGAGGGCCGAATTCATTTAAAAAAGCCTTGACTTCACTCTCAAAACCCTCAATATAATCAACTTCCAGTCCTGTCTTGATAAGGATGTCAGATGTATATTTCATTTTTACTCTTTCGATCTCTTGGAAATAGGAATCCAGCTGACGGAATTCCATTGCACTGTCTTTCTCGGGAACAGGGTCTTCAAAGTTTAGAGGAAGGGGGGCATGCTCTGCAAAAGTGATGGTTTTCAGACCAGCTTTTATCGCTTCTTCTACATATTTCTCCAAGGGATCGAGTGTTCCATGGGGACAAAATGGTGTGTGAACATGGCCGTCACGATCAACAATCATAGCGTTTACCTCCCATTTTATTTCCCTTTACAGGCGAAGGGAATTTTTTCGTTTGTTTACATGGAAATGACTTCAAAAATAATCTTATCATGTTATCATTATAATAAGTGTATTCTTCTATGATCTTTTATAAAGAACGTTTCTGTTCTGCACAAGTTTTTTATAGAAGAAGAAGGAATTTGACGTTTTATGTAGAAAAAAATCAACTTAATGAGTTTTGATAGGTAAAACTGCTTTACAGCAGCTCGGAATATAATAAGTGTTAAAAGTCAGTCAATCAAGAGATTGTACCTACCTTATTGGTGTGGAGAAACTGGAGTGAGGTCATATGATATATGTGGTTATCAGCATTGCTGTTATCTTTGCGGTAGTGATTATCAGCGGTTCGGTTTTACGGAAAAATATTTATAAAGAAGTAGACCGAATAGAACGCTGGAAATCAGACGTTACAAATCGTCCCGTTGCTGAAGAAATATCCAGGGTTAAGGGGTTAACGATTTCAGGAGAAACAGAAGAAAAGTTTGAATCCTGGCGAAAGGATTGGGATGATATCATTGATGTCCATCTTCCGGACATAGAGGAAGCTCTCTTTGATATTGAAGAATGGGCAAATAAGTATCGTTTCAAAAAATCAAAAGAGCTGATAAAGGCTGTAGAGGTGCAGCTTGAGGAAATTGAAAACCAGATTGATAATATAATGACAGATGTAAATGAACTAGTACATAGTGAAGAGAAGAACCGCTCAGACATAGGCGAGGTTAAGGAAAAGTACCAGGATGTCAAAAAGTACATTTCTCTTCATTGGCGTTCGTTTGGCAAGGCAGGTAATCACTTTGAAAAGAAGTTAAAGGAAGTAGAAGAAGGCTTCTCCCAATTTGAAAAAGAGACATTGGATGGGAATTACCTTCAGGCCAGGACAGTCCTTACCACTGTGAAAGAAGAGCTTTCTTTAATGAAAGAACAATCGGAAGAAATTCCTTCGCTTTTAATCGAGATTGAATCGGATTTTCCAGCCGAGCTGAAGGATATTGAAGCTGGCATGGAGGATATGAGAGAAAAAGGATACCAGCTTGATAACTTTTCTTTTGAAAAGGACATCCAGGCATATCGCGAAGAACTTCCAAAGCTGGTCAAAGATGTAGAGAACTTAGAGCTTCAGAAAGTGAGAGACCGGCTGGAGGAGCTTCATCGCAATCTTGAGGGAATCTACACGTCCCTGGAGGAAGAAGTAGATGCAAGAGAGTATGTTGAATCCACGATCCTAAGCATTAAAAATGACGTGGAAAGACTTCAATACCAGCTGCAGGAGCTGGGCCATGAACGAGGAAAGGTAGAGCTAAGCTACCGCATCCCTGAAGATGAGGTTAATCGTCAGCAAAAAGTAAAAAAAGAGTTTGAACAAGCTGATAAATCATGGCGTGTCTTTAAGGATTTATTCGAGAACAAAAAGCAGTCCTTTACATCCTTAAAGAATATGCTTAAAGACTTAAGCAGTGACCTCAGCCAAATTGATAAAATGATACGTGCGTCAAAAGAGACGCTATATACATTAAGAAAAGATGAGCTAAAAGCTCTTGATAATTTGAAGGAGCTTCGTAAACAAATGGTTCAGGAAAAGCTGGCTCTTCAAAAGAGCAGGCTTCCATACGTTCCAGGGTCTCTTGTCGATGAAATGGAAAAGGCAGATGAGATGTTGTCTCTTGCTTCTAAGCGTCTCCAGGATCTTCCGTTAGAAATGAATAAAGTATATGAGGAAGTAGAAAAAGCAAGCTTGCAGCTTCAAAAGACTTCAACTTATTTAAGAGAAACCATTGAGAAAGCAGAGCTCTCAGAGTCACTGATTCAATACGGTAATCGCTTCAGACGACAATCACCTGAAGTAGATGAAGCTTTAATGCATGCTGAACAGAAGTTTCGTCAAGGTGCTTATGAAGAAGCTGTAAACCTGGCATTGCCTGCGATAGAGAACAAAGAGCCGCAAGTGCTGGAAAAAGTTAAGGAACGAGCAAAGGAGAGGGCATAAAGCCTTCTCTTTTTTTGTATTTCTTTCACGAAAAATAATAAGGAAGAATACATACAGTGTTATTCGTAGTTTCTTGCGGTATACTAAATGTAACAATGAGGCTGCTTATGAAATATCTCCCTAAAGGATGCAGTAATGATTTGGCTCCTGATGGTGCCGCGCTTCTATAGGGGAAATGCTTACCTGGATAGAAGAACGGGAGTAACAGAAAAATGCTCTTCAGTTTGGAGAGGTCCGCTTTACCTGAAGTGAATCCAGGTTGATATAAAAATTATTTTCTATTTATGAAGTCAAATCATGTGAAGTATTATACTTATTTGAGCTGAAACAGGGGTAGTGCAATAAATTCCTGCTGAAAGAAACCTTGTGGAACGGTCCCTGTAGAGCGCAGAAGCGCTTTTTTTCTTTAAGACGGGAAAAGACTTACCATCTCGAATATAAAGATGAATTATGCTATTATATATTGTTGCAAACTAGACCATGCATAACCTAAAAGGGGTTTTTACCATGATATATTTGGATAATAGTGCCACCACACCACCTTATCCAGAAGCAGTAAATACATTCACCCAAGTATCTCAGCAATTTTTTGGGAACCCTTCTTCTCTTCATTCGGTAGGGCTGGACACAGAGATGCTATTAACAAAGGCAAGAAGCTCGATCGCCAGGCTTCTTCATATTGCCCCTTCAGAATTAATCTTCACCTCAGGAGGAACTGAGGGGAACAATCTTGCTATTAAAGGAGCTGCATTGGAGCACCAAGGCAGAGGAAAACATGTAATTACTACAGAAATAGAACATCCCTCTGTGAAAGAAGCTTTTTTTCATTTGGAGAAGATTGGATTTGAAGTAACCTGGCTTCCGGTGAATAATGAGGGGCGGTTGGAGGTCGAAACTCTGGCTGAATCACTAAGAGAGGATACTATTCTTGTGTCTGTCATCCATGTGAATAATGAATTGGGGACAATTCAGCCAATTGAAGAAATCGGCACAGTTTTAAAGGATTGGCCCAAAGCGGTTTTTCATGTGGATCATGTACAGGGAATGACCAAAGTGCCTTTATCGTTTAAAGAGGCCCATATAGATTTATGTACTTTTTCAGCTCATAAGTTCCATGGGTTAAAAGGAACAGGAGCAATCTATATTCGAAGTGGCGTGAAACTGTCACCTCTTTTTCATGGGGGCAGTCAGGAGCTTGCTCATCGTCCGGGAACAGAAAATGTAGCTGGCATTGCTGCTATGGCGAAAGCATTAAGGCTCTCTCTGAAAAAAAGGAAAAAGAGAGAGACAAAATGGAGCGGCTGAAAGAAAACTTGATAAATGCATTGGATAAAGTAGAAGGAGTATATGTTAATACTCCACGGAAAGGGAGTGCCCCTCATATTGTTAATTTTTCCATACCAGGGGTGAAGCCTGAGGTGCTTATCCAGGCACTGACCAAAAAAGACATACATGTTTCAACAAGGTCAGCTTGTTCTTCGCGATTACATGAACCGAGTGAGGTACTTCTTGCAGCAGGTAAGAGCAGAGCACGGGCAGAGAGTGCCATTAGAGTGAGCTTTTCTCTGGAAACGACAGAAGCGGAAATTGAAGCTTTGCTAGGGGAATTACATTCTCAAATACCAGAATTATTGAAAGTTATGGGAGCGAATAAAAAATGATTTATGATCACATTTTAGTGAGATATGGTGAACTGGCGTTAAAAGGAAAAAACAGAACTGCTTTTGAAAAGCAGCTGCAAAGAAATATTAAGTATGCTCTGACGGCTCATCCGACGAGCAAGATCAAACGTACTTTTGGCCGAATGTTAATAGAAATTCATGATGAAGATCCAAAGGAAATGCTCGAAAAGCTGAAGCATGTGTTCGGAATTTCTTCCTTCTCTTTAGCCATAAAAACTGAAAATGAGGAAGAAAAAATAAAAAGAGGGGGCCTTCAGGCCTTTTTAAACCACAGTCCCAAGGCTGCTACATTTAAAGTCAGTGCACGTCGTACGTATAAGCCTTTTCCGATCCCTTCCCAGCAGTTAAATCCTGTGGTAGGAGCTCATATTCTAAGAAATACAGAAGGGGTAACAGTGGATGTGCACAACCCGGATGTTGAAATTACAGTTGAAGTAAGAGAACAAGGCACGTATATAAGCTGTGGAAGAATAGAAGGAGCGGGAGGACTTCCTGTTGGGACAAGCGGAAAGGTTATGCTAATGCTTTCCGGCGGGATAGACAGTCCGGTGGCCGGGTACATGGCCCTTAAACGAGGAGTGGACTTGGAAGCCGTTCATTTTCATAGTCCTCCTTACACAAATGAACGAGCCCGCAAGAAGGTGGAGGACCTTACACAGATCTTGACGAAATTTGGGGGGAAGATTAAGCTTCACATTGTCCCTTTCACAGACACGCAAAAAGCGATCCATCAACATATTCCTTCAAGCTATGCAATGACTGTGATGAGAAGGATGATGCTGAGAATTACTGCTCATATTGCTGAAAATAGAGGAGCAAAAGCGATCGTTAATGGAGAAAGCCTAGGACAGGTTGCCTCCCAGACTCTTGACAGCATGTATTCTATCAATGAAGTGACAAACCTTCCCATTCTGCGTCCTCTTGTCACCATGGATAAGCAAGAAGTTATTCAAATTGCCCATCAGATTGACACGTACGAGACATCGATACTGCCATACGAGGATTGCTGTACAATCTTTTTGCCTTCTGATTCTAAAACGAAGCCAAACAGGGAAAAATCAAATCGTTTTGAAAACCGATTAGATTTTCAGCCTTTTATCGAAGAGGCTGTGCAGAAGGTAGAAACGGTTGAATTGGGCCCTGCTTCTGGCAAAAAAGAAAATGTGATCGATGATTTATTATAAAACTCTCTAGTAGGAAAAAAGGGGACAAAAACGAGATACCCCTTTTGGTAATCTGAATGGTGTTACATTTCTCGTAATGATGGCATTCGTTCTCATCGTTGTCTGAAAAATCCTTTTCATTCATGAATTACCTATATTTTTACTACATGAACAAGGGGGTCCAGGTAAAGGCTAGTTGATGAGGAGGTGAGAAAGATGGCTAACAATAACTCATCAAATCGCTTGGTTGTACCTGGAGTCCAACAAGCTCTTGACGAAATGAAATATGAGATTGCTCAAGAGTTCGGAGTGAACTTAGGAGCTGACACGACTTCCAGAGGCAACGGTTCTGTTGGCGGAGAAATTACAAAGCGTTTAGTTCAAATGTCCGAACAGCAATTTAGCAATGGGCAGCAGCAACAATAAAAATTGAATAATATGGCTATACGAGGAGAAGGCATGGCCTTCTCCTTTTGTGAGTTTATGTATTTTCTAAGAAGAACAGCAACGCAGTATCCTTTTGAGTTGAAAAGCCTGCTTACTTTTGGGAAGATGAAGACTAGAAAACGAAGATACGGGGTGAGAAGAGCGGTGGGCACACTTTGGTATAACGGCAAGATTTATACAATGAATGATGAGAGTGAATCAGTAGAAGCCGTTGTTACACATAATGGACGAATTAAGGCTGTTGGTACTAAAAAGGAAATGAAAAATAAATGGAACGAAACGATCACCACATACGTAGATCTTAAAGGAGGCGTTGTATTCCCCGGGTTTGTCGACAGTCATTTACATATGATTGGTTATGGTGAGAGTATGCTTCGCCTGGATTTATCACAGTTGAAGTCTGCTGACGATATGAAAAAAGCTCTGCTTGAAAAAGCAAGGGAGTTAAAACGGGGGCAGTGGCTTTTAGGAGAGGGTGGAATGAAAACAATTTTCCGGACAGAAAAATTTTTCACCGTCAAGAACTGGATGAAATTGCTCCTGACAATCCAGTAGTTCTTACAAGAGTATGCCGTCACGCAATCCTGGCGAATTCTAAGGCCCTTGAACTCGGCCAGGTTACTGCAGAGACAGAAAATCCTTCTGGAGGGGTTATTGTAAGAGATAATGACGGAGAGGCGACAGGTTATTTATTGGATGCAGCTCAGGAACTAGTAAGAGAAGCAGTACCAGAAGTAACCGATGAGTATTTAGAGGAAGCTTTAACGGCAGCATTGGATGATATGGTGAAAAAAGGACTTGTGGGCGGCCATACAGAGGATTTGAATTATTACGGAGGGTTTGCTCAAACATTTGATACCTTTACTAAGGTGATCGATGGCAAGAAAAGAAAATTCAGAGCCCATTTACTCGTGCATCATGAAGTGGTCGAAGATATGAAAAACAAAGGGTTTACATATGGAGAAGTAAATGAATATCTTTCCTTTGGCGGGATGAAAATCTTTGCCGATGGAGCTCTTGGCGGCAGAACTGCCTTGTTACGACAACCTTACAATGATGCCCCTGAAACTTCTGGTGTAGCCATGCATACGAGGGATGAATTAAAAGAGCTTGTTAAAAAAGCCCGATCTTTTGAAATGCCAGTTGCTATCCATACGATTGGGGATTTGGCATTGGAATATGCGATAGAAGCAGTGGAGGAGTATCCGGCTCCCCCACGTACAATGGACCGCTTTATTCACCTGCAGATTGCTCCATCAGACCTTAGGGAACGACTTAAAAGCCTTCCGGTTGCATTAGATATTCAGCCGAGGTTTGTCGCTTCTGATTTTCCTTGGGTCGAAGAGCGCCTTGGTACATGGAGGCTGCCATATTCTTTTGCATGGAAAACTCTTCTCAAGGAGGGATTAAACTGTGCTGGAGGATCGGATGCTCCCATTGAACCAGTGGATCCCCTGTTAGGAATACATGCCGCAGTCACCAGAAAAAGCCCGGGGGAAGACCATGAAGGTTATATGCCGGAGCAGAAACTGACTCCCTTCGAAGCAGTCAGCTTGTTTACAACAGGAAGCGCCAAAGCCATTGGAAAAGAAGAAACCTACGGAAAAATACTTCCAGGTTATGCAGCGGATTTCACGGTATTAGATAAAGATATTCTTACTGCTCAACCTGATGAGATTTTGACTGCCAGTGTGCTTCAGACTGTTATAGATGAGACAATAGTATATCAAAAAGAGGAAGAGGAGGATTAAATATGAATGGGAAACGTTGGATAGCTTTGGGGATTGCCGCATTATTGTTACTAGTCTCTGTGTCCTTTCAATTTGTTTCAACAATAGCAACAGGTAACTTTGAAGGGATGTTTGAGGCAGGTGATGAGCCATGGGAAGAGCATATTGTAGAAGATGGCAGTGAGCTGGGAAGAATAGCTGTGATCGACCTTGAAGGCGTTATTCAAGATACAGGTACAGACCAAGGATTGTTTTCTGGAGGTATAACCATAGAGAATTTCTTTATATGCTTGAACGTGCCGGAGAAAACAATGATATTGAAGGGATAATAATTAATGTGAATACGCCTGGCGGAGGGGTCGTTGAAAGTGCAGAAATTCATGATCGCATCGTAGAAATCCAGGAAGAACAGGGGAAACCCGTGTATGTGACGATGGGCAACCAGGCTGCTTCTGGCGGCTATTACGTGGCTGCCCCGGCTGATCGAATCATAGCTCATCCTGCAACCATTACTGGTTCCATCGGGGTGATTATGCAAAATATAAATATAACAGAACTAGCTGATGATCTAGGAGTAGACTTTACAACGATCCAAAGCGGACCATACAAAGACATTATGTCAGCGACCAGGGAAATGACTGATGACGAAGAAGAAATTTTGCAAAGCATCATTGATGAATTTTACGATGATTTCGTTACAGTTATTGATAACGGCCGAGATAATCTGACAGAACAAGAGGTGCGAGAGTTAGGAGATGGCCGCATCTATTCCGGCACCCAGGCTCACGATGTAGGCTTAGTTGATGACTTAGGAACACTTGCGAATGCCATTGACATCATGAAAGAGGAATATGGTTTAGAAGGAAGCCAGGTTGTCCGTTTTGAGCCGACTTTTCGTTTTAACCAGTTTTTAGGAGTAACAGCCAGAAATTTAGTTGTCAGTGATATGGAGCTGCTTGGGATAAATAAACTTCTCACCGAACCTAATGCTCCTAGAGCCATGTATTTGTACACGGAATAGGAGGGGGAAGTGACTATGGATACTACGTATAACGGAGAGGAAACAAGAACTCCTGAACGAGAAGAAAGTCTAAGACAGGAGCAGTCTTAGAGGAAAGCCAAAGATATGCAGGGTTTTGGATGAGATTTTGGGCTTACATTACAGATCTCATTATTGTATTTAGTGTCAACGGACTTCTGCTTATACCATTTGCCTTTATTGAAGGAACTAACATGAACCTGTTTGGTTTTTTAACAGCCCAAGGAATTATTTCGAGTTTGTCAGCATATATATATTTTCTTTTGATGACAAAATACTTAGGGCAGACTCTTGGAAAGATGCTTTTTGGTTTGAGGGTTATAAAAAAGACAATGGCGTTTTAAAATGGTCTGATGTCCTGTTTAGGGAAGTGGTCGGACGGTTTATTCACAGAAGCTTGTTATTACTAATATTCTTTATATCGTGGTAGGCTTCACAAATGAAAAACAAGGAATTCATGATATGTTCTCCGATACACGGGTCATTCATGAAAGAAAGTAAGAGAGCGGCACAGCCGCTCTCTTTTTTACGTTCAATGAAAAAGTTACGCTGCCTGGTTAAGCAGTGAGGCAGCCATGTTATATGTCAACAAAGCATCTTTTGATGGAAATATAAAGTAAATGAAATAAAAGCTATTCGTTTTACAAAACCAAAGACAAATTGGCAAACAAGTTTAAAGAAAAAATTGGTTGTCAATAATGAAGAAAAAAAGGTGGATATTATGATATGGATGTGGTGGGCGTTAGGCATAATAATAGCACTGCTAATCTTGCTATTAATCACCCCAATTCGTCTTGATGTTACATATTGGCATAATGGGGACGATGACCAGCTCACGATAAAAATAACAGTGTGGAAGGTCATATCCAAAACCATTGAAGTCCCTGTTATTGCCATAGACAAAGAATCCCCCTCCTTGGTTTTTAAAGAAGAGGTAAAAGGAGCGGGCGGGGACAAAGAATATATACGAAAAGAAACGCCAAATGAATTAGTGGAGCAAGTACGTGAGCTTAACCGATGGCTGCAGCAGATTGTCGGTCTGCATCGAATTGCCCGACGCTTTTTAAAACATGTAAAAGTTAAACGCTTTAACTGGAGCAGCAGCCTTGGGGCTGGGGATGCCAGCACGACCGGATGGCTTTCCGGACTGATTTGGTCCATAAAAGGGTCAATGGCGGGTCTGTTGTCTTCATATCTTACGCTAAAATGTATTCCGGAGCTTAAAGTAGACCCCATTTTTCAGGGATGGGCTTCAAAAACTCATTTAGAATGCATGGTAACTCTTCAATTAGGGCATGCTATTTTTGCGGGAATATTAGTTGTGCGTCACACAAAAGGAGAATTCAGTTCGCTTTTTGTAAAGCACAGGCGTTCGGAATCACATAAAAAGGAGGCATAACAGTGTCTGAACATCCAATTCAAGGTCTTATGAAAACAGCGATGGAAAATTTAAAAGGGATGGTAGACGTTAACACCATTGTTGGTGATCCCGTTGAAAGTCCTGACGGAAGTGTCATTGTCCCTGTTTCAAAAGTAGGTTTTGGTTTTGCTGCCGGAGGAAGCCAGTTTATTATGTCTGAGAAGAATGAAGAAGTAGAAATCCCTTTTGGCGGTGGTAGCGGGGGCGGAGTTTCCATTACCCCTATTGCTTTTCTCGTTGTTAACTCTACAGGGATAAAAATGATTCACCTGGATAATAGTACCCACCTTTATGAGAAGCTAATGGAGTTCGCTCCACAGGTGGTAGAAAAAATTCAGCAAATGGTAAACAGCGGTCAAAATCAAAGCGGCGGAATGACCCCGCCAACACAGTCTCAAAATAATCAAACCCCGCCTTTATAAGAAAAATGGCCTGTCCTTCATGCAGGCCGTTTTTTTTATCTGCAGCTTTCTTTGTTATATCTTGTGGTTGACTAAAGATGTTCGGTTACATCTTTAATAAAGATTTATCTAAAATGTGAAACGACCCTAAAATGGTAAATGCTTGAAAGAGGGGCGGCTGTCATTCTAAGATGGACAGGAAGATATTTCAGGGAGGAGATCATATGGCAAAAGTAACTTTTAAAGGCAACCCGATGACATTACTAGGAGAAGAAGTAAAAGAAGGGGACACCGCTCCGGACTTTACAGTATTAGCAAACGATCTGAGCAAGGTTTCGCTCATGGACACAAAAGGAAAGGTAAGGCTGATTAGTGTTATCCCCTCTATTGATACAGGAGTATGTGCAGAACAGACTCGCCGATTTAACGAAGAAGCAGCCAATCTGGATAATGTAGAGGTACTCACTATCAGCTGTGACCTTCCTTTTGCACAGAGACGCTGGACGGCAGATAAGGATATCGAAAATGTCCAGACACTGTCCGATCATAAGGATCTTTCATTCGGAAAGGCTTATGGGGTTGTTATGGAAGAGTTAAGGTTGTTGGCTCGATCTATTTTTGTAATCGACAGCAACGATAAAGTAACCTATACGGAGTACGTTTCAGAAGGAACAGACCACCCTGATTATGAAGCTGTGTTAAAACATTTAAAAGAGCATACAAACGGGTAGGTACCCATAAGTTGTGTATAGGTGTTTCCTTTTTCAGGAAACACCTTGTTACTTTACTCAGGAGCTTATGGCGTCAATATCGCTTAGTGATGTTCCTCAGCCATGGCTATGGCCTTTGTTTCATGCACGGTTCCAAAAGGGTGCTCTGGAGGTGCATAGATAGTGTAAAGCTTTAGAGGTTGGTTCCCGGTATTGGTTAGATTGTGCCACATTCCAGCAGGTACCATGATAGCGTAGTCTGCAAAAGCTTCTTCTTCAAAATCCAATTGATCTTCGGTTTCTCCCATTTGAACGAGTCCTTGCCCCTCTTCTATGCGTAAAAATTGATCAACATCAGGGTGCACTTCCAATCCAATATCTTCACCAACATCGATGCTCATAAGAGTTACCTGCAAGTGCTCCCCTGTCCATATGGCTGTTCGAAAGTTATTGTTTTCTTCCACAGCTTCTTCAATATCAACGACGAACGGTTCCTTTCCATAGTCACTTATCCGCGTATCTGCCTGGTCTCTTAAAAAGTCAAGTTGAGCCGTTTGTGCTTGATTCTCGTATAAAACCCGGGCAAGAGTATTTTGAATAAATGGGTGAAGAGTAAGTAAACAACTCTTTTGATATGCATCTTCCCCCTTGACTTCTTTTTCATAAGCTTTTTGCAGTCCTTCTTGATAGTTGTTAAAAGAAGCCTTTTCAATTTGGTACGCAGGCTTCTTGCCAGTGATAGCGGTGTATAGAGAGGTGAGTTCCCTTACGTGTCGTCTTTTGTTTTCTGCAGCTTGAAAAAGGTCATTCCTATTTTTTTGGTTTGGCGCTATCTGAGCTAAACGGCTGTAAAGATCAGTAGTAGAAGCTTCTCTTTTTATCCCAGCAAGCAAGGCTTCCAGTACTTGACGATTTGTTCCTTGGGCTCTTGCCATTTAGAGCGTAAGGAGTGTCTTGCATTTTCAACATAATAAGGGCTCTGATATACCATAGGCACATAATACATATTGGATCATCCTTTCACCGTTTATGAAAGTATCATATGCCTAATTCATAAGAACGTACTTCAATAAAACATGTCTGATGTAAAAACCTGCATCTTTCGTGTTTCCCTCTGCTGTAAGGGTCTCACGTCTCACTTCTAAAAGGTTTCTTTTCAAAGGAGGTTTTGCTATACTGTCGAAATGGATAAGTATCGGAGATTAGAGGAAAGGAAAGATGAAAATGGAACCGACAACGAAAGTTGAAAAGCTCTATGCTTTAATAGATGATATGGCGGTAACAATACAGGAGCACACTGATCGAACGTACCTGGAGTCGCTGGCGGAAGCAGGCGAAAATTTATTCCAGGGGAAAGTGGTACAAGAGATTCCAGAGAACCATAAAGATAAACTGGAAAAACAGCTTCAAGAAGAAACTCCCGAAGAAATCAAAAGAGAAGAAATCAGAAAAGCATTTCAGCTTGCAGTGATTAAAGGAATGAAAGAGGCAGTGCAGCCCCACCATGCCATGACGCCGGATGCTGTTGCGTTATTTATGGGATATCTTGTCCAAAAGCTGGTAAAGAAAAAGGAACATGTGACCCTTCTGGACCCGGCGCTTGGAACCGCCAACTTAACAACAGCAGTATTAAACCAGTTGAGCAAGGAAGCAGTAACGTATGGAGTGGAGGCAGATGAAACGCTGTTAAAACTGGCTTTTGTTATTTCCAACCTCCAGGAATATGAGGTGGAGCTATTTCATCAAGACAGCATCGAGCAGCTTTCGGTCCCTCCTGTAGATGTAATTGTTTCAGATCTTCCAGTAGGGTATTATCCTAAAGAGCATGTAGCTGAAAACTTTGAGCTTAAAGCAAAAAAAGGGCAATCCTATGTTCATCATTTAATGATTGAAAAAGCAGTGCAATCATTAAAAGAAAGCGGTTATATGGTCCTTCTTATTCCAAACTTTATGTTTGAAAGCGAAGAAGCTTCCGCGTTAAATGAATATATAAAGAAACATGCTATCACTTTGGGGCTGCTGCAGCTTCCAAGTTCCATGTTTAAATCAGAACAATTTGGAAAAAGTATCTGGATTTTACAAAAGAAAGGGAAAGAGGCTGTGCAGCCTCGCCAGGCCCTGCTTGCAGAGCTTCCGTCTTTTACGCGCCAGGATGCTTTACTGGATATGGTGCGCCAAATTGATAAGTGGTTCAGCGATGAATTAAATATTGACTAATAACTACGGGTCTTTCTTTATGAAGAAAGGCCTTTTTATTTTTGTTCGCGCTTACTTGTCTGAATATCAAGAAAGGTATGAATATGGTTGATATAACAGGGGTTTTCTTGCATTTTATTTCGACAGGTGTTTACAATGATGAAAGGAAATTCTGGATAAAAGAGTAGATAGTTGATATCTGGAGAAATTATTTCTATAAACTTTATCTTATTTAAAACATGCAGGGTGAAAAAAGGAGCGTCAATCTATGTCAAAAATCATGGCAATTAATGCAGGAAGTTCTTCCCTTAAATTTCAGCTTTTAAATATGCCTGAAGAAGAAGTACTAACAAAAGGCCTGGTAGAGAGAATAGGGCTGGACAATCCACAGCTGACAATCGAAGTGGAAGGGGAAAAGAAAAAAGAGACATTTTCTATTCCTGATCATGAAGCTGCTGTAAAGAAGCTGCTCGACAGCCTTACTGCTAATGGAATTATTCAATCTCTAGATGAGATTGATGGAATCGGCCACCGTGTCGTTCATGGGGGCGAAAAGTTTTCTGACTCTGTTCTAATTAATGAGGAAGTTCTTGCAGGCATTGAGGAAGTTTCCGAATTGGCTCCTCTTCATAATCCAGCTAATATTGTAGGCATCCGTGCTTTTAAAGAAGTCCTTCCGGAGGTCCCGGCAGTGGCAGTGTTTGATACAGCTTCCATCAAACCATGGAAAAAGAAAAATACCTATACAGCATTCCTTATGATTATTATGAAAAATACGGAATCCGTAAATACGGATTCACGGTACCTCACATAAATATGTAAGCGAAAGAGCAGCAGAGCTACTTGATAAGCCTGCTGAAGGCTTGAAGCTTATTTCTTGCCATATCGGCAATGGAGCCAGCATTACAGCAATCGATGGAGGGAAGTCTGTGGATACATCCATGGGATTTACACCGTTAGCTGGCGTGACCATGGGGACGCGTTCCGGGAACATTGATCCAGCTTTAATTCCTTATCTTATGGAAAAGACAGGAAAAGAAGCAGGAGAGATCGTTAACATCTTAAACAAGGAAAGTGGGATGCTTGGTTTAAGTGGTTTTTCAAGTGACCTTCGTGATATTGAAGAAAAAGCAGGTAATGGTGATGAACAAGCACAGACAGCCTTAAACATTTTTAACTACCCGCATTCATAAGTATATCGGCACCTACGCAGCGAGTATGAATGGCGTGGATGCAGTGATCTTTACAGCCGGCGTTGGAGAAAATAGTAATGTGGTAAGAGAAAAGGTACTAAAAGGGTTTGAGTTTCTTGGCCTTTATTTTGATGAATCAAAGAACAATGTACGCGGCCAAGAGGCTTTCTTAACGACAGAGGAATCCCCGGTAAAAGCCCTTATTATTCCTACAAATGAAGAGGTTATGCTGGCGCGTGATACAGTTCGACTGAGCAGCTGATTAAACAAAAGATCCTTGTGATACCACAAGGGTCTTTTCACGTATAATAAAGGTAGAGGGAAAGTGTATGTATGGTAAAGTTGAAGGGCTATGCTTTTTAAACTATACACATTGTGATATGAATAATATAGTGTGATCAGACAAAGGAGGGTAACCAGTGACCTTAACCAATTTAGAAGAAAAGCGCCTCTATGAAATAGAACGGTGGGAGGATGAATTCTTTTCACACGTGCCTACTGATTTTGAAGTTACATATCAAAGGCTTTACAGAGAAGGCTTTAAAAAGCTGCCAGAAAAGAGAAAACAAAAGTTACTTGATACCGTAGATAAATTTTTATTTTATGCTCAGTCTTTAACCTTGAATTCTCGTTTTCACCAAGAAGCAACAGAGCGAATTATTACTCAAGCAAGGATATTTAATGAAGAAGTTAAGGAAATTCAAGATATGAAGAGCTTAAAGCTTCATCAGCTGCATTTTATCCATTCGCAGCAGGCGGCGAAGCAGCGTCTCATTTCTTTAGGGCAAGGGGGACTGTCGGGGGCCGGAGGAGTACTGCTTATCGGTGCTGACCTTCCTGCTATGCTTATTATTAATTTACGGGCCGTGCAGCTTACCGCGTTAACTTTTGGCTACGACTTACGAAAACCTTATGAAATGATGCTTGCGATCAAAGTATTCCATGTAGCATCTTTGCCAAAAGGCATGCAAAAGAAAGCTTGGGAAGAGGTGTTACAGGAGTGGGAAGAAGAAGATTCAGATTATCCTTTCTTCTATGGTGGAAAAGAAGAAGTCATTAATCCTTCCTGGTTCCAGCAGCCGTTAAGGCAAGTCGGGAAAGCTGCTGTCATTACCTTAGCGAGGAAGAAGCTGATTCAAGGCATACCTGTTGCCGGTATGTTGATCGGTGCAACGGTAAATTATAATTTCTCGTGCCAGGTAACTGAAGTTGCAAAAAACTTCTACGAAAAACGCTATTTATATGAAAAAAGCCGTCTGTAGGCAAGAAGCTGCTTTTCTTTAGAAGGCAGAGGCTGAAGATAGAGGCTGGGACAAAATCCAGCTAATAAGAAAGGCTCTCACCATCGGGGTGAGAGCCTTTTCTTATCTAAGAATTCTAATAAGTGCTTGTTCAAAAAAGAAAAGTGAAAACCTACAAGCGAGCTTTAATCTAACGTTATATGCTGAGTTGTTCGATACCATATCCAAAGATCATTTATCAGTGAAGCCAATTCCGCGATTTCCAGATTCAGCCTGCAAGAGGTTTCAAAGTCTTCTTCCTTATCAAGCATTGCTTGTTTCTTATTAATGATGTTCTCAATTTCTTGTATCCGCTCAGGAATTTTCCCGCGTATTTCCTCCCACTTTTCCAGGATCACGTCCTGACAGGCTGGAGAATAATTTTCCCACTCAATTTCTAATTGAGGAAGAGAGATGCCGAGTCTTTGATCATGAATAAATCGGTATTGCAACGGGAACCCTCCTAACTGTACACGTTTTTGCTATTTTATCATAAACAACCAAATGCTTGGACAGAGCAAGGAACAACTTTAATAAAAAGAAATGAATTCTCTGTAGACTTTTTTACCTGCCTGATTATATGATAAAGAAGGCTTGTGACATTGGAGCTGGCAAGGGCAGGGAGAAGTTGAATTAACGGGATTTATATTTTTTAAATTTTTTCTCGATACCTATTGCAAAAATATAAGTATGTGGTAAAGTATTGAATAAACATAAGTTGAATTGAAAAAACATGCATTAAAAACAAAGAGGAGCTTCCTCTTATTTCTTTGAAAATGAATGTATAAAAATAATTACTAAGGTATTTATATTCACGATATACACGGAGGGATTATTAATGAGTAAAAAGAAAGTAGTACTTGCATATTCCGGAGGATTAGATACATCAGTAGCGATCCGGTGGCTTACTGACCAAGGATGGGACGTAGTAGCCGTAGGACTTGACGTCGGTGAAGGAAAAGATTTGGATTTCGTAAAAGAAAAAGCGTTGAAGGTAGGCGCTATTCAGTCTTATACAATTGATGCAAAGAAAGAATACGCGGAAGACTTCGTTCTTCCTGCACTTCAAGCCCATGCATTATATGAGCAGAAGTATCCGCTTGTATCTGCTTTGTCCAGACCTCTCATTTCTAAAAAGCTTGTAGAAATTGCTGAACAGACAGGAGCCGATGCTGTGGCTCATGGATGTACTGGAAAAGGGAACGACCAGGTAAGGTTTGAAGTATCTATCCAGGCACTAAATCCAGACCTTGAAGTCCTTGCACCTGTAAGAGACTGGGGCTGGTCAAGAGATGAAGAAATCGAATACGCCAAACAAAACAATGTGCCTGTACCCGTGAATTTAGACAACCCATACTCTGTCGACCAGAACCTTTGGGGAAGAAGTAATGAGTGTGGAATTCTTGAAGACCCATGGGCAACGCCTCCAGAAGGAGCTTATGAGCTGACCAAGCCTCTAGAAGAGACCCCTGACGAAGCGGAAGTCATTGAAATTGAATTCCAGCAAGGGAAGCCTGTAGCCATTGATGGTAAAGCTTATCAGCTTGATGACCTTATCCTTTACTTGAATGATATAGCCGGCAAGCACGGCGTTGGCAGAATCGACCATGTAGAAAACAGAATGGTAGGGATTAAATCAAGAGAAGTATATGAGTGCCCGGGTGCTATGACGTTAATTAAAGCACACAAAGAACTAGAGGACCTTACTCTTGCTAAAGAAGTAGCACATTTTAAGCCGATGATTGAACAAAAGCTTACAGAGGTTATTTATAACGGCCTATGGTTCTCTCAGCTTACTCCAGCCCTTCAAGCATTCCTTGCTGAGACGCAAAAAACGTCACTGGCGTAGTCAGAGTGAAATTGTTTAAAGGGCATGCAGTAGTAGAGGGCAGAAAGTCAGAATTCTCCCTGTACAATGAGAAGCTTGCAACCTATACCCCAGATGACGAGTTTGACCATAGTGCGGCAGTAGGGTTTATTTCCCTATGGGGTCTGCCTACCAAGGTTCAAAGCATGGTAAATAAAAAGGGTGTAAACGTATGACCAAGCTTTGGGGAGGACGTTTCACAAAGAGTGCAGAAGAGTGGGTGGATGCCTTTGGGGCATCCATCCCTTTTGATCAAAAGTTAGTGGAAGAAGACATCCAGGGAAGTCTTGCTCATGTAAAAATGCTGACAAAGTGTGAAATCCTTTCTGAAGAAGAAGGAGAAAAGATTCAACAAGGATTACATACGCTTTTAAAAAAAAGCAAAAAATAATGAGCTTGAATATTCTGTGCAAAATGAGGATATACATTTAAACCTGGAAAAGCTGCTGATTGATGAAATAGGTTCCGTAGGAGGCAAGCTTCATACGGGAAGAAGCAGAAACGATCAGGTAGCTACTGATATTCACTTATATTTACGAAACCATACAAAAGAAATTATGGAACTTATAAAGCAGTTTCAAAAAGCCATTCTCGGCCAGGCTGAGGAGCACGTTGAGACGTTAATTCCAGGGTACACACATTTACAGCGTGCACAGCCTGTCTCTTTTGCTCATCATTTAATGGCATATTTCTGGATGCTGGAGCGTGATTATTCACGCCTTGAGGATGGCCTGAAAAGAATAAATGTGTCTCCTCTGGGGGCAGGTGCCCTTGCAGGTACCACTTTCCCCATTGACCGTGAATTTTCTGCGGAGCTATTAGAGTTTGACGGCATTTATGAAAACAGCTGGATGCTGTAAGTGACAGGGATTTTATTATTGAGTTTCTCGGTACGGGTTCAACGATTATGATGCACCTTTCCCGTTTGGCAGAAGAGTTTATTCTCTGGTCAACCCAGGAATTTCAGTTTATAGAGCTGGATGACACGTTTGCGACAGGAAGCAGTATTATGCCTCAAAAGAAAAACCCGGACATGGCTGAATTGATTCGAGGAAAACGGGTCGGGTATATGGAAGCCTGTTTTCTTTATTAACTACGTTAAAAGGGCTGCCTTTAGCGTATAATAAAGACATGCAAGAGGATAAGGAAGGCGTATTTGATGCCGTTACTACACTTACTGGTTCACTGAAAATCTTTACTGGCATGGTTGAAACGATGACTGTCAATAAAGAGAAAATGATAAACGCCACTCATTCTGATTTTTCCAATGCAACTGAGCTGGCTGATTATCTTGCCGGAAAAGGAATGCCGTTTCGAGAAGCTCATGAGGTTGTAGGGAAGCTTGTCCTTCAATGTATTCAACAAAACAAATATCTTCTGGATCTTTCCTTTGATGAATATAAGGATGCAAGTACGTTGTTTGAAGAAGACATTTACAACGTACTTCAGCCCAAGACTGTTGTGGAGAGAAGAAACAGTGCTGGTGGAACGGGCTTTGAACAAGTCAAAAAAGCGATTGAATCAGGCAAAGAAAAAGTTAATCAAAAAGAACAATAAAAAACGGGTGTCCAAAAAGGACATCCGCTTTTTACATCATGTACTTTATGAGTCTTTGCGTACAATAAGAACATCGCATTTTGCGTGGCGTGCGATCGCTTCTGATACACTGCCGATTAACATGCGCTCCACCGCATTTAATCCAGTTGCTCCAGTGATAATAAGATCTGCCTCCACTTTCTTTGCTACGTCTTTTGGGATTTTCACTTTAGGTGAACCAAAATCGATGATAGTGCTTACGGTTTCCACACCGGCAGCCTCAGCTTCTGTTTTATACTGATCCAACAGGTCTTTTCCATACATTTCTGCCCTGCTGACAACTGTGCGGTCGTATTGTTCAATGGTAGCAAAGGTACGTGTATCAATAATATGAGCGATCACTAATTCTGCATTGTTTTCTTTTGCAAACAAATAAGAACGCTGTAAAGCCCTTTTGGCTTCTTTTGAACCATCCACGGCGACTAAAATTTTTTTGTATTGAGACATGTTACCTTCACCCCCCTTTGTCATATACCCATTCTATTAATCTATTATAACATGTAAGGGGTTACATTTTGAACTGTCATAAAAAACTGATAGTAGCTCATCTTATAAAACGAGGGAACCATCCTCAGAAGGGAGAGATGAAGAGTGGATAAACAACAAAAGCAGCAATTTCACTATGAGCATGAAGGGGAAGAACATGTCCATAATCAACTTTTGGACTATTACCATGTTGGCTCGGACACTTCTCAGCGTCTTGAGACCAATGAAGAAGGCCACTCTGCAAACATGAAAGCATAGAGTGGAAAAGCCCTCTGTCTTCAGAGGGCTTTCTTACTAGGGAAGAGTGAATATTTGAATTTAAAATTTAACTCATAGTATGATTTAAGAAAGAGAGAACTAGGAACGCTGGGTCGAAGGAGGAGCTTCCATGCGTCATGCAATTATCACTGCAGGCTCAAAAGGCTTGGGGAGAAAAGTCACGGAGACGTTTATAAATAAAGGGTACGCTGTGACCGTGAGTTACCGAAGCGACATAAGGCAGTGCAGGCCTTAAAAGAACAATACCACGATAAGCTTGATCAAATACATATCGTTCAGGGCGATGTAACACAAAAAGAGGATTTAGCACGGATTGTAAGTGAAGGAGTAAACCGGTTTGGACGAATTGATGTGTTAGTGAATAATGCTGGACCTTATGTATTTGAACGGAAAAAGTTAATGGATTATAAGCCGGAAGAGTGGCATGAAATGGTAGACGGGAACCTGACTTCCATGTTTTATCTATTTCAGCATGTTGTTCCCCACATGCGCGAGCAGAAGTATGGAAGGATCATTACATATGGCTTTCAGGGGGCCGGCGACGCACCTGGATGGCTGTACCGTTCTGCTTATGCTGCGTCCAAAGTAGGTCTTGTTTCTCTAATGAAGTCAGTGGCACTGGAAGAAGCCGAAAATGGCATCACCGTGAACATGGTTTGTCCAGGGGTAATTACTGAAGAGAATAAAGAGGCAAGTATTCAGGAGGCGAAAGGGAAAACCGATAACATAACGCCGGTAGGAAGGCCAGGAACCGGCGGAGACATTGCAAGGACGATAGCGTTCTTATGCGAGGAAGATTCGGATATGATCACAGGATCAGTAATAGAAGTAACAGGGGGGGTAGACGTTCTGCATAAATACAGGGGAAAAGCAGAGGAATAAGTATAAAATAAAAAAATATCGGCAAATTATGGATGAGGTGATTTCATGAGAAGCTTGCCGGTATTTTTTACAATGGCATTTCTGCTTTGTGGTATTTTTGCTCCATCAGTAGTCTATGCCGATGAATTAATGGAAAATTTCTCTTTTCGGGTAACTCTTGAGTCCGATGGGGACGTTTATCATTGGGAATTTGACAGCCCAGGAACATATGAATGGCATCATGGTGACAAAGTCCTTCATGGTGAGAAGGCGAAACCAAATGTAGAAAAAGTTTTTGCTTTGCTTGATTTATCAGAAGAAGCAGAGGCTGAAGAGTTAGCAGCCCGCCTTAAAAACGGTCCTTTTCCGGATTTAGAGCGATTTGATATTCGGTGGAGAAGCGGAGAAAGCCAGTTATACAGCTGGGTTTGGGAAAAGAATTAAAAAGAAAAGAGCCTTTATACCTGATATGATGTAAATAAATGAAAATACCTCTTTCCTCTAATGTTTGCAGTGAGGGAAGAGGTATTTTTTATTACTGTTGCAGGCTTTGATTTCTAAAAATTCATTTGAAAAACAAAATTTTTTGTCATATAATAATGTAAGGTAAAACGCCAACGGCATAGTGGATGCAGCCGAGGGATTGGAGCACTGCTTATTTAGTAGTGAAACGCCTTCGTGTCAGCAGAAACGGGAGAAATTGTCCTGTTTAAAGGAGGCAAAGTGATGAGAATCGTTACATATTTAGATAAGCACCTGGAGGAACTGCTACTTGTCATATTTACAGGTATTATGGTAGGTGTTATTGCTCTCCAGGTGTTTATGCGTTATTTTTTAGGCAGTTCATTAGCATGGTCTGAAGAGCTGGCAAGGTACTGCTTTATCTGGCTAGTTTATATCGGGATAAGTTATGGAGTGAAAAAACAGAGACATATTAAAGTTGATGTCTTGCTTTTACTTTTAAAAGAAAGAGGCAAGATTTTATTACATATGGCAGCTAATCTATGTTTCTTATCATTTGCCGTGTTTGTAGTAATATATGGCTATAGAATAACGGAAAGCTTATTATTGTTTGGGCAAACATCACCTTCCTTGAACCTGCCTATGGGAGTGGTATACGCGGCTGCGCCAATTGGGATGAGCTTAACAGCTGTCAGGATCATTCAGCAAATGTATTTGCAGCTAAAGGCCCTATTAGGAAAAGAAGAGTTTTACGTAAAAACAGAACTTGATGACGCTTTAGAAAGAGGAGATGTAGAACAACCCCTGCCTGAGAAATTTAAAGGAAGCAGAGGCTAAGAATGACCTCAAAGGAAGGGAGGAAATATATTGACTACTTTAGTTTTATTTGGAAGCTTTGCTTTCTTTTTGCTCCTTAGCGTTCCTATTGGGATCGCTTTAGGTCTTGCTTCGTTAATAGCGATTGTTTATTCAGGACATTGCCAGTTGAGTTTTTAGTCCAAGGACTAATTACTTCGATAGATTCATTTCCGTTAATGGCTGTGCCTTTTTTTATACTAGCTGGCGAAATTATGGGGAAAGGCGGGGTGTCTGAAAGGTTATTTAATGTAGCTAATTCTCTTGTAGGAAACAAAACAGGAGGATTTGCTATTGCCACAATTATTACTTGTATGTTTTTTGCAGCAATTTCGGGTTCCGGACCCGCTACAGTAGCAGCTATAGGGGGAATTATGATTCCTGCTATGGTAAGGCAGGGATATGATAAAAAGTTCGCAACGGCTACCGTAGCTGCAGCTGGCTCACTTGGAGTCATTATTCCCCCGAGTATACCTATGGTTATATACGGGGTAACAGGAAGTACTTCAATCGGCAATTTATTTATTGCGGGGATTATCCCCGGTTTACTTGTAGGAGGAGCTCTTATTCTTTATGCTTACTTATATTCCAAAAAGATGGGATACAGGGGTCTTGAGAAAAAAACTTCAATAAAAGGAATAGGAAAAGCTATATGGGATGCTAAATGGGCTTTGTTAATTCCTGTTATTATTTTAGGAGGAATTTACGGGGGAGTTTTCACTCCTACTGAAGCGGCTGTTGTCGCTGTTATTTACGGGTTGTTTGCCGGGATCGTGCTTTACCGGGAACTTAAGCTTACAATGCTTCCTAAGGTATTTGCTGATGCGGCTTTAACTACGGCTACCGTCCTTATTATAGTAGGGACTGCGACTGCCTTTGGACGCCTGCTAACAGTGGAACAAATTCCTAATCAAGTAGCTGAAGGCATGATGTCAGTATCTCAAAACCCACTTATTATCATACTTATGATAACAGTACTCCTTCTTGTTGTAGGGTGCTTTATGGATACGCTCGCTGCTATTATCATACTTACCCCTATTTTACTTCCAATTGCCGTTAATTTAGGGTACGATCCTGTTCATTTCGGGATTATTATGATTGTTAACTTAGCAGTAGGATTTATTACTCCTCCCCTTGGGGTTAATTTATTTGTAGGGGCGGGGATATCCGGCCTTTCAATTGAATCACTGTCCAAGGCTGTAGTCCCTTACTTTGTCGCTATGATTTTAACTTTACTAATTATTATCTTTATTCCGGAATTTTCCACCTACTTGCCGCAATTTAGAAACTAGAATACAAGACAAGCTGAACTGCACCCAATTATTATATGTAACGAACAATTGGGTGCATTGTTTTGCAAAACTAGTGACCGGGTTTGACAAAAGGAGAGGTTTAACCTTTGAAACGAAAAGGAACCTTTGAAATAGAGGGAAAATTATGTTAAGTAAGGAATAGGGATTTTTTCCACTATACTATGAAAGTAAGGGAGTGTTTCGAATGAAAGTTACTTATCATGGACATTCTGTTGTAGCTATTGAAACGAACGGAAAGAAAATCATAATTGATCCTTTTATTACAGGGAACGGCATGTGTGATTTAGAAGCGGAAAACGTAGAAGCAGATGTGATCCTGCTTACTCATGGACATAATGATCATGTAGGAGATACGGTAGAGTTAGCAAAAAAGAATGACGCACTCGTAGTAGCTCCTTTTGAATTGGCTACTTATTTAGGATGGCAAGGGGTAAATACTCATCCAATGCACATTGGCGGGGGCCACGATTTTGATTTCGGTCATGTTAAGCTTACACAAGCCTTCCATGGATCTGCTTACACAGAAGAAGAAAACCAGCGCATTGTATATACGGGCATGCCGGCAGGAATCCTATTTACAGCAGAAGGGAAAACAATCTACCATATGGGGGATACAGGGCTTTTCTCTGACATAAAATTAATTGCAGAACGCACAAATGTAGATTTGCTGTTTGTGCCTATTGGTGACAACTTCACCATGGGACCGGAAGATGCCAAGACAGCTGTAGAATGGATCAGCCTGAGTACACCGTTCCTATGCACTATAACACTATGCCTGTGATTAAACAGGACCCCAAGAAATTCGTAGATTCTCTTGGAGACACGAAAGGGAAAGCATTAGAAGCTGGAGAATCTATCGAACTGTAGACTTTTCCCAAACAATACCCCTCTGCTTTTAAAGCAGAGGGTATCTTTTTTGTGTATTTTTAAAGACACTTAATCAACCTGATATAAAACAACTTAAGGTTGGTTCTTCCGTGTCTTGATTTACAAGACCCCCAACTTTATAATAAAAAGTAGTACAGTGACCGCATTTTAGTGAAACAGATCAGATAACTAACAAGGGGGGCTTCCAGTGGCAACCAAGCACGAACAAATTTTACAGCATATTACTGAACTTGGCGTGGGAGAGAAAATTTCAGTGCGCCAAATTGCAAAGTTTCTTAATGTAAGTGAAGGAACAGCTTACAGGGCGATTAAGGATGCAGAAAACCAAGGCCTGGTAACAACCATTGAGCGAGTGGGGACAATTAGGATAGAAAAGAAGCAGAAGGACAATATTGAAAAACTGACCTATGCTGAAGTTGTTAACATAGTGGACGGGCATGTACTTGGAGGAAGGAATGGACTGCACAAAACGTTAAATCGGTTTGTCATCGGCGCGATGAAGCTTGAGGCAATGATGAGGTACGTAGAAGCAGGAAACCTTTTAATTGTAGGGAATCGTTATCAAGTACATAAGCTAGCTCTAGAGGCAGGATCGGCTGTTCTCATTACAGGAGGGTTTGATACAAACGAAGATGTGATTGAACTGGCGGATGAGCTTGAACTGCCTGTCATTACAACGAGCTATGATACTTTTACTGTCGCTGCAATGATTAACCGGGCGATATATGACCAGTTGATTAAAAAGGAAATTGCAGTCGTTGATGACATTTTAATTCCTCTTCAGGATACCTACTTTATGACCACAGAGAATACAGTGGAAAAGTGGCATGAACTAAACGAGCGGACAGGCCACAGCCGCTATCCTGTCATAGATGAAGACATGAAAGTAAAGGGAATGGTTGCAGCCAAGGATGTACTGGGAGCTCAGTATCACATTCCTATCGAAAAAGTAATGACTAAATCGCCAATTACAGTAAATGAAAGAACATCAATTGCTTCTGTAGCTCATGTGATGGTTTGGGAAGGAATTGAACTGCTACCTGTTATTGATCATCACAGTAAGCTTCTTGGTGTCATCAGCAGACAAGACGTGTTAAAAGCTCTGCAGATGATTCAACGCCAGCCCCATGTTGGTGAAACGATTGAGGATACAATTACAAGCAGGTTTCATGATACAACTACAGGCTCTGAATATGACTTCCAATGTGAAGTTTCTCCTCAAATGACCAATCACCTTGGCATGCTTTCATATGGTGTTATTACCACCCTCGTTACAGAAACAGGAAGCAGAGTCCTCCGGCAATACAAAAGAGGAGACATGGTTGTAGAAAATATAACACTGTATTTCATTAAGCCTGTCCAGATAGAAAGTACCATTGAAACAAAAGGAAGAGTGCTTGAAGTAGGGAGAAAATACGGGAAAATGGACGTAGAGTTGTACCATGAAGGAAAGATTGTAGGAAAAGCTTTGTTAATGGCACAGCTTTTAGAAAGATAGAATAAAAAAAAGCATGAGCCGGCGTCTTAGCTGCTGGTCATGCTTTAAAAACGTATCCTTATGCTTTCATTCGGGCTTCTTCTGCTTCTTGTTCGACAAAAGGAAGGTAGTGCTTATAGCCTTTGTATCCTAGTAAAACATTTGCTCCTCCAAGCAAGATGAATACGAGACCAATAATCAATTCGAGAGTGCTTCTTGGCGTTAAGGCAAGGTTTAAACCAAAAGCTGTGACAAACGTTCCTAAAGCCATCGTGGCTTTCATTTGCTGCCACCTTTTCTCGGCGGGAGCTTTCGTGCGGATAACTTTTGCTTTATAAAATATATACATAGCAACAGCTAGGACAATTATCACGACAAGTATTTGTGTCATAGGACCCCTCCTGGATGTTTTCTGCCTTTAATTTTACCTTCCCTGAATCAAAATGCCAAATGCTTTTTAAGAAAAGCCACCTTGGCAGCATGAAATTTGTGTGACAAGATATAGTAAGTAATCAGGGCGGTCATTGTTTGTAACGAATGAAAGTGAGGGGTATTGATGAAAAAAGAGATAATAGAAATGATCAACATGTATAACAAGATCATTATTCACCGCCACGAAAGCCCGGATCCTGATGCCCTTGGGTCACAGGGGGGGCTTGCCCGGCTGCTAAAAGACACCTTTCCAGAAAAAGAGGTTTATGTGACTGGAGAAGAAGAGCCTTCCTTAACCTTTCTCCTGAAGATGGATACTGTGGAAGAAAAAACATATCAGGGCTCCCTTGTCATTGTATGTGATACAGCAAATCAGGAAAGGATCAGTGATAAGCGATATAAGCTAGGTGATAAAATCATTAAAATTGATCACCATCCGAATGATGAGCCATATGGCGACATCGTATGGGTGGATACTTCTGCAAGCTCAACCAGTGAAATGATTACCGAACTGTTCATGGAGGTTCAGGATGAATGGAACCTGACCGAGGAGTCAGCCCGTCTTCTTTATGCAGGGATTGTGGGAGACACGGGTCGTTTTCGCTTTCCTAACACGACAGCAAAGACCCTCCAGTATACAGCGGAGCTTATAAAAATTGATTTTGACAGAACTGAGCTATATACAAAGATGTATGAAAAGCCGGAAAATCTGGTTCGTTTTCAAGGAAGAGTCCTGCAGGATTTTGAAATGCGGAAAAGCGGATTAGGGATATCTTATTTACCTCAAAGTCTCCTGAAAGAATGTAAGGTGTCTTTAAATGAATCTTCGGCAGTGGTGAATTCATTTAGTGAAGTAGAAGGAATCAAGGCCTGGGTCTTTTTTGTAGAAAACGAAGATGGAAGTTATCGTGTGCGGCTTCGTTCAAAAGGGCCGGTCATCAATAAGGTCGCCGCCCAATTTGATGGGGGAGGGCATCCTATGGCTGCAGGGGCAAAGGCAAAGAACACAGCCGAAACAAAGGAAATTATCTCTCTTCTTGAAAAAGAGTGCCTGCAATACTCCTTTAAGTAGGAACCTCTGCTTCTCATCGCTGGTACTGTCAGTTTTTTGGGGGTATTGTTAAGTGAGAGGACTCTTACAAAGGGTAAATATTTGGTCTTAAAGGCCCGAAAATGAAAGAATCCCGGCAGATAAGCGGGATTGTATTATTCTTTTTTATTGCTCGGTATAAACCAGGATCCTAAATCTGTAATATCCTCGTACACATCAATTCCTTGTTTTTGAAGTTCTTTTCGTATCATGGCTGTAACTTCCTTCGATTCCGCAAAAGCAGAGTATCCTGCTTTAATCTTATCTACTTTCTGAAGCGCGAGTTCTTTTCGGTTCATGACCATTTCCTTACCAGTCATATCCAAACCAACACACCTCCTCTAAGTGAATGGTAGGTTCAAGGGAAGGCAACATTTGAAAAACAAGGGTGCCTCTTCTACATTATACTCTTTCCTCTATTATAACTAAAATATCAAGTTTTGTAGCCTGTTTTTATTATTTTTTAAAAGGATTGTGCTTAGCGGTTTTTGGGGAGGATTTTTAGATGAAGTTCTAATGTAGTGTACATATATATTTGCTCCACTTTTACATGGTACAAATGCTCACCTACTAAGAATTCTTTGTTTTCAATTGTCTTTATCATTAGTTCTTTATTTGTAACCACACTTTCTATGTCACTATTTTTTATGCCTTTCAGCTCATTTTCTATTTGCTGTCTTAGTTCATGGAGAGTGAGCTCGCTTAAACGGATTTTTTCTTCGTTTGTGAAATATACCAGGATTTCTTGAATGGTTAATTTCTTTTCGTTTTCTTCGTTCAATTTTTTTTCTTCACTTCTAAGCATTTCAATCGTTTCCTGTTGAGCTTCAATAGTAAGCTGCTGTTTTTTTAAATCTATAATCAATTTTTTCATGAATTGCACCAAATTCATATAAAAAAAACCCCCATCCAAAGAGAGCGCCTATTACGAAACCGGCAAATAGACGCTGCCACCCAGGGTGTTTGTAATAGGGAGGAATTCTCATGGGCTTAAATGCTCCTGTGTAATCCACTGAATAAGGACTGTGCCAGTGTTAGCTCCTCCTAAGGCTGCAAGAATCATAAGAATTGTCCGGTACATATCATCATGTGTGCCGTAAAGAGTCCTCTTTCTAATGATGTAATGGCATCAAATGTACCGCCGATAGCCGCTACCAGAGCCCAGATTTTCAAGCTTGCGGCCAAGTCATGAATAGTTGATAAAGGAGGCTTTCCGATAAGGAACGCGCCAATCCCTCCAATAATAGCACCGCCTATAATGACGCCAAAGGCGACGAAGAAATCAATCACCAGAGTAGCAATAAAGTCACGGTTCAGCATTGCTATTGCTCCTTTCTGCTCCTCACAATTTATGGGGAAGGGGACAAGGGTCCTTTTACTAAATATAGTTGCCTGTTTAGAGGAATATGCTTGTTTTCAAAGAGGAAGCTCTTCATACTTATAGTAATAACCGAGAAAGAAAGGGCGGATTGATTTGGCTTTCGTCCATTTACATATTCATACAGAATACAGTTTATTAAAAAGTACGGCCAGGATAGATGAACTTGTACAAAGAGCCAAGAAACTGAATATGGGCGCTTTAGCGATTACAGATAAAAACGTCCTCCATGGAATTGTTCCTTTTTATAAAGCTTGTAAAAAGGAGGGAATTAAGCCTTTAGCAGGCATTGAACTGGACATTCAAATAGGCCGGGAAAATGCCTATCCACTGGTTTTTCTAGCAGAAAACAGAAGTGGATATCAAAACCTTTTGCAGCTGGCTACAACAGCTAATAAGCAAGGAACAGAACCATTTCTTACATTCGAAGAACTTCAAGGAAGCCTGGAAGGAGTCATATGCCTGATTCCCTGGGGCGAAAGTGAACTGTTTTTTTCCATTCAGCAGAGGGAAAAAGAAAGGATTCTTTCTCTTGTAGACAAACTTAAAATCCTATTTTCTGAAGGTTACCTGTATATGGAATGGTCTCCTCAGGGAACAGAGAGAGAAAAACGAACCTGGGAAAAAGCAGCGGAAAGGTTTGAAATTCCACTGGCAGCTGGCGCTAACGTTCATGTCATTGACGAAGGTGAAAATGAAACCAGATCTGCTTTGGAAGCAATTAAAGAAGGAAAGAGTCTAAAAGAAGTTAAAGAGAATGAAGACCCTTCTCGAGGAAAGTTTTGTTCAGAAGAGGGAATCAGAAAAAGAGGAGCGCCGGAAAAAGCCCTGCAAAACACAGAAAACATTGCAAACCGATGCAGCTGGGAGCTTCCTCTTGGTGAGCTGAACATGCCAAGATTTCCTCTTCCACAAGGAAAAAGCACAGAAGAAGAGCTGAAAAGGCTGTGTGAAGAGGGGGCTGTGAAGAGATACGGCAGCCTGAATGAAGAAATAAGAAAACGGCTTCAAAAGGAACTGGAAACGATTAACGAGATGGGGTTTGCCGATTACTTCCTCATTGTATGGGACTTTATCTCCTTTGCAAAAAAAAGGGGGATTCTTGTGGGCCCTGGGAGAGGATCGGCAGCAGGCTCTCTAGTAGCTTATGTATTATTCATCACAGAAATAGATCCATTGACATATAACCTGATCTTTGAACGTTTTTTAAACCCGGAGAGAATCTCACTTCCTGATATCGATATAGATTTTCCTGATTATCGCCGGGAAGAAGTTATTTCTTACGTTATTGAAAAATATGGAAAAAACCATGTGGCACAGATTGTGACGTTTGGGACATTTGGGGCTCGTGCTGCGATAAGAGATGTTGGTAAGGTTCTGGAGATTCCTCAAGGCTTAATAGATCGATTAGCCTCTATGATCCCGTCTGAAAGTACAAGCTTACCAAAAGCGGCTGAGGAAAGCCCTGAGCTGCTCGAGATATTGCGAAAGGATAAAGAGGCCGAGGCTGTTTTTGCTTTAGCTTCAAAAGTTGAGGGCCTGCCAAGGCATACATCTATTCATGCTGCTGGAATAGTGATGAGTCAGACACCGCTTTATGAGATTACAGCACTTTCAGAGGGGAAAAATGATACGTTAGTTACCCAATTTCCGATGAATGATCTCGAAGAGCTGGGACTTTTGAAGATGGATTTTCTCGGATTAAAAACCTTACGCTTATAGAGAAAATCATTCTCTCTGTGAAACGAAGAACAGGCAATACAATCACCATAACTGAGATCCCATTAAACGATTCACTCACCTTTGAGCATTTAGCAAAGGGGGATACTACAGGAGTCTTCCAACTGGAGTCAGAAGGAATGAGGCAAGTGCTGAAAAACCTTCATCCAACTTCCTTTGAGGATATAGTCGCTGTTAATGCACTTTACAGGCCGGGTCCGATGGAGAACATTCCTGTTTATATTGACGGCAAACACAGCAAAAGACCAATAACATACCCTCATGAAAAGCTGCGCTCTATTCTGGAACCAACATACGGAGTAATCATTTATCAGGAACAAATCATGAAAATAGCAGAAGAACTTGCAGGGTATACCTTAGCGGAAGCCGATCTTTTACGCAGGGCGGTGAGTAAGAAGGATAGAGAAATACTGGAAAAAGAACGTCTTCATTTCGTAGAGAGAGCAGCCAAACAAGGTGTTAGCAATGAGGCTGCTGAAAGAGTTTACAGCTTAATTGTTCGTTTTGCTGATTATGGCTTCAACCGGAGCCATGCAGTTGCATACAGTTTCATTGCATATCAGTTGGCTTATCTTAAAGCTCACTATCCGGCAGACTTTTATGCAGCACTCATTACTACGAATATAAATAACTCTCAAAAGGTAGGACTGTACCTAAGAGAAGCTAAGCACCATGGGCTGCAAGTTACGCCTCCTTCAATCAACAAAAGCCAAGCGGGATTTTCGGCTGCTGGGGAAGAAATAGTGTTTGGCCTAATAGGAATTAAACATCTAGGGAAAAATGGAGTCAAAGCAATCCTTCAAGCAAGGACGAAGGGGAATTTTAAGAGCTTTATCGATTTTTTATGAAGGTGGAAGCTGGCAGTGTTGAACGCAGGGGGATAGAATCCTTGATTAAGGCTGGTGCATTCGATGAGCTGGGTAAGGATAGAGCTGTTTTACTGGCTTCTTTGGATGCAGCTATTGAATTTGCGGAATTTCAGCGGGATATTGGCAGTTTATTTGAACAGGGAGAAGCCGATTTTCGCTATATAGATCAGGAGCCTTTACAGACATTGAAAAATATGAAGGGGAAAAAGAAGTGACAGGGTTTTACCTTAGTGGCCATCCCCTTTCTCAGTATCAGAAAGTAATTGCCCCGTTCCAGCCAGTCCCCCTTGCAGAGAACCTTGGTGGCGACAGGGGAACAAAAGCTTTGGCTGGGATTATCGAACAACTATCAACAATCCGTACTAAAACTGGGCAGAAAATGGCTTTTTTGAGTATGACTGATGGTGAAGGAGCCTGTGACGTTGTAGTCTTCCCAGACCTTTACCGCAAAGCAGGTTCATTGCTTACCCTTCAGTCACCCATACTGGTGGTTGGGGTTCCTGACAAAAAAAGCCAGGGAAATAAACTTCTTGCAAACAGCATCTTTCACCTTGATGACCTTTTAAAAGATGCAAGCAAGAATTTATATTTAAAAATCAGTCCCGAGCAGGACAACCATCAAATCCTTCAGCAGGTAAAGAAGGTGATAAATTCTTACCCGGGACCTGTGCCTGTTCAACTGTTTTATGAAAAAGAAAAAAAAATGATCCAGCTGTCCGATGAAAACCGCGTGAATGCTACAGAGAGGTGCATTTCACAGCTACAGTTTATTTTATCTTCTGAACACGTTGTTTTAAAAGCAGAGTAAAAGGGTGAACAACTCCTTTAGTTTTGTTATAATAAGGACAGTTTTTCAAGTGGTCTGACCAATATGGATCAGAATGGGACGGATTGTCCCTTTTATACTTATGAATTGCTTAAACACATAAAAGGAGAGTGGAGAGTGTGTCTACGTTAAGAGAAGAAGCTTTACATCTTCATCGAGTAAATCAAGGAAAATTGGAATCGAAAGCCAAGGTGCCTGTACAAAATGCACGTGATTTAAGTTTGGCGTATTCCCCGGGAGTTGCTGAGCCATGCAAAGCAATCTTTGATGACCAGCAGAAAGTATTTGATTATACAATGAAAGGCAATATGGTTGCTGTAGTTTCTGATGGTACAGCTGTACTGGGTCTTGGAAATATTGGTGCTGAAGCCTCCCTGCCTGTAATGGAAGGAAAAGCTGTTCTCTTTAAGTCCTTTGCAGGAGTGGACGCTTTCCCTATCTGCCTTGGTACCTCTGATGTCGATAAAATTGTAGAGACAGTAAAACTCCTTGAGCCGACATTTGGCGGTGTGAATTTAGAGGATATTGCAGCTCCAAATTGCTTTATTATTGAAGAAAGATTGAAAAAAGAGGCAAATATTCCTGTGTTCCACGATGACCAGCATGGAACAGCAATTGTGACTGCCGCTGGCTTAATTAACGCTTTGAAGGTAACTGGAAAATCATTATCAGAAATTCGTGTCGTTATCAATGGAGCTGGTTCAGCAGGTATTGCTATTATCAAGCTGCTGCAGCGTCTCGGAGTTCGTGATGTCATTTTATGTGACTCAAAGGGAGCCATTTTTGAAGGCCGCTCATACGGGATGAATGATGTGAAGTCTGAAATTGCTAAAGTTACAAATAAAGATAATGCAGAAGGATCACTAGAGGACGTTGTGAAAAACACTGATGTATTTATTGGTGTATCCGTAGCTGGGGCGTTAACCCAAGAAATGGTTAAATCCATGAACCAGGATCCGATCATCTTTGCCATGGCTAATCCGGACCCTGAAATTCTTCCGGACACTGCAAAAGAAGCAGGAGCAAGTGTTGTGGGTACTGGACGCTCCGACTTTCCTAACCAAGTGAACAATGTTCTTGCATTCCCAGGGATCTTCCGCGGAGCCTTGGATGTAAATGCAACCCACATCAACGAAGAAATGAAAAAAGCAGCTGTTTATGCAATTGCAGAACTTATTGATGAAAGAGACGTGACTCCTGATTACGTTATCCCTGCGCCATTTGATGGCAGAGTTGCCCCTGCAGTGGCTGCCGCTGTAGCAAAAGCAGCTATGGAAACAGGAGTGGCCAGAAAGAACGTGGATCCTGAAAAAGTAGCTGAGAAAACAAGAGAGCTTTCAATTATTGACAAAGAGCAATAAAACGAATTGATAATATAGATGTTTTCCAGGTTGAAAAATTGAAATATGGCGGTGATGATGATTATGTCATCACAAGAAAAGGTATACATTGAAGTTATTAAGGAAATAAATCGAATGATTCATACGAATGGTTTAAAGAGCGGAGACAAACTTCCCTCTGAACGAGAAATGAGTGATCGGCTTCATGTCGGTCGCTCTTCTGTTCGTGAAGCCTTCCGATCACTCGAACTTCTCGACCTGATCGAAACTAGACGTGGAGAAGGGACGTTTATGAAAGAGGCCGGAGGAAAGCGCCTTGTAGAAATAATTGCTTCTTTTATTCTTAAGGATGAAAAAGCCCGCCGCGATCTTGCAGAAACAAGAAAAGTAGTAGAAGTCGAAGCGCTTCGTCTCGCCTGCTGCAGAGCAAGACAAGAGGAAATCGAAGAGCTTGAGGATTTGCTTGCTTCGTATGAGGGAAAAGTCAAGTGTGGCACTCTTCCTCTTGAGGAAGATTATCTTTTCCATAAAAAGATTGTTAAACTTTCAGGAAATCATTTAATGCACCAAATATGGATTCCCTTAGTAGAGTACACAAAAGCTGCGTTAAAAGAATCTTTATCCAGGCCTGGAAGACCCTTATACTCCTATGAAGAACATGTCCAGATTTACAAAGCGCTTAAATCCAGAGATGAGGATAAAGCGATTAAAGCACTAAGTGATCATTTAGAAAATAGTGCATTTTAGGCTCCAAGAATTTTTTATGGGTAAAACAACTCCTTTTTCTACCATTTCCCCTAAGCTGAGTACATAAAAACGGGCTGGGTGTGAACAGGGCGAAAAAAGGGAAGATCTGTCCCCTTTAGGGGAAAGAGTTGTTTTTTTTAAGCGATATGATAATCTATCTAATAACCTTTTTAATTGCTAAATAGAATGATGAGGAGTCATTACGTATAGATAAGGAGGTGTCTGTGTGCTAAAAGATTTTTTCTCTAAAAAAAGAAAGTATGCCACGGTTCCATCTGAACGAGAACAACCGAGGAAGATGAATGAAGGAGTTATGACAAAGTGCCCTGAATGCAAAACGATCGTGTATTCAAAAGAGTTAAAGAAAAATGACATGGTCTGTCAAAGTTGTGCACATCATTTTTCTATGACTGCTTACGAACGAATCGAGTGTATATGTGATGAAGGCACCTTTGTAGAATTAAACGGGTATTTGTCATCTGCCAATCCACTTTCTTTTCCTGACTATGAAGAGAAGCTTGAAAAAGATAAACAAAAAACAGAATTAAATGAAGCGATCGTTACGGGAGAAGGGTTAATTCAGGGGTATCGCTGCATTATTAGTGTAATGGATTCAAGGTTTCGAATGGGAAGTATGGGCTCTGTGGTCGGAGAGAAAATTACACGTGCAATAGAACAGGCCATTGATAAGCGGCTTCCATTTATTATGTTTTCTGCTTCAGGAGGAGCTCGGATGCAGGAAGGTGTACTAAGCTTGATGCAAATGGCAAAAACGAGCTCTGCATTGAGAAGACTGTCAGAAGAAGGCCTTTTATATATTTCTGTATTTACTCACCCGACAACAGGCGGTGTTTCTGCCAGCTTTGCCTCCTTAGGAGATTATAACCTTTCAGAACCAAAGGCTTTAATTGGGTTTGCCGGAAGAAGAATTATCGAGCAGACCATTAGAGAGGAGCTTCCGCAAGACTTTCAAACTGCAGAGTTTTTATTAAAACACGGACAGCTCGATAAAGTGGTACCAGGGGGGAAATGCGGGAAACTCTGGCAAAAATACTAGACCTGCATACGCCGGATACAGAGTAAGGAGGTGGAAGCATTGAATGGCAACTTGCCTTTTGAAAAACCAGTGGTTGAATTAAGAGAGAAAATCAAAGAGCTTAAATCCTTTACCGAAGAAAAAGATATCGATTTAAGCGGTGAAATTGAAACATTGGAAGCACGGCTTGTTCAGCTGGAAAAAGATGTATATGGAAACCTGAAGCCGTGGGAGCGGGTGCAAATTGCCCGTCACGGGGAAAGGCCTACAACTATGGAATACATAGAAGAGTTGTTCACGGACTTTCTTGAACTCCATGGAGACCGTCTTTATGGAGACGATGAAGCTATCGTTGGCGGAATTGCGAAGTACAAGGGCCGCCCTGTTACGGTAGTGGGTCATCAACGGGGAAAGGATACTAAAGAAAATATCCGCAGAAACTTTGGTATGCCCCACCCTGAAGGTTATCGAAAAGCGATACGGCTTATGAAGCAAGCCGAAAAATTTAACAGACCTATTATTTGTTTTATTGATACGAAAGGAGCCTTTCCCGGCAAAGCAGCAGAAGAGAGAGGCCAAAGTGAAGCAATTGCGCGCAATCTGTTTGAAATGGCTGGATTGACTGTTCCTGTCGTCTGTATTGTTATTGGAGAAGGGGGAAGTGGCGGAGCCTTGCCCTAGGTGTAGGCAACCATATTCATATGCTGGAAAACTCCACATACTCTGTCATCTCACCGGAAGGTGCAGCTTCTATTTTGTGGAAAGACTCCTCCTACGCCCAAAAAGCAGCAGAAACAATGAGGATTACAGCACCGGATTTAAAAGAGTTAGGTATCCTGGAGGAAGTGATTTCTGAGATACAAGGTGGAGCGCACCAGGATTTAAAGAAACAGGCTGCCTTGATTGATGAGACTCTGTCTCGATCATTAGAAGAACTTTCATCTCTGAAACCTGAAGAACTTGTTTCTCAGCGCTATGAGAAATACAAAGCAATTGGACAGTTAGCTGATGACAACGTCATAATAGACAGTTAAATTTGGAAAGTGCTTACTCGTAGCAAGAGAAGCACTTTTTTCTTTGCATGAAAGGCTTTACAAATGATTAAATGTTATAGGGATGTATGAAAGTTGTTTTCATTTCCCTGATAAATGGGGAAAAATGGATAGGGTCAGCCTTTTTTTGTACAATAAAGAAAAGATAACCGAGGAGGTTAATAATGAAGCGTATTGGAGTACTTACCAGCGGTGGAGACTCTCCTGGAATGAATGCAGCGGTCAGAGCTGTTGTTCGTAAAGCAATCTTTAATAATGTAGAGGTATACGGAATTTATTATGGATATGCCGGTTTAATTTCAGGAGACATAAAAAAATTGGAAATTGGTGACGTAGGTGATATTATTCACCGAGGCGGCACTATGCTTTATACAGCTCGCTGTGAGGAGTTTAAAACAGAAGAGGGCAGAGAGAAAGCCGTCGCGCAATTGAAAGAATTAGGTATTGAAGGTTTGGTTGTGATTGGAGGAGACGGTTCTTTCAGAGGAGCTGAAAAATTATCTGAACTAGGGTTTCCTACCATAGGTGTGCCGGGAACTATTGATAATGACATCCCTGGTACTGATTTTACCATTGGCTTTGACACAGCTCTCAACACAGTAATCGATGCAATTGACAAAATCAGGGATACGGCAACTTCTCATGAGAGAACGTATGTAGTGGAAGTGATGGGTAGAGATGCGGGCGACCTTGCTTTATGGGCAGGGCTGGCCGATGGAGCGGAATCTATTATCATTCCTGAAGAGCCCTTTAATATGGACAAGATTGTTGAGCGCCTAAAAAGAGGACATGAACGTGGGAAAAAGCACAGTATTATAATCGTAGCAGAAGGCGTGGGCAGCGGGCCTGAATTTGGTAAAAAAATTCAGGACGCCACGAGCTTTGAGACCAGAGTTACGGTACTTGGCCATATACAGCGGGGCGGATCGCTACCGGCTTTGACCGAGTACTGGCAAGCCGACTTGGCGGAAAGGCAGTTGAAATTCTATTAGAGGGTGCAGCAGGCAGATGGTCGGTATTAAAAATAACAAGGAATATTACCAGTCTATCTCTGCAGCCTTATCGGAGAAGCGTGAACTAGACCTTGAACTGTACCGGCTTTCTCAGGAACTTTCAATTTAAGGATCACAGCAGGTAAGCGAATAAGTAATCGGGTATAGATAAAAGGAGGATAACATGAGAAAAACGAAAATTGTATGTACTATCGGTCCAGCCAGTGAACAGGTTGATACGCTGGTAAAGCTGATTGAAGCAGGCATGAATGTTGCACGCTTGAACTTTTCCCACGGCGATTTTGAGGAACACGGCGCGCGTATCAAAAATATTCGTGAAGCTTCAAAAAGAACAGGGAAAACCGTTGCTATTCTATTGGACACAAAAGGACCGGAAATCCGCACTCATACCATGGAAAACGGAGCTATTCATCTAGAAAAAGGGCAGGACCTTCTTGTTTCAACAGATGAGGTTATTGGAACACCTGAAAAGATTTCTGTTACTTATAAAGGGATTACAAATGATTTGGAAAAAGGAAAGAAAATTCTCCTTGATGATGGTTTAATTGAACTTGAGGTTCTGGAAGTCAGAGACACAGAAGTCCTTACAAGGGTGCTAAACAATGGGGAACTTAAAAATAAGAAAGGAGTTAATCTTCCTAATGTGAAGCTTAACTTGCCTGGAATAACAGAAAAGGATGCTGAGGATATCGTTTTTGGCATTGAACAAAAAGTAGATTTCATTGCAGCGTCTTTTGTCCGGAGAGCCGAAGACGTCCTTGAAATCCGTGAACTTCTTGAACAAAGGAAAGGAGAAGACATTCACATCATCCCAAAGATTGAAAACCAGGAAGGCATTGATAATATTAATGAAATTCTGGAGGTTTCTGACGGTCTGATGGTTGCCCGTGGAGACATGGGTGTAGAGATTCCGCCTGAAGAGGTTCCTCTTGTTCAAAAAAGCTTAATCAAGAAGTGTAATACGATTGCAAAACCGGTGATAACAGCCACACAAATGCTTGATTCTATGCAAAGAAACCCGCGGCCGACACGAGCAGAAGCAAGTGACGTAGCTAATGCTATTTTTGATGGCACGGATGCTATTATGCTGTCCGGGGAAACGGCGGCGGGAGATTACCCGGTGGAAGCCGTGCAGACGATGAGTGATATTGCTACACGAGCCGAATCTGCACTTGATTACAAAACAATTCTAGACAAGCGCACGAAAGAAAGCCGCACGTCTATTACGAACTCAATCAGTCAGTCTGTCTCTCATACAGCACTAAACCTAAATGCCTCCGCAATCCTTTCAGCTACAGAAAGCGGGCACACGGCAAGAATGGTTTCCAAGTATCGTCCTAAGTCCCGGATCATCGCTGTCACAAGCAATGAGCACGTGATGAGACGTCTTTCCCTTGTATGGGGAGTTATTCCAGTAATGGGGACTGAAGCAGCCAGCACTGATGAAATGCTTGATATTACCGTGCAGGAAGCATTGAAATCTGGAAATGTGGATCACGGGGACCTTGTAGTGATTACGGCTGGAGTCCCTGTTGGTGAATCAGGTACAACAAATATTATGAAAGTACACGTTATTGGTGAAATTGCAGCTAAAGGACAAGGCATTGGAAGAAAAACAGCTGCAGGGAAAGTGATTGTGGCAAGAACTGCAGAAGAAGCGAACCAAAAAGCGACACCAGGCTGCATTCTTGTGACCTACAGCACTGATAAAGAGTTAATGCCTGCTTTTGAAAAAGCTGCAGCTGTGATTACAGAAGAAGGCGGCCTCACTTCTCATGCAGCAGTGGTGGGAATTAATCTGGGGATTCCGGTTGTAGTTGGAGTGGAAAATGCTCTTCAGCTTTTCGAGGATGGAGAAGAAGTAACGATAGATAGTGCACATGGAGATATTTATAGAGGGCACGCCAGTGTGCTCTAATACATGGGAGAAGGCAGATGCCTTCTCCTTTTTCCTGAGCTCTGTGAAAGGCGAATGGTTTATTTTTATAAATCCTTTGATTATAGATAAACGCTCGAGGCGCCTTGAAGAATACTATGAGTCGAAGATCACGCAGGCAGTTTTCCCTAGGAAGGCAATGCTCCGGGAATAGAAGACAACTGAATGCCGCATTTACTTCAGGTGTAAGGGAAGCGTTCTTTCGCAAAAGCCACCAACAATATGTAACAAAGCTAAAGAGAAACCCGGGTAAAACTTAGGAATAAGAAATGATAAAAGGTATACTTGGGTATAGGTAAGATCACTCTTCAAAGGGAAGAACAAGAAAGCGGGGAACAAACATGGGGAAAATATTAGTCTTGTTATTGATTATAGTGCCGGCCTTGGAAATCGGCGTACTGCTTCTTTCAGGAAATTACCTTGGCGTATGGCTACAGTTCTTCTTGTTATTTTAACAGGTGTGCTTGGCGCATGGCTTGCCAAAAGAGAAGGCCTGCAAACCATTCGCACAGCACAGCTGCAAATGCAGCAGGGTGAGGTACCGAGCAATCTGATTTTGGACGGCCTCTGCATTCTTGTGGGCGGGGTGGTACTTCTTACGCCTGGGTTTATAACCGACGCCATCGGCTTTTTACTATTAATTCCTTTCACAAGAGGGTATTTTAAGGGTGTGTTCCAGAGAGTATTCTCAAAGCTTACCCAATCAGGAAACATCGTGTTCATACGCAGGAAATGAAGCGGTTCTTCCTGGCGCTACAAAAGTGAAGTGATTTATAAAGTGTGGTACGATAAATGAGAAAGTCTATGGGGAAGGATGTTACAACAACTTGATATCACAGGCAACAATATTCATGCTTATCCTGCTGGCCATAGGAGTAATCGGAAAGAACCAATCCCTTGTTGTGGCAATCCTGGTATTACTGGCACTGAAATGGACTGGTGCAGGAGACAAGGTGTTTCCTTTTATGCAGGCAAAAGGGATTAATATAGCAGTCACCATTTTAACAATAGCTGTCCTTGTTCCTATCGTAACCGGTGAAATCGGCTTTAAGCAGTTAGGTGATGCAATGAAGTCAGTTTATGCCTGGGTAGCCCTGGGAGCAGGAATTACAGTCGCTCTTATTGCAAAGGGAGGAGTAGATCTTCTTCAGAACGACCCTCATATTACTGCTGCGCTTGTGATTGGGACGATACTGGCAGTTGCTCTTTTCAACGGTGTAGCTGTAGGCCCTTTAATTGGTGCAGGAATAGCTTATTATGCAATGAAAGCGGTGGAGATTTTTCAGGCGGAGGCGGCTGAAAAAGGCAGAAGCAGGAGCGGGCAGAAACCAAAGTACTGGTATTCTCCCGCAATCGAAATTTATCTGAATAATTTAATTAGTTAAACTTTTTAGAGAGTTAAAGTTAATTCTCATGAATAAGTTCACAAAAGTTTAAAAAATGTTTATAATTGATACTGGGTGTAATGTTCTTCCTACATAGCCTATTGATTAAGCACGTTCAATTAGGCGGGGTGCATGAAGGAACGGCTTAGGGTCGAATTCTTCCTGAAACAGACTAAGCAGTCTAAACTCTTCGGTTACGTAGGTATGATAGGGTTTTCCCTTGCTGAACGTGAAAATGTAAGCATTTACGATTTTCAAACCTTTTGGAAATCGCAAACTTTTTCGGTGAAGGAGAGGTTGAAATGAGCACAACTCGTGGTCTTGAAGGCGTTGTTGCAACAACTTCCAGTGTTAGTTCAATTATCGATGATGTATTAACTTATCAAGGGTATGACATTGATGATTTAACTGATAATGCTAGCTTTGAGGAGGTTATTTACCTCCTTTGGAACGGTCGTCTGCCAAAGAAAGATGAATTGGAAGAGTTGACGAAAAATTTAGCAAGTGACATGGAAGTCCCTAAAGAAGTGTTTGACTATATGAAGTCTTACCCTATCGATAAGGTACACCCTATGGCAGCTCTTCGTACAGCTGTTTCACAGCTTGCTTTATACGACGAAGAAGCTGATGAAATGACTGAAGAGGCTAACCGTCGCAAAGCAATTCGCCTGCAAGCAAGAATTCCTGCAATCGTTACAGGCTTTGCCCGTATCAGAAATGGCAAGGAGCCTGTTTTGCCTAAAAAGGAACTCAGCTTTGCAGCAAACTTCTTATACATGCTTAATGGAGAAGAACCAGATGAAATTTCAGAAACTGCTTTTAACAAGGCGTTAGTCCTTCACGCTGATCATGAGCTTAATGCTTCTACTTTTACAGCTCGTGTGTGTGTAGCTACATTGTCAGATGTATACTCAGGTATTACTTCTGCCATCGGTGCCTTAAAAGGCCCGCTTCATGGGGGAGCAAATGAACGCGTCATGTCAACACTTATGGATATTGGAGAAGTTGACAATGTGGAACCATATATCCGTAAAGCTCTTGATAATAAAGAGAAGATTATGGGATTTGGACACCGGGTATACAAGAATGGGGACCCTAGAGCAAAACATTTGCGCGACATGTCCAAAAAGCTCACAAGTATCACTGGAGAGTCAAAATGGTATGATATGTCTGTAAAGGTAGAAGAAATGGTAGTGGGTGAAAAAGGCTTACTTCCTAACGTTGATTTCTATTCTGCTTCCGTGTATCACAGCCTGGGAATCGATCATGATTTGTTTACCCCTATCTTTGCAACGAGCCGTGTTTCTGGCTGGCTTGCCCATATTCTTGAGCAGTACAGCGATAATCGTTTAATTCGCCCAAGAGCTGAGTATGTCGGGCCTGACAAACAAGCGTACGTCCCTTTAAACGAACGCTAGTGTTTAAGAGAGAGTATTCTCTCTCTTACTACATATAGTAAGTAAGAATTTAAGACAGCTGGCTGCTAAACAAGTGATCAATCAGCTGAGCTCTTTTGTACCACCAAGAAATTAACAAGTTAACTATTAGCTAGGAGGAATGTAACAATGTCTAATGGAGAGAAGATTACCACAAATAATGGAGTTTTAAATGTACCTAATAACCTGTGATCCCTTTTATTGAAGGTGATGGAATCGGCCCGGATATTTGGGCAGCTGCACAGAAGTATTAGATGCGGCCGTTGAGAAAGCATATAATGGCGAGAAAAAAATTGAGTGGAAAGAAATCCTTGTAGGGGAAAAAGCCTACAACAACACAGGTGAGTGGCTTCCAGAGGAATCCCTGGACGCAATCCGTGAGTATCTGATTGCTATTAAAGGACCTTTAACAACTCCTATCGGAGGCGGGATTCGTTCTTTAAACGTAGCTCTTCGTCAAAAGCTTGACCTTTATACTTGCTTGCGCCCTGTACGCCACTTTACTAACGTTCCTTCTCCTGTTAAACGTCCAGAAGAGGTGGACATGGTAATTTTCCGTGAGAATACTGAGGATATTTATGCGGGGATTGAGTTTAAAGAAGGCACGGATGATGTGAAAAAAGTAGTTGATTTTCTAATTAACGAAATGGGCTCTAACAATATTCGTTTCCCAGAAACTTCTGGTATCGGAATTAAGCCTGTATCAAAAGAGGGTACAGAGCGAATCGTTCGTTCTGCTATTAACTATGCCCTTCAAGAAGGCCGCAAAAGCGTAACACTTGTTCATAAAGGAAACATCATGAAGTTTACAGAAGGCGCATTTAAGAACTGGGGCTACGAGCTTGCTGAGCGCGAGTTTGGGGATAAAGTATTTACTTGGGCTCAGTACGATGAAATTGTAGAAAGAGAAGGAAAAGAAGCAGCTAATAACGCACAAGACGAAGCTGAAAAAGCTGGAAAGATTATCATTAAAGACTCTATTGCTGATATCTTCTTACAGCAAATCCTAACTCGTCCAAAGGACCATGATGTAGTGGCTACAATGAACTTAAACGGAGACTATATTTCTGATGCTTTGGCAGCACAGGTTGGCGGCATCGGTATCGCTCCTGGAGCAAACATTAACTACGATACCGGCCATGCGATTTTTGAAGCCACTCATGGAACTGCACCTAAATACGCCGGCCTTAACAAAGTAAATCCTTCTTCTGTTATTTTGTCTGGGGAATTATTGCTCCGTCATCTTGGCTGGACAGAAGCTGCTGAATTAATCTTAGGTGCAATGGATAAGACAATTGAAAGCAAAGTAGTTACCTATGACTTTGCACGCCTAATGGATGGTGCAAAAGAAGTTAAGACTTCTGAGTTCGGTGAAGAGCTAATTAAAAATATGTAATTCTTGGGGAGGTACTGCACATGGCAATTAAACGCAGAAAAGTATCTGTGATCGGCGGAGGTTTTACTGGTGCAACGACAGCTAATGGTTGCTCAGAAGGAATTAGGAGACGTAGTGCTTGTGGACATTCCTGATATGGAAGGACCAACAAAGGGGAAAGCACTTGATATGCTCGAATCTATCCAGTTCAAGGAGTTGATTCCAACGTAGTCGGGACATCAAAATATGAAGACACTGCTGGATCTGATGTAGTTGTTATTACTGCAGGTATTGCAAGAAAACCTGGCATGAGCCGTGATGACCTTGTAAATACAAATGCAAAAATCATGAAGTCAGTGACAAAAGAAGTAGTAAAGTATTCCCCTGATTGTTATATCATAGTACTTACTAATCCTGCTGACGCTATGACGTATACTGTGTTTAAAGAGTCAGGTTTCCCTAAAAACCGCGTAATGGGACAATCCGGTGTACTGGATACTGCACGTTTCCGTACCTTTGTCGCTCAAGAACTGAATATTTCTGTCGAAGATATCCAGGGATTTGTTCTAGGGGGGCATGGAGACGACATGGTACCATTAATTCGCTATTCAAGTGCGGGGGGAGTTCCTTTAACTAAGCTTCTGCCTCAAGATCGTATTGATGCGATTGTAGAACGCACTCGAAAAGGCGGCGGGGAAATCGTTCAGCTTTTAGGCAACGGAAGTGCCTATTATGCGCCAGCTGCCTCCTTGACTCAAATGGTTGAGGCCATTTTGAAAGACAAGAAACGTGTTCTTCCATCAATAGCTTACCTTGAAGGGGAGTATGGATATGAAGACTTGTATGTCGGAGTTCCTACCATTCTAGGTGGCGATGGTGTAGAAAAAATTATTGAGCTGGACCTTACTGAGGAAGAAGCAACAGAGCTTTCTAAGTCAGTAGAATCTGTAAAAAGCGTGATGACTGCATTACCAAAAGATTAATAAGCAAAGCTTGTCCGGGAAGTTTTCCGGGCAAGCTTTTTTTTCGTATTCAGTCAACTGTCTAAATGTCCTTAGCGCATAGAAGGGAAGAAGGAGAGTATTGTTTATCTATAATAAGGATAGTAAGATAAAGAAAGAAAAGGGGATTATATTTCTTGCCGTTAAGATCATGTTCTGGTGACAGGGGTGCCAGAAACAGATGGAGGAGAATTACATATTATGGCTCAGCGGTTACTTGTAGTAGATGATGAAGAGTCGATTGTTACCTTGATTAAATTTAACCTTGAACAAGCAGGATACAAGGTAGACACAGCTATGGACGGTTCAGAGGCTTTTAGTAAGGCACAGAATCAAGAGTTTGACCTTATCGTACTTGATTTAATGATACCTGAAATGGACGGACTTGAAGTGTGCAGGCAAATTAGACAAGAGAAGATTAATACTCCCATCTTAATGGTGACAGCAAAAGATGAGGAATTCGATAAAGTACTAGGCCTGGAGCTTGGTGCTGATGATTACATGACCAAGCCGTTCAGTCCCCGGGAACTCGTAGCAAGGGTCAGAGCAATATTAAGAAGAGTTGAAAACAGAAGTAATAATAGTTCCTATGGAAACCAAGGATCCAAGGAAGAAATCAAAATTGGTCATTTGCTAATATACCCTGAAAATTATCAAGCCTTGGTTAATAAAGAGCCATTAGAATTAACACCTAAAGAATTTGAGCTGCTTCTTTATTTAGCTGTGAATAAAGAAAGGGTACTTACCCGGGATCAGCTGTTAAACGCTGTCTGGAACTATGAATTTGTTGGAGATACGAGAATTGTGGATGTGCATATCAGTCATCTTAGAGAAAAAATTGAACCTAATACAAAAAAGCCTGTGTATATTAAAACCGTGAGAGGTCTTGGATATAAATTAGAGGAGCCTTCTTCCTTATGAAAAAACTTAGAACAAGATTAATGATAGGCTTTCTCTCTGTCATTTTTCTTGTCCTTGTTATTCTAGGTTTCTTAGTGGGCGAAGTCGTAAAAAGCTCCTACCTGGACCAGCTTACAGATAGACTTGAGAGAGAAGCCGAGCTGGCAGCTCTAACGATTTCTGAACGAGGTGGTGATGAGTGGCAGTCCCTTGCTGTAGACATTAGCGAGAGCCTTGGGACTAGAGTCACCATATTGAACTCAGAAGGCACAGTCATTGGCGAATCAGAGAGAACACCGGTGGGAATGGAAAATCATTCAGACCGCCCTGAAATCATGAATGCGGGAGAAAGCGGTACTCACCATGTTCGTTATAGTACGACGGTTGGGCAGAACTTCTTTACTTTGCACTTCCTCTTGAATTAAATGGAGAGGTGGAGGGATATTTAAGACTTGGGCTGCCCGTAGAGCATGTAAATGAAATGAATCGTCAGATCTGGATTTTTATTGGACTTACATTTACTGTCGCTTTTTTCGTTATTCTATCCCTCAATTACCGGATTGCCAGCCAGCTTACGAAGCCTATCGGCCAAGTAACAAAGGTTGCAAATGAGTTAGCAAAAGGGAACTTTAACGCCAGAACGTATTCTGGGTCAAAGGATGAAGTCGGACAGCTTACGAGATCCATTAATGTTCTTGCTTATAACCTGGGTCAGATTACAAAAAGGTATCAGACGCAGCAGGAGCGTTTAGAGGCTTTAATTGATAATATGGGCAGCGGATTAATATTTATTAATGATCGTGGTGATATTACACTCATAAATCAGGCTTGTAAGGACATTTTTAATGAAAATACAGATGAATGGCAGGATGTTTTGTATTATGAAGTGATTCATGAAAAAGAGTTAATAAAATTCATTCAAAGTGTTCTCTTAACTGAGCAAAAAGACAGACAGCAGGTAACCATTCTGCTCCTTTGGAGATGAAATATTATGACGTTTACGGAGCACCGGTCATTGGTGCACGTAATAAACTGCGAGGAATTGTTCTGGTTCTTCATGACATCTCCGAGCTGAAAAAATTAGAACAAGTACGAAAAGATTTTGTTGCTAATGTTTCTCATGAATTAAGAACCCTGTTACCTCTGTAAAGGGATTCGCTGAAACTCTACTTGATGGTGCCATGGAAAACCCTGAGCTTAGGAAACAATTTCTTGATATTATTTGGAAAGAAAGTGACCGGCTGCAGGACTTGATAAGTGAGCTGCTGGAGCTGTCAAAGATTGAGCAGGAGCACTTCCAGCTGCATGTACAGCAGGTAAATATTGCAGCCCTTACTAAGGAAGTGACAGATCTTCTTCTCCCTAAGGCCAAAGAGAAAGATATCACTGTAACTAGTAAGGGAGATGGAAAAGCTCTTATGAATGGAGACCCTGCTCGCTTAAAACAAATTTTAATAAATATTATTAATAATTCCATTGTTTACACCCCTGTTAAAGGCAACATTCTTGTGGAAGTAACGAGTGAAGACAAACAGATCAAGGTCTCAGTTACTGATACTGGCATAGGGATTAGTCAAGAACATATAAAACGAATTTTTGAACGCTTTTACAGAATAGAAAAAGCAAGAAGCCGAAATTCAGGAGGGACAGGACTGGGATTAGCCATTGTTAAACACCTGGTAGAGGCTCATCAAGGGAAAATTGAAGTAGATAGCACATTAGGTAAAGGGACCACATTTACTCTAACCTTTCCAAAAGAATTGATATAATGTAAACTTTACCTAATCTTTACTTTCTCTTCATATCTCCTTAACAAATTAACGGTAGGATAATAATAGAACGGCTCATAATTCCCTTTATTGGACGAAAGCCCCCCTTGGCTTTCGTCCTAATTTGTGTCTGAATAGTACTTCACGTGTAAAAAATCCATATTCAGTAAAAGGTTTTCATAATTTAGGAGAAAATTTGATAGAAACATAGGACCCTACTCTTCTTTGTTCTATAATAGAAAGGTATATCTTATTTATAAAAAAGAGATGAACTACATAAATAGGATACATAAGGTTGTAAGGAAAGACAGGGGGAATGAAGTGGTAACCATTAAGCAGTTAATCCTAGGTTTTTTGCACTGATTGGGGTTGTTATCTTAGCTTTATTTTTAATTACAGGCTGGTATACGGTCGATGAATCAGAACAAGCAGCATTAATTACCTTTGGAGCAGTGGAAGAAACAGTCTCCGAGCCAGGTCTGAACTTTAAGCTGCCTTGGCCGGTGCAAAGAGTAGAAATACTTCCTATTTCTACGAACAGCCTAAGGGTTGGGTATGTGGAAGAGGATGGAGAAGTGACCGAATACACAGATGAGGCAAAAATGATCACCGGGGATGAAAATATCCTATTTGCCGATTTAGTCGTGCAATGGAGAATAACGGATGTGGAGAGGTATTTATTTAACGTCGATGATCCTGAACGAATCTTACATAACGCTACCTCTGCATCTTTACGTGGGGTCATTGGAAGCTCACTAATCGATGATGTATTAACAGATCAACGGCCGGAAGTAGAAGGAAAAGTCTTTGATAATTTAACTGGACTTATTGATCGCTATGACATTGGGATCACCGTCCTCGATGTAAAGCTTCAGGACGTAGAGCTTCCAACTGAGGAGGTAAGACGTGCCTTTACTGAAGTGACAGATGCGAGAGAAGAACGGTTAACAAAGATTAATCAGGCTAATAGATACCGTAACCAGGAAATAAATGAAGCTGAAGGGGAACAGGATGCGATAATTTCCCGTGCTGAGGGACAGCGAGCAGAAAGAATAGAAAGAGCCAGAGGGGATGCTTCACGTTTTAACGCTCTCTACGAAGAATATCAAAATAACCCTGAAGTTACGAGGCAGAGACTTGTTTTAGAAACACTCGAAGATGTGCTTCCTGGCACAGATATTTTTATACTGGACAGCAATCAGGACACAGTAAACTACTTGCCTCTTCGTCCTATGGAGCAACGTGAAGAGGAAGCTGTACTGGCTGATCAAGGAAGAAGCAATGATTCGGAGGAAGTGGAAGAGCCTGAAGAACCTGTGGAAGAGCCTGATGAGGAAGAACTACAGGAAAACGTAGATGAAGAAGAACCAGATTCAGTGGAAGAAGACGAACAGGAGGAAGGAGGGAACAGCTGATGGCAGACAATAATATAGTGAACTTTAACGAAAAAAGAGGGCCTGAAAATATAGGGAAATGGATTAAGAAGGCTATTGTCCTTGTTGTTTTGCTTGCCCTTCTAATCATAGGAATTTCTAACCTGTTTATCGTGGAACAAGGGGAGTACAAAGTAGTCCGGCAGTTTGGAGAGGTTGTGAGAATTGAAGAGGAGCCGGGACTTAATGTGAAAATCCCATTTATCCAGACTGTTTCTTCTCTTCCAAAATATCAAATGAGCTACGATGTCAATCCTGCTGAAATAAACACAAGGGATAAAAAGAGAATGCTGGTTGATAATTATGCTGTATGGCGTGTAGAGGACCCACGGGCTATGATTGGAAACGCCAGAACCATAGAAAACGCAGAATCCATTATGTCTAATTTTATTTTTTCAGTCATTAGGGCAGAATTAGGGCAGATGGATTATGATGAAATAATAAATGAGGAAGAGTCGGGCCGGGGTGACTTTAATGAACGGGTGACAGAAAGAGTCAATGAGCTTCTAGCCCGTGATAATTATGGCATTATTATTACAGATGTAAGGATGAAGAGAACGGACCTTCCTGAAGACAATGAGCTGGCTATTCATCGGCGGATGATCTCTGAACGGGAGTCTACAGCACAGGAGTACCTTTCACAAGGGGATGCAGAGGCCAACCGTATACGTGCAAATACGGACCGGGAAGTCCAGGAGATAATCTCAACGGCAGAAGCGGATGCAAGTGAGATTATTGGTGAAGGTGAAGCAGAAGCAGCCAGAGTTTATAATGCGGCTTTTGGAAGGGACACGGAATTTTATGAACTATACCGTACTCTTGAAAGCTACCGTACGACAATTGAAGATGAAACGGTCATTACTTTGCCAGCTGATTCACCATATGCCGAATACTGATGGGTTATATTGACTAAGTTAAAAAGCTCTCTTCCTATAACAGGCAGAGAGCTTTTTAAAACGACTGGCAAACGAAAAACAGAATGAGTTCCTGAGTCTGACCTGAGGGAACGGATATGATAAAATAACTCTACATGAGAAGTGGAACATTGTAACTTATACAGAGAGAGGAGCTTTCTCCATGAGTAAGCTTATTTTAATTGACGGAAACAGTATTGCCTACCGGGCTTTTTTTTGCACTGCCCCTTTTAAATAATGAAAAAGGGGTATACACCAACGCGGTTTACGGGTTTACTACGATGCTGCTGAAAGTAATTGAAGAAGAAAAGCCGTCTCATATGCTTGTAGCATTTGACGCAGGCAAGACAACCTTTCGTCATAAGACTTATGAAAAATACAAATCAGGGCGCCAAAAGACTCCACCGGAGCTTTCTGAGCAGCTTCCTCTTATTAGGGAGGTACTGGATGCGTTCAACATATCAAGGTTTGAAATTGAGAACTATGAAGCTGACGACATTATCGGTACTCTGTCGAAGGAAGCAGAAGCACAAAATTGGGAAGTGAAAGTTTATTCAGGAGATAAAGATCTGCTTCAGCTCGTTAGTGAAAAGACGAAGGTCGCTTTAACCAGAAAAGGGATTACCAACGTAGAAACGTATGACATGAATGCCATAGAAGAGAAATATGGCTTCCATCCCGAGCAGATTATCGATATGAAGGGTCTTATGGGGGATAGTTCTGATAACATCCCTGGTGTTCCCGGGATAGGAGAAAAGACAGCCATTAAATTACTTAAACAATTCGGCACGATTGAAAAAGTACTTGACTCGATCAACGAAATTTCTGGAAAAAAATGAAGGAGCGCCTTGAGGAAAATAAAGACCAGGCAATGATGAGCAAAGAGCTGGCTACCATTGATCGTGACTCACCTGTTGATGTGGACCTTTCCACAGTCACATTTGGTGAGTATGATTCAAAGGAGATCACAAGGATCTTTAAAGAACTTGAATTTTCAAGTCTCCTTGAAAGGTTTGATGACGGAGAAACGGAAGTTCAAGAAGATTTAAAGGATGTTACCTACAGAAGCGTGGAGGAAGTAACAAAGGACATCCTGGTTTCTCCTTCAGCGTTAGTTGTTGAAGTTCCTCAGGAAAACTATCACCAGGCTGATATATGGGGGATAGCCCTGGTAAATGAAAAAGGACGGTATTACATTCCTGCCAAGGCTGCCATGGAATCTGAAGTTTTCAGAGAGTGGGCAGCTGATGAGACCGCAGAGAAACTAATGTTTGATACGAAACGAGCAGTCGTAGCCCTTGGCTGGAAAGGTATTGTTCTTGCCGGTGTGAATTTTGACATGTTAATTGCTTCCTATTTAATTGATCCTTCAACTTCCTCACATGAGCTTGCGGATATCGCTTCTAGATACAAGAAAAAAATTGTCGACCAGGATGATGCTGTTTACGGAAAAGGGGCAAAGCGGGCAGAACCAGAAGAAAATATTCTGGCAGAGCACCTAGTCCGTAAGGGTGAAACGATATTTACCTTAAAAGAAGAACTTGAGAAAGATCTGAAAGAAAACGAGCAGCATGAGCTTTTTTCAAATCTTGAATTACCTTTGTCGCTCATTCTTGGGAACATGGAAACGACAGGTGTACAAGTTGATGCAGAGCAGCTTGAAAAAATGGGGGCGGAATTAGATAAAACATTAAAAGAGCTTGAAAAAGAAATACATGCTCTGGCGGGAACCGAGTTTAATATTAATTCACCGAAACAGCTCGGACCTATCCTTTTTGAAAAATTGAATCTTCCTCCTATCAAGAAAACAAAAACGGGGTATTCTACGTCAGCTGATGTTTTAGAGAAGCTTCAAGACAGTCATGAGATTATCCCTAAGCTTCTTCATTACCGTCAGGTTTCTAAATTGAAATCAACGTATGTAGATGGGTTGTTAAAGGTTATTCATCCTGAGACAAACAAAATTCATACGACCTTTAATCAGGCAATTACCCAAACCGGACGATTAAGCTCAACAGAACCCAACCTGCAAAATATACCAATTCGTTTAGAAGAAGGCAGAAAGATTCGCAGAGCTTTTGTCTCATCGGAAGACAATTGGGTTATACTTGCAGCTGACTATTCACAGATTGAACTGAGAGTTTTAGCTCATATGGCAGGGGATAAAGGGTTACTGGAAGCTTTTCAAAACAACATGGATGTGCATACAAAGACAGCGATGGATGTTTTTCACGTGGAAGAAGACGGGGTTACTAATGACATGAGGAGAAGTGCCAAAGCGGTTAATTTTGGAATCGTCTATGGTATCAGTGATTATGGTTTATCTCAAAGCCTTGGTATAACTCGTAAAGAGGCTCAGGAATTCATAGATCGTTATTTAGAAAGCTATCCCAAAGTGAAGGAATACATGGAAAACAGTAAAGAAGAAGCAAGAGAAAAGGGTTTCGTCACAACTCTTATGCACCGCCGCCGCTATCTCCCTGATATTACAAGCCGCAATTTCAACCGCCGAAGCTTTGCCGAGCGGACGGCTATGAATACACCAATACAAGGAACGGCTGCTGACATTATTAAGAAAGCAATGGTGGACGTAAGTGAGCGAATGGAGCAGGAAAAGGTGAAAAGCCGCCTGCTTTTACAGGTGCACGATGAACTGATTTTTGAAGTGCCGCCTGAAGAACTTGAGGTCATGAAAGAGCTTGTTGCAGAAGAAATGGAACAAACTATTTCACTTGATGTGCCATTAAAGGCAGACGTTTCATACGGAGATACCTGGTATGATGCAAAATAAGGAGAGAGATACATGCCTGAACTTCCTGAGGTAGAAACAGTAAAAGAAACGCTCACCCAGCTTATCAAAGGAAAAGAAATCAAAGAGGTTACAATAACCTGGCCAAAAATTATAAAAAGACCCGATGATCAGGAAGCTTTTCGGACTCTTATTCATGGGCAAACAATTCATGAAATTACAAGACGAGGTAAGTTCTTAAAATTTCATCTGGACGACCTCGTTCTTGTTTCCCACCTTCGAATGGAAGGCCGCTACGAAATGTCTGATGGACAAGAAGCAGATAAACATACACATGTGCGCTTTTTATTTACCGATGGAACTGAGCTCAGATACAGGGATGTACGTAAATTCGGAACCATGCATCTTTTCGAAAAAGGGACGGAAGAGACCGCTCTTCCCCTTGCGCAGCTCGGTCCTGAACCTCTAACGCCGGACTTTACGCCTGAGGTATTGAAAAGAGCATTTGAAAAAACGACTCGAAATGTTAAAGCGGTCCTTCTTGATCAAAAAGCAGTAGCCGGACTTGGGAATATTTATGTGGATGAAGCCTTATTTAAAGCCGGAATCAGACCTAATGCCAAAGCAAGCACCTTACATCATGAGGAGTTAGTAAGACTTCATCAAACCATTGTGGAAACACTTCAGGAAGCTGTAGATAAGGGCGGAAGCTCCGTTCGCTCATATGTAAACAGCAAAGGTGACATGGGCATGTTTCAGCTTCATCTTTATGTATATGGGAGGCAAGGGGAAGAGTGCAGAAACTGTATGACTCCAATCGAAAAGCTGGTTGTAGCTGGCAGAGGCACTCATTTTTGCCTGGATGCCAGCCAGAAAAATAAATGTTGAAAATAGGAAGGGACTTTTGTCTGCCGATGAACATCGGATAGGCTCCTGCCATATACTTATCGTAAAGTATGCGATGGAGAGAGGAGCTTATCTGTATGGCAGAAGTCCTTTCATTGTTGGTGCTTGCCTTCGCCGTAAGTTTAGACAGCTTTGGAGTAGGGTTAACCTATGGGTTGAGAAAAATGAAGCTTCCATTAAAAGCTCTCATTTTTATCGCCGGATGTTCAGCAGTATCAGTGCTTATAGCCTCAGGATTTGGCAGTATCATTCAGCGCTATGTATCATCAGGCTTTGCTGAATCTGTCGGAGGCATAATATTGATCATGATTGGCCTCTGGGCAATTTATCAAGTACTTAAACCATCAGAAGGGAAAGAAGAGCAACAGAAGACAGGAAAAGACAAAGATGGGTTTTTCATAAATTTTGAAATTAAGTGGCTGGGACTTGTCATCAGCATACTTAAAAAGCCTACAGCTGCAGATGTGGATGGATCAGGGACTATCAGCCTCCGTGAAGCATTTTTATTAGGAATCGCTTTATCACTGGATGCGTTTGGAGCAGGGATTGGAGCCTCTTTAATTGGAATCAGCCCTATTTTTCTTGCTGGTACTGTAGCTTTTATGTGTGCCTTTTTTGTAACACTTGGTATGAAAGGCGGTTACAGGCTGTCCGGAGTAAACTGGGTGAAAAGCATGTCTTTTCTTCCCGGAGTGCTGTTGATTGTGCTTGGTGTATTAAACTTGTAACAGGACTTTCTTTCCATTGCGGCTAGAGAGTCTCCTTTACATAAATTGTACTAACCGTTCACAAAGAAAGGGGGGAGTTCATGTGATTATAGGATTAACAGGCGGAATTGCAAGCGGTAAAAGCTTTGTTGCTGGTTTGATGGAAGAATGGGGACTTCCGGTTGTCGATGCTGATAAAATAGCACGGGAAGTAGCCGAGCCGGGAGAGCAGGCTTATGAACAAATTATAGAAGCCTTTGGCTCTAATATTTTAAACATTGACGGAACTATCAATCGCAAATCCCTTGGTAAATTAATTTTTGAAGATGATAAACGCCGGGAGATTTTAAATCAAATTATGCATCCGGCCATCCGTTCTAAAATGATTGAAGAGAAAGAGAAACTCCAGGATAAAGGACATGAGCATATTGTATTTGACCTTCCGCTTCTAATTGAAAACCAGCTTCAATTCATGGTGGATAAAGTGCTCCTTGTATATGTGGAAGATGATATTCAGCTTGCACGTTTAATGGAGAGAGATCAATCAAGTGAAGAAGATGCGCTTAATCGAATACGGTCGCAAATGCCTTTAATTAAAAAAAGAGAATTTGCCGATAAAGTGATTGATAATGGCGGTTCAAGAGAAGATACTAAAAAACAGTTGAAGAATGTATTATGGAATTGGAAACTCCCTATAGCTGACTAGAAAAAAGCTTTAAATTCTAAGGTTATCCCTTGGTTTTTAAAGCTTTTTTGTTTCTCGTACAACCTATAGAAAGAAAAGACTAAAAGAGGAGTTTCTTTACATATCTCGCTTCAGAAAAAATTGTCATCTTTATTGTACCGTTTTCATAAAAACTATAGTACGATGAAACCTCTTTGTGTTATACTAATTTTAACAAAAGGTTATTTAGTATATCACAAATAACAGAGGAGGCTTCCTTTATGACGGTTAAGGTAGCAGTAAATGGGTTTGGAAGAATTGGAAGAATGGTTTTTAGAAAAGCAATCCTTGATGACAAATTAGATATGGTGGCCATTAACGCAAGTTATCCTGCGGAAACATTAGCCCACCTTTTAAAATATGATACGATTCACGGCGTTTTTAATGCGGAGGTTATTGCGAAAGACGATAAATTGTTTATAAACGGAAAAGAAATTGTACTTCTTCAAAAGCGTGATCCAAAAGAGCTTCCTTGGAAGGAGCTTGGTGTGGATATCGTTATTGAAGCAACCGGGAAGTTCAAGTCAAAAGAAACAGCTGGGCTTCATATTGAAGCAGGAGCAAAAAAAGTCATTATTACAGCCCCTGGAAAAAATGAAGATGTAACGATCGTAATGGGTGTAAACGAAGAAGACTATAACCCTGAAAAACATGATGTTGTGTCCAATGCGTCCTGCACTACTAACTGCCTGGCACCTGTCGTAAAAGTACTGGAAAAACAATTTGGAATTGAAACAGGAATGATGACTACCGTACATTCTTATACAAATGACCAAAAGAACATTGATAATCCTCACAAGGATTTAAGAAGAGCAAGAGCCTGCGGCCAGTCAATCATCCTACTTCTACAGGAGCTGCTAAAGCACTTTCTAAAGTCCTTCCTGAACTTGAAGGGAAAATGAATGGCATGGCTTTAAGAGTTCCGACTCCTAACGTCTCTCTTGTTGACTTAGTTGTCGACTTGAAAAAGAATGTAACAGTCGAAGAGGTAAACAAGGCATTTGAAATAGCTGCAAATGGTGAATTGAAAGGAATACTCGCTTTCAACAATGATCCTCTTGTTTCTGTTGATTATAATGGAAATGAAAACTCCTCCATTATCGATGGCCTGTCTACGATGGTAATGAATGACAAACAAGTAAAGGTGCTTGCATGGTATGACAATGAGTGGGGATATTCCTGCCGGGTTGTTGATCTAGTGAACCATGTAGCGAACGGAATTAATAAAACATCACCGGTTGGGGCATAAATATACAAAGAGCATCAGGAAGCCTGGTGCTCTTTTGCTGATTTTCTGCATAATCATCCATTATAAGAAAATGAAGTAAAACGTAAGAATAAGGAGAAATTTAAAGATAATATAAAAATATCATTACGTTATTGCAAAAATTGAGTAAAGGAAGTATACTAAATTTCGTGAACTTCGACTAAGCTGTATAAGGAACTGTTGTTACTGAAAGGGTTAGGGCCTCTGAGAACTAACTTTCCCCCGTAGTAACGATTTCCTCCATGCTTGAGTATGCATGAAGTATTTTTAAATGAGGGGGATGCCGCTTATGGATACAATGGGAAGACATGTCATTGCGGAACTTTGGGGTTGCAGTATTGAGAAATTAAACGACTTAAATTATATTGAACAGGTCTTTGTAGATGCAGCTTTACGGGCAGGTGCAGAAGTAAGAGAAGTGGCTTTTCATAAATTTGCTCCACACGGTGTGAGCGGGGTAGTGATTATTTCTGAATCCCATCTTACAATCCACAGCTTTCCAGAACATGGGTATGCAAGCATTGATGTATACACATGTGGAGATCGCATCGATCCAAATGTGGCTTCTAATTATATTTCTGAAGCGCTCGGTGCAGAGACGCAGGAAGTAGTAGAAGTCCCAAGAGGAATGGGACCTGTACAAGTAAAGAAGCCAATCGCAAAAGTATTATAAATTAAAAGGGGTGCCTTCGTGGCACTCCTTTTTTCATATTTTTTCCTTACATATGAAAAAGTTGTCTAACTACAATAGAAAATGGTTGTGTTTGCTTCCTTTCCAAACCTCTTGCATGAATGATATGATAGTATGAAGAGAAATGGAGAAGAAGGTCACCTGGGTAGCATCCAGGGTCAAACTGGAGATGATGTTATGCTTTGTCCAGCATGCCATTCAAACGCAACCAGAGTATTGGACTCAAGCCAAGCAATGAAGGCCGTTCAATTCGCCGCCGAAGAGAATGTGAATCCTGCCACTACCGTTTTACGACTTTTGAAGTGGTTGAAGAACTTCCTTTGATCGTAGTCAAAAAAGGCGGGGAAAGAGAAGAGTTCAGCAGGGAAAAGATTCTTCGGGGGCTGATAAGAGCCTGTGAGAAGCGTCCGGTTGCGCTTGAAACATTGGAAGCAATAGTAAATAACGTAGAGAAACAATTACGAGGAGACGGAAAATCAGAAGTGATGAGTGAAGAAATTGGAGAGCTGGTAATGGAAAGACTGGCTTCAGTGGACGATGTCGCTTATGTAAGGTTTGCTTCTGTGTACCGTCAATTTAAAGATATTAATGTATTTATTAATGAACTTAAGGAATTAATTAACAAGGATGAAAAAAAAGAGTAAGACGACGGAGCTTAGGGCGCACCGCTTTAGCTCCTTTTTTTGTATGTCATATTTTTTCATAGATGCAATAATAAATTGATAATAACAAGCTTTCAGTGAAAGGAATAAATAAGGGGGAGGAACATGAGCTGGCATTGGAAAGAGCTACTTCCTATCGACCGCTATTGTGTCCGAACAGATGAAAAGCCATGCGAAGGAGACCAAAAAGTATTAAGTCTTTTATATCAGCCTTTAATCGGTTCCATGGCAGTAAGTCTGTACATGACACTTGCGAGCAAACTGGAGAAAGATTCCTACTGGAGCGATGAGTCAAACCATCAAGAGCTGATGCTGGTAATGGGAGCCCCGTTAAACCAGATATTTGAGGAAAGGCGAAAACTGGAAGGGATAGGTTTGCTTCGAACATATAAGCAAGCTGAAGAAGGTTCATCGCTGTTTATCTATGAGCTGCAGGCTCCAATGTCTCCCAAGCAATTTTTTCAAAATGACGTGCTTAGTGTTTTCCTTTACAATAGATTAGGAAAAGAGAAGTACCGAAAGACGAGAGACCGTTTTATGTTAGATACGATAGATGAATCCTCGTGCACAGAAATCACGTCTTCTTTTAACGAAGTATTTGCATCCTTGCATCATTCAGAAATGGTAATGCAAAATCAGGAAGCGCAAGAAATGATCATGGCAGAAGAAAAGGGAAAAGGTTTTGCTCAGCGCCCGTCAGGAAAGGATCCATTTCTGGATCAAAGCAGCTTTGACTTTGAGCTTCTTAAAGCAGACTTGCCGGCATTTATCAAGACAGAAGACATACTCAGTGAAGAAGCCAAAGATGCGATTGCCCGTCTGGCTTTTGTATATCGGCTTGGTCCCTTAGAGATGAGCAAACTGATTCAACAGTCTCTTGTTGGCGGGGAAACGTTGGAAATTAGTGAACTAAGGAAGAAGGTTCAGGACTGGTATCGTTTTGAGTATGGTCCTGAGCCGCCTGCTTTAGCATATCGAACCCATCCTGCCAAACATCGAATAATGGAAGAAAAAGAGCCTGTAACAGAGGAAGAAAAGATGATTCACTTTTATGAATCGACTTCTCCGGTGATGCTCCTTGAAAGCATATCAGACGGGGCAAAGGTGCCCCTTGCTGATATTAAAATTGTAGAATCATTAATCCTGGAGTATCGCCTGCAGCCTGGTGTGGTAAATGTCCTTATTGATTATGTAATGAAAACAAACAATATGAAGCTTAACAAAACCTTAATCCAAAAGATAGCAGGTCACTGGTCGCGTAAGCAATTAAACACGGTGAAAGAGGCCATGAACCTGGCTAAGGAAGAAAACAAATCGAAAAAAGCGTTAGCTGAAAAAGCAAACTCAAAGCAAGGTGCTGCCTCGGGAAACAGTCGTCCTTATCGTCCGCAAGTTCGTAAAGACAAACTGCCTAAATGGTTGACGGAGGAGCAAGAATCCAAGGAAAAGGTTTCGACAGATTCTGGTCGAAAAGAAATGGAAATCGAAAAGCAGCGTTTTGAAGAGATGATGAGAAAAAGGCATGAGAACCGTAAGAATAGAGGTGAATCATAATGAATTCCATCCGGTCAGCTCTTGAAAATATGATGAAGGATCAAAAATGGGAAAACCGGTATGATCGTCTTAAGCAGGGTGTTTACCAATATTCCCGAGTCCAGGAGTTCTTACGAAAGAATGAGGAGATCCCGGAAAAAGAGCTTGAGAACAATATCGGAAAATTATATGAGTTTAAAAAAGAGTGGGAAAACTGTGATGCATGTCCTGGTCTTGACCATTGCCCAAACCTTCTAACTGGGTACCAGCCGGCGCTTTTTACAGAGAGAGGGAAGCTGGAAATCAGATATAACTCTTGCCAGCTGAAGCAGCGGGAGGATGAACGTAAACGACTGCAAAAATTGATCAAAAGCCTGTATGTACCAAGAGACATTTTAGATGCTACCTTTGAACAAGTAGAACAGGATCATGACACCAGATTGACTGCTAGTAATGCAGCCCTGGCCTTTGCATTAAATGCGCAGCCTGGAGAAAACGGCAGAGGGTTATATTTATACGGGAAGTTTGGAGTAGGCAAAACCTACTTAATGGGAGCAGTAATGAATGAACTGGCTCAGCGGCATATTGCAAGCATGATTGTGTATGTGCCCGATTTCTTCAGGGAGATGAAGCAATCAGTTTCTGATGGGACAGTTCAGGAAAAGCTCGATGAAGTGAAAAGAGCTCCTGTTCTAATATTGGATGACATTGGCGCGGAAACCATGTCCGGCTGGGTGAGGGATGATATTTTAGGTGTGATATTACATTATCGAATGATGGAAAAGCTTCCAACCTTATTCACATCTAATTATGATTACGAAGAACTTGAAGAGCATTTAGCCTATTCCCAAAAGGGCGGAATTGAACAGTTAAAGGCAAAGAGAATCATGGAAAGAATTAAACCGTTAACCACTCCAGTTTTATTGAAGGAAAGAATCGAAGAGAATATAGCTGACATCCCACATTAATTTGAGCTTTCCAGAGGAAAATGGGAAAGAGCTGTTAAGATTTTTTCTTAACAGCTCTTTTACGTTGGTAGCGACGGGAAGACTAGCTGAAAACAGCCGTTGTCTGGATAATGTTTTTATTTTCGAGACAGATTTGCTGTTTTCACCAGGGGAGCGGCAAGCATAGATGCTACCTTTGCTGAATTTAACTTACTGTTTATTGCTTTTTCAAATAAACGAGTGCCGGCAATTTTTGTTAGACGGTCGTATCCTTTGTTATCCAATTGTTCCCAGGCTCTTCTAAGAACTAAGGAACGATAGTAACTTTTTCGCAAAGGCTTTGTTAATTCCTCGTATTTCCCTTCGCCAATAATATCCTGGGCAGCATAGATCCCTGTCAGAATAGAAGAAAATTGTCCAAAACCGAGAAATGGCATAACGCTTCCAAAGCAATTTCCAGTAAGGAAGGTGTTTCCTATTCTGGGGTATTGGCATATCCCAAGCTTGTAATGATTCACCTCAAATCTGTCCTTCATCACTAGATCCTGTTTCAGATCCTTGGCTGCTTTATCGTGAAACCGTGATAGTAAAGCATGTGAATCATATGTGGTTGTTGATTTATATTCAGGGTACAAGTGCCATGTGGGCTTCACCCTGGAAAATGGGATAATATAAGCGTAGGAAAGCGGTGAAATGTTGTTATCCAGCCATACCATAGGAGTACCAGGATCAAAGTTTCCCGATATCATTCCACCAGTAAGGGTGACATTTATGTCATTTTGAAACTCTGAGATATCCATAGCATAATCAGCATCCCCTGTAGCTAAAATGACATGGGTATAACCCTGTACTAGGTCTTTGTAGGAGCAGGTGGAGTGAAAATGTACAGGGGTTTTTACTTGTTCTTCCAGCTGCTTTTCTAAGGAGTAAGAAGTCCTTCCTCTTTTAATGCTGTGGCCAAAATGCCCGTGGATTTCAGCTTGCTTCTCCGGAGAAGTAATAATAATTTTTTTAATATGTGATTCGGGTTTTATGTAAATATTATGACTTTCCGCTAAGTAAGTAATGCAATCGTTAACAGGAGTTAATAAATTTAAAAAGATTTCGCCGTTTACAAAACGATCTCCTGCCTCTCCTCTTTTTTCATAAATATCAAAAGGAATTCCATTTCTTTCGAGAATAATAGCACTGGTTAGTCCTGAGACTCCCGCCCCCATAATTGCGACTTTCATTAATGGCCTCCTAGTACTCTTGCTCTTTATTGCCCTCCTTAGGCTTAACGATTTTCATTTTTCTTATTCTCTATTATTTTCGTAAAGGTGAATAACTACTTATGATATAGGAAGCAAATGTATTTTTGGTGTAGAACGAATTTGGCTTATATATCAAGGGCTTACAGGTTAGTCTTCTCCTATTTTTTTTATAGGCAGAAAAAATGTTTATACGATGTGTCTTGTTTTCTCTGTTAGGTAATCTTCACGTTTTTGTGATACGATTAACGTAATGTTCACATAACCATTACTACTAATGATCAGATTTCCATAGAAGGCTCCATACCCAGCCTTTTCCTTGCCGGGCTGGAGATACAATCAATGTAAGCAGTTGGGGGAATGAAAGATGAGTATAGATGCAATTTTAGAAAAAGCTGTAAACGGAGAGCGTTTGACTCAAGAAGATGCGGTTCGTTTATATGAGAGTGATGAAATTGAAAAATGGGAGCAGCAGCTAATGAATTGACGAAAAAGTGGCATCCCGAACCTATCACAACGTTTGTGATTGGGAGGAATGTCAATTACACCAATTTCTGTGATACGTACTGCCGTTTTTGCGCTTTTTATAGAGCACCCGGTTCCTCTGAAGGATACGTATTAAGCGATGAAGAAATTTTCCAAAAAATCCAGGAAACCCAGGACGTTAATGGAACTGAAATTTTAATGCAAGGCGGCACAAACCCGGACCTTCCATTTAGTTATTACACTGACCTTCTTCGTAATATTAAGAAACGTTTCCCAGGAATAACTATGCATTCTTTTTCTCCTGCGGAGATTTTTAAAATGGTTGAAGTTTCTGGTCTGACTCTTGAAGAGGTCTTAAGAGATCTTCATGAAGCAGGCCTGGATTCAGTCCCTGGCGGAGGCGCAGAGATTCTTACCGAAGAAACTCGCAAAAAGGTCAGCAGACTGAAGTGTACCCACGATCAGTGGCTTGAATGCATGAAAACCGTAAAGAAAGTTGGTATGCATGGGACAGCGACAATGGTAATAGGATTAGGGGAATCTAATGAAGAAAGAGCTCTTCATTTGCAAAGAATCCGTGATGCACAGGACGAAGCCGATTGTTTCCTGGCGTTCATTTCCTGGACATTCCAGCCAGATAATACAAATATGAAGGGTGAGAAAATCACTCCTGAAGGTTATTTAAAGAATGTAGCTATCTCTCGCCTGTTCCTTGATAATATTGCTAATTTCCAGTCCTCTTGGGTTACAATGGGGCCAGAAGTCGGAAAGAGATCTCTTGAATTCGGCTGTAATGATTTTGGAAGTACAATGATGGAGGAAAACGTTGTTTCAGCAGCTGGAACAACTCACAAAGTAAATACTAATGAAATCCTTCAGCTTATTAGAGAAGCAGGGAAAATCCCGGCTCAGCGTGATACAAAGTATAATACTCTTAAAGTCTTTGAAGGAGACCAGTCTGCTGAGAAAGATTTCATTATGCAAAACTAACGAAAAGAGGCTGGGACAAAACTGAGCTAAATAGAAGGGCCTTCACCGCGGGTGAGGGCCCTTACTTAGTTCTGTTGATTGTTCAAAAGTACACTCGCTTGCACCTAAAGGTACAAGTGCGACATCCGTTCAATCCTCATTTCATTCGCTTTCACGGTGTCTTCTATGCCGCAGGCAAGGCTTCAGCTAGCCGGGGTGAAACCCCCGGCGGATCTTCAGCTCTTGCTTTTCCCGCAGGCGTCTCGCGATGTTTGAACAATCAACGTATAGGTACACAAAAAAACGCCTATTCAGGCGCTAAGACTGTCGAGGGAGGAACCCATGCTTTTCTAAAGCGTGGGTTCCTAATGTTTTGGAGAGTCTTCCAGCCATTTTATTTGCTCTAAAAATACAAAAACACCCCTTAGCTGGCTGTGAGGTGGTTGGCGATCTTCTTTATATTCTGCGCTGTGGCTGTCATCAGCACCCGTTCCGATGCCCTTTCAAGCTGCGCAACCGGCAGTAGCGAAGCCCGTGGAGCTGTTTAGCGTCCGCGAAGCTTCGCTCAATCGTTCTTTTCTCTTTTTATAAATCGTCTTTCCTTCTTTGGAAAGTCTGTGTTCCCTGACTTTCTCTTTACTTTCTTCCCAAACATGCCGGGTAAGAACTTTTTTGTGATTCTTAGCGTTAGTACATTTAGTAAGTAAAGGACAGTTTACACATATTTTAGGATCAGAGTGATATTGACGATAGCCTTCACGGTTCGTGGTCGAATAAGTCAGGGTAATCCCATTTGGACATGTATAGGTATTGGATTCTTTATCGTAGGTATATTTCCATTTTGGCATATATCCCTTCTTAGGCTTAAAGCGACGGTGAGCGATAACACCCATGGTGTTCCGTTCTTCTATTCCTTTGCATAACGGCATTGTCAATGGGCGGACGACCGTTGTCTTCACTGTAGTAGGGCTTGACTTTGTCATATATAAGGGACCGGGCTGTGAAAAAGCTTCCTAAAACGAAGGGAGATTGAGTTCAAAAAAAACGGCATGTTCCTTAGCATGTCCCCATATGTATATAACAGGAACCAAGACTGTACATACGAGAGGATGACTGGAGCCTATGGGGGCAAGGAGGTATTAACATGTTTTCAATCATGTTTAATTGTAGAGAAGAGAGCAGTCACGTATACAATCTATTCGAAAAAGCAGTATCCGAGTTTGAGGAAAGAGGATTAAATATAGGAAGTGTAACAAAAAAGGACAGCACTCTGTTTTGGTCCTATAATGGAACAAAAGAAGAATGGGAACATGGGATTCTTCCATATATTTCAGCTGTACTCACTAAGCATGTTGTAGATACAAAGGAGTCTGAATGGCTTCTTACAAACATTCAGGACGTCTTTTTATACAACGATGTGGAAGTAGCTGCCGAAATTTTGGAGATGGCTTTTTCCGTTCTGGACGGAAAAAAAGCCGAAATGCCGGTTTATTCCCATTTTTACCATAGAGAATGTTTTATTTATCAGCCCCTGCTGGAGGATTTGAAAAAAAATAAACAGCTGCAGTGGGAACCTTTCCTGACGTTTAGAATCGGGAAGTACTTTTCCTGTCTTCTACACGCCCTTGAATGTACAATTGATGAGTATAAATGGGAACAAGAATATCAGACAATGGTTGAAAGTTTTCGGGATTTTGTTAATAGAACGGTCCCGGCCGTACCGGTGGTTCACCTGGTGTACGGTGAAAAAGTGAGATTCTTTGATGAAAACTATAATGAAATTACTACACAAATGAGGATGCGCTGTCTCGTTAAAGACTTGGTATTTGAGAAGGAGCTTCTCCCGGAAGAAATGGTTATCAGTCCTCTTGTCAGCATGGCTCCGGAACTGCTGCATATTTATAGTAACTCGGACGAACACGGAGTCATTCAAACATTGCAGGCTGTATTTCAGGAAAGGGTAAAAGTATACCCTCTTCATTTCATGAGCAGTCTGAACTTAAAGCAAATCCAGTAAGGGACATGAATTTCTCTTCAGAATTGTGCTTGATTTTATTTTTTAATCTCTCTATAATTACTACCATAATGAATGACGGGAAAATGTAGGGAAGAGGACAAGAGAGGTAACGTACGGATGACAGAGAGGGAAGCCTGTGGCTGGAAGCTTCCTATCGCGGAATTGCTTCTTACCACCTCTGAACATCAGCAGGGAACAGACTGTCTTAGTAACTGCTGACGCCTGCCAGGCGTTATCTGGTCTTGAGCTGCTTTTTTAATTAGAAAGCGGAAAAAAGGGTGGAACCACGGGCCACACTCGTCCCTTATGAGGGAGGAGTGTTTTTTTGTGTCTGAAAATCTTTCTTTTCCCTTTCAATTGTTGAGCAAATACCTTATTTCCCAGTCCGCGTATGTGAACGATTTAAGAGGAGTGAAGAGAATGTCTGAACAAGTGAAAATTACCTTTCCAGACGGTACTGTAAAAGAATTTGAACAGGGAGTAACAACAGAGGAAATTGCCTCTTCCATCAGCCAGGTCTGAAAAAGCAGGCTGTAGCTGGTAAATTAAGCGGCCAGGAGATTGATTTACGTACCCTATAAAAGAGGACGGGGAAATTGAAATCATTACTCTGAAGAACCAGGAAGGAATAGAAATTCTTCGTCACAGTACAGCTCACCTTATGGCTCAGGCTCTAAAACGTTTATATAAAGATGTTAAGCTTGGTGTAGGACCAGTCATAGAAAATGGCTTTTACTATGATATTGATATGCCTGAAACCATTCACCCAGAGGATCTTCCCAAAATAGAAAAAGAGATGCAAAAAATCATTGATGAAAATCATGAAATTATACGTAAGGAAGTATCCAGGGAAGAAGCAAAGGAAATGTACCAGGAACTCGGTGATGACCTGAAGCTTGAGCTGATTGATGCAATTCCTCAAGGAGAGACTGTGACGATTTATGAACAGGGTGAATTCTTTGATTTGTGCCGGGGTGTCCATGTGCCAAGTACCGGGAAGCTAAAGAAATTTAAGCTGATGAATATATCTGGTGCCTATTGGCGCGGAGACAGCAACAATAAGATGCTGCAGCGTGTATATGGGACTGCTTTTCCAAAGCAGAATGAGCTTGATGAGTATTTGAAAATGATTGAAGAAGCAAAAGAAAGAGATCATCGTAAGCTTGGGAAAGAGCTTGATATCTTTGCCGTCAGTCAAAAAGTAGGACAAGGTCTCCCTCTTTGGCTGCCAAAAGGAGCTACGGTTCGCAGAGTAATTGAACGCTACATCGTTGACTTGGAAGAGCGATTAGGCTACGAACATGTGTATACGCCTGTACTGGGAAGCGTAGAGCTTTACAAAACCTCAGGCCACTGGGATCACTATCAAGATGACATGTTTCCTACTATGGAGATGGATAACGAAGACTTAGTCCTGCGCCCAATGAATTGTCCTCACCATATGATGATTTATAAGAACCAGCTTCACAGTTACCGTAACCTTCCAGTCCGAATCGCCGAGCTTGGGACGATGCATCGCCATGAGATGTCAGGTGCTCTTGCAGGACTCCAGAGAGTCAGGGCCATGACATTGAATGATGCTCATATCTTCTGCCGGCCGGACCAGTTGAAAGATGAATTTGTACGGGTAGTTGAACTTGTCCAAAACGTATATAAAGACTTTGGTATTGAGGATTACTATTTCCGTCTTTCCTATCGCGATCCGGAAGATAAAGAAAAGTATGTTGATAATGATGAAATGTGGACAAAGTCCCAGGCTCTTCTTAAGGAAGCAATGGATGACATGAACGTGGAATACGTGGAAGCAGAAGGAGAAGCGGCATTTTATGGACCAAGCTTGATGTGCAAGTGAAAACGGCTTTAGGGAAAGATGAAACGCTCTCTACCGTACAGTTAGATTTCCATCTGCCGAATCGTTTTGACTTAACATATATTGGTGAAGATGGCCAGGAACATCGTCCTGTTGTTATCCATCGCGGGGTAGTATCAACCATGGAACGTTTTGTTGCTTTCTTAATTGAAGAGTACAAAGGCGCATTTCCAACGTGGCTTGCTCCAGTGCAAGCAAAGGTGATTCCAGTATCTGCACAGGTTCATATGGAATATGCCAAACAGGTAGAGGATAAGCTGCGTCAAGCCGGAGTGCGGGTAGAAGTGGATACAAGAGATGAAAAAATCGGTTATAAAATCCGTGAAGCTCAAATGAAGAAAGTGCCTTATATGCTTGTCCTCGGAGATAAAGAGATTGAGGCTGAAGGTGTTAATGTACGCAAATATGGTGAGCAAAAATCTGAGTCAGTTTCATTAAAACAGTTTATAGAAAAAATCACTACTGAGATTTCTGATCGTTCAAAAAAACAATAAAAATATACTTGATTTATGTGACAGATTAAGATAATATATTTTCTTGGGACATCATTCCCTATTGAACCCATTGAAATTAGAAATGAATTGACACCTTCAGTTCATTATGATAATGTTAGATGGTAATGAATAAATAAGGAACCAAAGCAAGCAGAAGCGCCCGCTTCTCACCTGATTGACGCACAAGGCTGTTGACAGGTATGGTGGTATTAATACTGCGTATTATACAGACATCATGTGGGCGCTATGTGCGCCTGCATTTTTTTGCCTAAAGGCTGATGTTCTGTAGAGAAAAGAAGGATCATCCTTCTGACACAGCCAGCCATAAAAAAGAACGGTAAACCTGCTGATTGATAAGTGACGTCTAGACTGACATTCGCAATTTGGCGTTTGTGCTTATGAATGCTTTGATTCACAAATTCTTTGGAGGTGGCTCATTATTCGTAAAGATATGAAACTCAATGACGGAATTCGCGCTCGCGAAGTACGCCTCATTGATGCAAGTGGCGAACAACTTGGGGTAAAGTCCAAAAGTGAAGCTTTAGAAATGGCTCAAAATGCAAACCTTGACCTAGTTATGGTGGCTCCAAATGCTAAGCCTCCGGTATGCCGGATTATGGATTACGGCAAGTACCGCTATGAGCAGCAAAAGAAAGAAAAAGAGGCTCGGAAGAAGCAAACTGTTATTAACGTTAAGGAAGTGCGTTTAAGTCCTAACATTGAAAAGCATGACTTTGACACAAAGCTTCGAAATGCACGGAAGTTTTTGACCAAAGGAGATAAGGTGAAAGCAGCGATTCGTTTTCGCGGCAGAATGATCACCCACTCGGAGATCGGAAAAGAAGTTCTCGAGCGCTTGGCAAAAGAGTGTGAAGATGTGGCCACAGTAGAAACAAAGCCTAAGATGGAAGGCCGGAGCATGTTCTTGATTCTTGCTCCAAAGAATGAAAAGGATAAGAAAGATAACGAGTAATATAGAGCTGGTTTAACGTCTGCTACAGACATAAGCAGCAAGTGATTACATTTATTATCCAGGGCTCAACACAAAGATTTAAGGAGGATATTACGATGCCTAAAATGAAAACGCACAGCGGCGCAGCGAAGCGCTTTAGAAAAACAGGAAATGGAAAGTTAAAGCGCAGCCATGCTTTCACAAGCCATATGTTCCGTAATAAATCTGAAAAGCAAAAGCGTAACCTAAGCAAAACTGGTTATGTTGATGAAAGTGACCAAAAGCGTATCAAAGACTTAATGCCTTACAAGTAAAACTATAATAAATTGATTTAATAAAGGAGGGGTTTACGATGCCAAGAGTTAAAGGCGGATATGTCGCTCGTCGTCGTCGTAAGAAAGTATTAAAACTCGCAAAAGGATATCATGGTTCTAAACACCGTTTATTTAAGACTGCACAAGGACAAGTAATGAAGTCTTTGGAGTATGCTTACCGTGACCGTCGCCAAAAGAAACGTGACTTCCGTAAGCTTTGGATTACACGTATCAATGCGGCAGCTCGTACAAACGGTCTATCCTACAGCCGCTTAATGCATGGCCTTAAGCAAGCTGATATCAATATTAACCGTAAAATGCTTGCTGATATTGCTGTAAATGATGAGAAAGCTTTTGCAGAATTAGCTGATAAAGCAAAATCAAGCTTGAAGTAGTCTATCTTTCATAGCTTATTTTAAAAAGGCGCCCCGGTTTGGCGCCTTTTTGCTTTGGGAAAAAAGGTACTGCTTATCGGTATCTGCTTTCATAAGCAGAGAATGATTTTCTGAAAAAATTTCACAACTGTGAAAAATAACCATTCATTAGAAAGAATGAAGAGTATAATGGAATATATAGCAGGAAGTTATATCTTTATCATGAACGTAATTGCAGGATCGCTTTTTATAATAGATAAGCAAAGAGCTCGTAAAAAAGGAAGAAGGATTCCAGAGAAAACCTTGTTTCTGTGTGCTTTTTTAGGCGGGAGCCCGAGTATTTTATTGCTCATGCACGTTATTCGCCATAAAACCAGAAAGAAGAAGTTTTCAACAGGTATACCTGTTCTCCTGGTATTTCAGGTGTTAATAATAACAGCTGCAGTAGTTACCACAGTAGTTTAAGCATAGAATGTATAAAGGAGGGCAGCCAATGGAGAGCAACATAGAATCTATACTTTATTACATCGAAGTGAGCGGCTGGTTAGCTCCTGTTCTTTTTATTGTTTTTCATGTTATTAGACAGTTCTTTTTTATTCCGGTAGCAGTAGTATGCATCATTGGCGGAATGCTTTTCGGTACAATCTATGGAACGATTTATTCTGTTGTGGGACTCCTTGCTGTAAGTATCGCTTTTTATGGAGTAGTGTCCTTTTTTCCATTTATTAGGGAGAAGATAAGGTATTGGAAAGAAAAATGGCTCGGAGGGAAAGAGGAAATTACGATTCCGGAAATTATGCTGCTCAGAATGATGCCTTTCATTCATTTTCATTTACTTAATGCCTATGTTATGGAAATGACAGGAAGTTTCCGCGGGTATGTGAAGTTAGCGTTTTTTGCCAGCATCCCACCTGCTCTGGTTTATACTTCTTTTGGCCATGTGATGAGAGAAATGCCATGGTATGCAAGTCTTTTTATGACAGCTGTTCTTATTTCTTTATTTTTTATTTCACGAAACAAGCATTTATTTTATAAGGTGAAAGAGTTCCTGCCGAATCGTTCAGCCTCATAAAAAACTTGCTGCTTCTCCTAAGCAGCAAGTTTTATTTTTCAGTTTTTCGAAGAAATTCTTTTACCGGACTTTTCCACTCCACAGAGGCATGGGGATATTCTGAAAGTATTTCTCGTTCAATAAACTCAAAGTCTTTACGATCCAGGCCTTTGAGCCTGTCGATATTTTTAGGCCACATGGAGACAGAAATGACTTCAAAAGCCTCTTCAGTGGTTCCTAGGAATTTTTCCCCCTCAAACATAACGCCTTTATAAGTGAGAGAAAAGTTTTTGCGGACATTTTGTTTGTCATCCAGAAAGTAAAAATCTCTTTTTTCATGGGCGAGTTCAAGCTTTCGCTTAGGATTGAAAATATATTTTATTAAAGCATAGATAAGAATGATAATCGCGATGATAATAATGGCACGAAAGAGCAAAGCCATATTGGTTTTCTCCTTCCTATAACATAATAATGAAGACTCAAGACAAAGCAGGCACAGTCCGTAAATTGGACAGGCAGCATGCCGAGCATTGTTTGTCCTTTTCCTTATTGTATACGAAAATAAAGTAAGATAGTTTCACTTTTGATTATATTTGAAATTTCTTCACTGCTCATTTAAATCTTTGTGATAAAGGAGTGTACATAATGAATATTACCCGACTTTTTACTTTGCAAAAACAATTGGATGATCGAATACTTGAAGAGCATCGTTTGAAGAGAGAGGATCTTTTTTCTTCAAAAATTCTTGCTCTGGAAGTGGAGATTGGTGAATTGGCTAATGAAACAAGATGTTTTAAGTACTGGAGTCAAAAGCCGCCTTCTTCAAATAGTGTTATTTTAGAAGAATATGTCGATGGTCTTCATTTTATTTTATCCCTTGGTATTGATGGAGGATGGCAAAGAGATACTATAGAAGCAGGAGAGCCGGCTTCCACCTTGACAGAGAATTTTCACAAGGTGTTTGAAGCAATTTTTTCCTTAAGACAAGAACCGAAGAAAGAGTCCTTTGTGACCTTGCTGGTTGTATATCTCGGTTTAGGTAAGGCCCTTGGTTTTTCTCCAGAAGAAGTGAAAGAAGCCTATATAGAAAAAAACCAAAAGAATCACGAAAGACAAGATGAAGGGTATTAATCGCAGTTGGTAAATCTACGTAATACAGGAAAAATATTTGAGTCACTCACAAAATATCGTTATACTGAATGCAGGGTTTTCTAAGCGTGGACTTAGTAATGATCCGGCTGCTTTTTGCAGTTGAGATACATAAGGAGGTTTCTATATGACAAAGCTTGATGAAACTCTTGAAATGTTAAAAGAACTTACGGATGCAAACGGTATTCCTGGAAACGAGCGTGAGCCTAGGGAAGCAATGAAGAAATACATTGAGCCGTACGCTGATGAAATAACAACTGATAATTTAGGAAGCTTGATTGCCAAAAAAGTTGGAAAAGCAGGCGGTCCGAAGATTATGGTAGCCGGCCACCTTGACGAAATTGGATTTATGGTAACGAGCATTGATGATAATGGTTTTGTGAAGTTTCAAACCGTCGGCGGCTGGTGGGAACAGGTGATGCTTGCTCAACGTGTTACCATCATGACTTCTAAAGGGAATATCTCTGGTGTCATAGGTTCAAAGCCTCCACACATCCTTCCGGCAGACCAGAGAAAGAAACCGGTTGATAAGAAGGACATGTTTATTGATATAGGTGCGACAAGCAAGGAAGAAGCTGAGGAATTTGGAGTGAAACCGGGAGACTCTGTTGTTCCGGTTTGCGATTTTACAGTGTTAAAAAATGAAAAAATGCTTATGGCTAAAGCATGGGATAATAGAATAGGGTGTGCAATTGCGATAGAAGTATTAAAGCAGCTGGAAGGCGAGTCTCATCCAAATGAAGTATATGGAGTAGGGACCGTTCAAGAAGAGGTAGGTCTTCGAGGAGCGCGGACCTCCGCTCATGCTATTAAACCAGACATTGGCTTTGGGGTTGATGTAGGCATTGCTGGCGATACACCAGGGGTAACAGAAAAAGATGCCCTTGCTAAAATGGGGAAGGGCCCCCAGGTGCTCGTTTATGATGCCTCTATGGTATCTCATAAAGGGGTTCGCGACTTTGTCACGGAAATGGCAGACGAACTAGGTATTCCTTATCAATTTGATGTCGTTGCAGCCGGAGGCACAGACTCGGGGGCGATTCATTTAACTGGAGACGGTGTCCCTTCTTTATCGATCACTGTGCCTACTCGATACATCCATACTCATGCCGGCATTTTGCATAGAGATGATTTTGAAAATGCTGTAAAACTCATCGTAGCCGTCATTAAAAAGCTGGATGCAGATAAAGTTAAAAGAAATTACTTTTGGCTAAAAAGAAAGAGAACGCACCTGGATATTGAAGGGGGCGTTCTCTTTCTTTTGTGAAACAGTATGAAAAGCTTTACAGCACCATTGAGAAAGCTCCAAGTACTTCCTTACTGCTGCAGACCTTCACTGATCTGCTGAATGACTTGTTCTTTGTCATCCTCGCTTGCCTGGCGCCAATACACTTCAAAGAGCACTCCTAGACCTGGGAGCATTTTTTCTTCCCCGTTTTGAAGTGCATCAGAAATTGTAGCCTCAACTTCCTGTTCGCTGCTTCCAGAAACATTAGCTAAAATTGCTTGACGTAAATTAAAGGACATGTAAGCTTCCTCCCTTTTTTGATAATATTAGATATGTTACTTATTAAAGATAGCCATAGTATTCCTAAATAAAGGGTAAATATGTAATAGAAGAAAAAATTCACATAAGGAGCGGCTTGTTATGAAAAGGATTGAGTCAGCAAAAAATCCAAAGATTAAACACATAAAAAGACTTCATAAACGAAAACAGCGTGAAAAAGATAATCAATTTTTTATAGAGGGTCCCCACTTAGTGGAAGAAGCATTACATTATGAGGCCGCGGTTCAGGAGGTTTTTTTAGAGGAGGAATTTAGTGTTCCTTCCTCATGGGATTTTAAAGATATACCAGTCACTTTTGTCCCGGAAGCTGTTATGAAAGAGATGAGTGCCACTGAAACGCCTCAAGGCGTAGCTGCGGTTTGCAATATGACGGCGGTCTCCAACTTAACGCTGGAGCAGGGGCGTTACCTTTTTATTGACGGCATTCAGGATCCTGGGAATCTAGGGACAATTATTCGCACTGCAGATGCAGCCGGGTTGACCGCTGTCATTTTGGGAGAGGGGACAGTAGATCTCTATAATGATAAAGTTCTTCGATCTACCCAGGCTCCGTATTCCACCTTCCAATCGTAAGAGGAGACCTGGAAGACTGGATAGAGAAATGCAAGAAAAAGAATATTCCGGTGTTTGGAACGGGAATTGAAATGGGGACTACTCACACAGCTATTGAACCTCAGGAAACTTTTGCCCTGCTTATTGGTAATGAAGGAAGCGGAGTTAGTGAATTCCTGCTGGCCAAATCCGATCAGAATTTATATATACCGATTCACGGAAAAGCCGAGTCTTTAAACGCTGCTGTAGCAGCGGGGATTTTACTGTATCACCTGAGGGGGTAGTATTGGCTTTCATTGAGGGGAGAATTATACTTTCAGTGGATTTTTAACATTTTTTGATTTTCGATAAAGGACGCACACTTCCCCCTATAGGGACATGTGCACATCCATTCAAGCTTCCCTACTCTCTCATTCAAGGTGTTTCCCTATGTCCTGGTCACTGTCTCACCTTCCTCGGGAAGAGGAAATCTTCGGCTCATGCTCTTCCCAAAGAATCAAATAAATCAACATTTGCCTGTTTTTTAGTATGGAGGAGAAAGAGAGAGGAGGTAAAATTTCCTATCTTTTGGGAAGGATTGGTTTTTAGTTTTAACTCCTTTTCACTCTGGGAAAGGCATTATTGAAACCATTCCAGAGGAGGCATGTAATCATGAATGTAAGAGAAGTTATGAGTGCCAATGTTGATGTATGCCAAGTGAATGATAATGTAGCTGATGTTGCAAAGAAAATGAAGGAACTGAATGTAGGTTCTATTCCGGTAGTGGACAATAATAAACTTGTAGGGACCATTACCGACCGGGATATCGTTATCCGTTATGTGGCGGAAGATTCACCTTCTTCTCAGGCTGGAGATATCATGAGTTCTGATCTGGTGACGGCTTCACCAGAAATGGATGTTAAAGAAGTAGCACAGCTAATGGAAGAACACAAGATCCGTCGCCTTCCTGTGAAAGAAAATGATGATATCGTGGGTATCATCACATTAGGTGACATAGCTGTTGATGAACACACGAAAGAACAAGCAAAAGCAGCGCTTGATGATATTATGCAAGGGTCAAAGCGTGATCAATAATTAGATACGGAGTACCAGTGAATGCTGGTGCTCTTTTTTAATGGAATGATTGACCCCGTGGCGGCTGATCATTGAGCTGAGAGAAGTCCTGGATAATTGAATGAAAAGGAAAGCTTGCAATGAAGGCTAAACTTTTCTATAATTGAATCACAATTTAACACCCTAAAGACTGCGATGGAGAGTAGTAGGCAGGAATTTGTTCATACAGGGAGGAAATGTTATAAACTGGAAGCATTTCTATGAACAAGCTGTTGAATTCACTCCAGAGTCGCGCCGGATGATGAGTTCCTTGAGCTTATTAAGGCAGCATCGGTTTTATACAAACCGTTATCAAAATGAAGCGAACCGTTTACATAAAATAAGCTGAAGCAAACGGTTAAAAAGGGTGGTACCGCGACCGAAACCTTCGTCCCTTTCCAGGGAGGGGGGTTTTTTTGTGGGAAATTATAGTATACGAAATGAGATAAAGGAGGCAAGCAGCTTGATTGAGCGATTAGAAGAATTAGAAGAAGAAGCATTGCAACAGGTAGAAGAAGCTGCGAGTGTAAAAGAGCTAGAAGCCATGCGAGTGAAGTATCTTGGGAAAAAAGGTCCTATTACAGAAGTGCTGCGGGGAATGGGAAAGCTCTCAGCAGAGGAACGTCCAAAGGTCGGCCAAAAGGCAAATGAAGTTCGAGAAGCTATACAGGCAAGACTGGAGGAGAGAACAAAAGGACTCGAAGAGAAAGCATTAGAGGAAAAGCTTTCATCAGAGAGCATAGATGTTACTCTTCCTGGGCGCCCGATAAAAAAGGAGCTCGTCATCCTTTAACAGCAGTGGTTGAAGAGGTTGAGGACATTTTTATTGGCATGGGATTTAAAGTGACAGAGGTCCGGAAGTAGAAACTGATTATTATAACTTTGAAAAGTTAAATCTCCCGAAAGATCACCCGGCTCGTGACATGCAGGACTCATTTTATATTACACCGGATTTGCTGCTGCGAACCCAAACTTCTCCGGTACAGGCAAGAACAATGGAAAAGCATGAGGGCAAAGGTCCTGTTAAGATCGTTTGCCCGGGTAAGGTCTACCGCCGAGATGATGATGATGCCACTCATTCTCACCAGTTTATGCAAATCGAAGGATTGTACGTCGATAAAGATGTAAAGATGAGTGACCTTAAAGGGGTATTAGAGACATTTGTAAAGAAGTATTTCGGTCCAGACCGCAGTATCAGCTTCGCCCTAGTTTCTTTCCATTCACAGAACCATCTGTAGAAGTAGACGTCTCTTGCGGTTTGTGCCAGGGACAAGGATGCCGGGTTTGTAAGCATTCAGGATGGATTGAAGTGTTAGGAGCCGGAATGGTTCATCCACGAGTGTTAGAAATGAGTGGGTTTGATCCAGAGGAGTACAGTGGCTTTGCATTTGGAATGGGTGTAGAACGATTTGCTCTTCTTCGCTATGGAATTGATGACATCAGACATTTTTATACAAACGATTTACGGTTTTTAGAACAGTTCAAACGCTCATAAGGAGGAAATAGGCATGTTAGTCTCATATCGCTGGTTACAGGATTATATAGATCTATCTGATATGACTCCGTCTGAAGTCGCTGAAAAGCTGACAAGAGGCGGGGTAGAAGTAGATATTCTTCATGAATTAAACCAAGGAGTTGAAAACGTAGTTATAGGTAGTGTGACTTCTTGTGAACAACATCCAAATGCTGATAAACTAAATCTTTGTCAGGTTAAAATTGGGGAAGAAGTTTCTCAAATTGTGTGCGGGGCTCCTAACGTGGCTGCAGGCCAAAAGGTGGCCGTTGCAAAACCAGGCGCTAAACTGCCTGGAGGAGTAAAAATAAAACGAACAAAGCTTAGAGGCGAATCATCAGAAGGAATGATCTGTTCCTTGCAGGAGCTTGGTGTAGAACCAAAATTAGTGGCAAAAGAGTTTGCTGACGGTATTTTTGTTTATCCTCAGGAGGTCGAAGAGGGTGCTGATGCTCTTGAGGCATTGAGCCTGAATGATACTGTGCTGGAGCTTGATTTAACACCTAACCGTGCTGATTGTCTAAGCATGATCGGTGTAGCTTATGAGATGGCTGCCCTGTTAGACCGTCAAGTGAAATTGCCGGATACCATCCATCATGAAGATGAAGAGAAGACTTCAAACTTCGTGTCAGTTGAAGTGGAAAATGGTGAGGATAATCCATACTATGGTGCTAAAGTGATTAAGGATGTAACTATTTCCCCTTCTCCCCTTTGGCTTCAAAACCGTCTGGTTGCTGCTGGAATCAGACCGATTAATAATGTAGTGGACATTACTAACTTTGTGCTATTAGAATATGGTCAGCCTCTACACGCTTTTGATTATGACCGTTTTGGTTCTTCTGAGATTGTTGTACGCCGGGCCAAAGAAGGAGAGAAAATAACCACTCTTGATGAGGAAGAAAGAACATTATCGCCGGATCATTTAGTTATTACAAATGGCAAGGAAGCCACGGCTTTAGCTGGGGTGATGGGAGGAGCTTTTTCAGAGGTGACAAGTGAGACAAAGACTGTCCTTCTGGAAGCCGCGTACTTTAACCCATCTTTAGTTCGAAAAGCTTCAAGGGATCATAGTCTGCGGAGTGAATCGAGCAGCAGATTTGAAAAAGGAATTGACCTATTCCGGGTAGAGCAGGCAGCAGAAAGAGCAGCAAAGCTTATGGAAGACCTTGCAGGCGGCAAAGTCCTTGAAGGGACAGTAGAGAAAGATAGCCGTGACAAATCAAAGCCTGTGATTACTACTACAGTTACTCGTATAAACAGTCTTTTAGGAATGGAACTGTCTCAAAGTGATATGATTGATATTTTCAGACGCCTTCGCCTTGATGTTACCGAACAAGAGCATTCTCTTGAAGTCAGCATTCCATCAAGACGGCTGATTTAAGAATTGAAGAGGATCTAGTGGAGGAAGTCGCACGTTTGTATGGTTATGACTATATCCCAACAACATTGCCGGCAGGAGCCACGACACCCGGTTCCCTTACCGACTATCAGGCAAAAAGAAGACAGATCCGCAGATATTTGGAAAGCAGCGGACTTCATGAAACGATTAATTACTCATTAACAAGCCCTGAAAAAGTGAACAGGTTTGCGACTGAAAAAACAGAGCATACTGTAAACGTTTCAATGCCTATGAGTGAAGAACGAAGTGTAATGAGAACAAGCCTCCTCCCTCATATAATAGATGCTATTCAGTATAATCATAATCGGCAGCTTCATAACGCTGCTATCTTTGAGGTAGGTTCTATTTTCCTGACTGATCAGAAACAGCTGGCAGAACAGCCTGAAGAAAAGGAGATGCTCGCTGGTGCAATTACTGGTCTGTGGGAAACTCATATGTGGCAGGGAGAGAAGAAGGAAGTTGACTTTTATGTTCTTAAAGGCATACTGGAAGGTATGTTCGAAGAACTGGGCCTGGAAAATGAAATATCATTCAAGCCGCTGAAACTGGAAGATATGCATCCAGGAAGAACAGCAGAAATACTGCTTGGTGGAGAGCATGCAGGTTTCATAGGGCAAGTTCATCCTTCACTCGAAAAACTGTACGATATAAAAGAAACGTACGTTTTCCAGGTAAATCTCCAATTTATTCTTTCTTTTAAAGGCGAAAACCTTCGTTATCAAACGCTTCCTCGCTATCCTTCGATAGGAAGAGATATCGCCCTGGTCCTTAATGAGGATATACCTGCTGGTGAAGTGAAAGCAGTTATTAGAAAAGCTGGAGGTTCTCTCCTGCGAAAAGTAAATCTTTTTGATTTGTATCAAGGGGAGCATATGGAAGAAGGAAAGAAATCTCTTGCCTTTTCACTGCTCTACCTTGATCCTGAACGGACATTGACTGATGAAGAAGTAACAAAGGTACATGAACATGTCCTTGAAGAATTAAAAAGTAACGTAGGCGCTGTGTTAAGAGCATAAGAATCATAAGTGAAAAAGAGCTTCCTCCTTTGATTGGAGGAAGCTTTTTTATTGTTTCTGCAGTCATCCTTGACGAAAGAAAGGATTTAAGAGATGGATGTCGAAAAAGAGTAAAAATGGAGTAATTTTGTCTTAGTGAACTTTTACCCTATGGTAAAATAATAGATAAGTGAAGATGATAATGATTTAACATGTACTAAGCAGGGAAATACATCTCTTAGCACGTGACGGAAAGGAGAATAATTTTCATCCTTTCTTTTATTCTGTTATGATAAAAGCTAGGGATTTTGGAGAGAATAGGGGGCTTATCGGTGTCTGAAGGAAATAAAAAACAAAGAACAACAGTTAGTATATATGGCCAGCAATATACCATTGTCGGCAAAGAATCATCAAGCCACGTAGTACGTGTTGCAGAATACGTGGATCATAAGATGAGAGAAATAAAGAACAGCAATCCCTACTTAGATACGACAAAGCTTGCGGTACTCACTTCCATAAATTTAGTTGATGAGCATTTAAAGCTCTTAGAGAAACTAAAAGAGTATGAAAATGAAGAGAAGGAAAAGGATCGATAATTATGCTTAGTTTGTTAATTATATTATTTTTGTTTATGAGCTTTTTGATAGGTCTCCGGCGTGGATTCGTGCTGCAGCTGGTTCACCTTGTCAGTATATTTATTTCTTTCTTTGTTGCTTATATTTTTTATAGAGATGTTGCTGAATTCCTAAGACTGTGGCTTCCTTATCCGCACTTCTCTACTGATAACGGTACTGTAGCCATGTTGATCTCATCTTTTGACTTTGAATCAGTCTATTATGCAGGGATCTCTTTCGTTTTGCTTTTTTTATCACCAAGATTCTTTTACAAATCATAGGCTCCATGCTTGATTTTGTCTCTCACATCCCTATTCTTCGCACCTTTAATCGCTGGCTTGGGGGCATTCTTGGTCTGTTGGAAACATACTTGATTATTTTTATTCTTTTAATTGCCGCAGCACTGCTGCCTGTTGATTTTATTCAGGAAAGTATCGCTAATTCTTCCATGGCCAGATTAATGGTTGAAAATACACCTATATTGTCTGATTGGCTGCAAAATTTATGGTCTCAGGGTATATAGATAACAATGCTTCTCTCGCAGGTGAGAAGCTTTTTCATGTATTAAGATAGCAAGATGATGCATGATAGATCAAGATTATGAGTAGAAAAGGGGATCAGGATGAATAAAAAGGAAATGATTCAGCTTTTGGAAAAAATAGCTGTTTATATGGAAATCAAGGGTGAAAATCCTTTTAAAGTATCCGCTTACCGGAAAGCTGCCGGAGCTCTTGAAAAAGATGAACGGACACTTGGTGAAATTCACGATCCTTCTGAACTGTCCGGCATCGGCAAAGGGACGGCTTCTGTTATTGAAGAATTAAGAGAAACAGGTACCTCGGAGCTTTTAGAAGAGCTGAAAAAAGATATACCAGAAGGACTTCTTGCTTTGTTAAAGCTTCCAGGTCTTGGTGGGAAAAAGATTGGACGGCTTTATCAAGAACTTGGTGTGGTAGATGTGCAGACATTAAGAGCAGCGTGTGAGGAAGAAAAGGTGCAAAAGCTTTCCGGGTTTGGTGCGAAATCTGAGGAAAAAATACTGGCTACGATTGAAGAAATCGGCTCTAGACCGGAGAGGCTTCCTCTGGCATATATGATGGAAATCGCGGACTGGGTGGACGCAAGGCTGGAAGACCTAAAAGGCATAATTAGATATGAAAGAGCAGGGAGTCTTCGGCGTATAGAAGAAACTGTCAAGGATCTTGATTACATTATTGCAGTAGAAGATGCAGAAGAGGTAAGAAGACAGCTTGTAGAAATGGAGAGCGTAACCAATATTATTGCTGATGGGACCTCAAAGGTTTCTTTGGAAGTTTCATTTGATTTTACCGTAGGAATTGACTTTCGCTTAGTAAAGGATGAAGAATTTGCCACCACCCTTCATCATTTTACAGGATCAAAAGAACACAACGTTCTTATGAGGCAGCTCGCGAAAGCACAGGGAGAGAAAGTGAGTGAGTATGGAGTTGAATCTCTGGATTCGGGCAAAGTGAAAACCTTTGCTTCAGAAAAAGAATTTTATAAGCATTTTAACCTGCATTATATCCCTCCCGAAGCGAGAAGCGGCCTTCATGAAACAGAAATTTTTAAAGAACCAAAGAAATTACTTCAAATAAATGACATACGCGCTGACCTTCATATGCATACAACGTGGAGCGACGGTGGTTATTCTGTAAAGGAAATGGCTGAGGCAGCCCGTGAAAGAGGTTATGAATATATTGCGATTACCGATCACTCTAAATTTCTTCAGGTTGCTAATGGCCTGAATGAAGACCGATTGAAAAGGCAGCAAGAAGAAATTCAACGTGTTAACGAAGCGATGGATGATATCACGATTTTTCTGGAATTGAAATGGATATTCGACCGATGGTACTTTGGACTTTGAGGACGAGACATTAAAGGAGCTTGATTTTGTCATTGCTTCCATTCATTCCTCTTTTTCTCAAAAAAGAGAAACGATTATGAAAAGGCTGGAAACTGCTTTAACAAATCCTTACGTAAATCTGATTGCTCATCCTACGGGAAGGTTGATCGGACGCGTGAAGGTTATGATGTAGATGTAGAACAGTTAATTGAAAAAGCCGCCAAGACAGGAACAGCCTTAGAATTGAATGCGAATCCTCACAGGCTGGACTTGTCTGCTAAGTGGCTGAAATTGGCGGCTGAAAAGGGAGCTGTCATTTCTATCAATACGGATTCCCACCAAACCAGCACCTTTAAATTTATGGAGGTTGGAACAGGGTTTGCACGTAAGGCCATGCTGACAAAAGATCAAGTTCTGAACACCTGGTCAAAAGATGACTTTCTATCGTTTGTAAATAAAAAGCAAAACAACTCAGGAGAGAAGTAAAAGAATGACAAGTAAAGAAAACAAATGTGTGAAATGCTGGAAAAGGAGGAGGCTTTTTGTTAGAAAGAGTGCTGCGTGTATTAGAATATGACAAAATGAAACAACAGCTTAAAGCCCATATTGCTTCTTCCCTTGGAAGAAAAAAAGCAGAGGAACTACAGCCTTTAACGGATCTTGAAACCGTGAAGAGAGAGCAAAAGCGAACGTATGAAGGTACAAAAGTTCTTCGTTTAAAGGGACAGGCTCCTCTTGGGGGATCCATGATATCCAGCCACAAATTAAGCGTGCGAATATTGGTGGTATGCTCAACGCCGAAGAGTTACGGGATGTGGCAGATACTATCTATGGCGGCAGACGCTTGCGCACATTCATTCAAAACATGGTTGAAGAGGAAGTGTCTTTACCTTTATTAGATGAGTTAACAAGCGCCATCATTCCATTAACAGAGGTTGAAAAAAGCATTAAACAGTGTATTGATGAGCATTCTGAGGTTCTTGATTCTGCAAGTGATTCTTTGAGAAATATAAGACAAAATATCAGAAGTCATGAATCTTCGGTGCGATCCAAGCTGGATCAAATAATCCGGTCTTCCAGCAATCAAAAGAAACTCTCTGACACGATAGTGACAATAAGAAATGACAGGTATGTGATTCCAGTAAAGCAAGAATACAGAGGGGCTTTTGGAGGAATCGTTCATGACCAGTCATCATCTGGAGCTACATTATTTATCGAGCCTCAATCTGTGGTTTCAATCAATAACCTGCTAAGAGAAGCACGAGTGAAAGAAAGACAGGAAATTGAACGGATACTCATGGAGTTATCAGGATTAATAAATGAGCATGGAGAGGAGCTGCTCAGCAATATTGAAGTGCTTGCTGAGCTTGATTTTCTTTTTGCGAAAGCATACTATGCAAAAGAAATTAAGGGAACGCAGCCTTCTTTAAATGAGGATGGCCGCCTTGAATTTCTGAAAGCCCGTCATCCTCTTCTTTCCGAAGAGGAGGTCGTGCCTATTGATGTAGAGCTTGGAGGCTCATTTTCTTCCTTGATTATAACCGGTCCGAATACCGGAGGAAAGACAGTCACTTTGAAAACAGTAGGCCTGCTCTCTTTAATGGCTCAATCCGGCCTTTTCCTTCCGGTAGAAGAAGGGTCCGAAGCTTCGGTTTTTTCTCAGGTTTTTGCTGATATTGGAGATGAACAGTCCATTGAACAAAATTTAAGCACATTTTCTTCACATATGACTAATATCGTAAACATTTTAAAACATGTCGATCATAAAAGCCTGGTTCTATTTGATGAAATAGGGGCAGGAACTGATCCGACGGAAGGAGCTGCCCTGGCTGTTTCAATTCTGGACTATGTGTACAGTACTGGTGCTAAGTTAGTAGCGACTACTCACTACAGTGAACTCAAGGGATATGCTTACAATCGAAAAGGCGTAATGAATGCAAGTGTGGAATTTAATGTTGAAACTTTAAGTCCAACGTATCGTCTCCTTATCGGTGTGCCGGGCCGAAGCAACGCTTTTGCGATTTCCCGGCGCCTCGGGCTGGACGAATCGATCATTGCAGCTGCAGAGAACGAAGTAACAGCTGATTCACGTCAAGTGGAGCAGATGATCACCTCACTTGATGAAAGACGAAAAGCTGCTGAAATGGAAAGAGAGGAAGCCGAGGCTCATCGCAGGGAAGCAGAAAAGCTTCATGAAGAGCTTGAGCATAAGCTGGCAGAAGTGGAAGAGAAAAGGTCAGGCATCTTAAAGGAAGCTGAAGATAAAGCTGAAAAAGAAGTGAAAAAGGCACGAAAAGAAGCGGAAAGCATTATCAGTGACTTGCGGCGTTTACAAAAAGAAGGGCTGTCTGTTAAAGAGCATGAACTTATCAGTGCAAAAAAACGAATGGATAAAGCAGCGCCCGAACTTACCCCCAAAACAAAACAAATAAAAAAGCAAGCTAAGAAAAAGGAAGCCCTTCACCCCGGAGATGAGGTAAAAGTATTGAGCTTCGGCCAAAAGGGGCAGATTATTAAGCAGGTAAACGAGACGGAGTTTCAGGTACAATTAGGAATTATGAAAATGAACGTAAAAAAAGAAGACATGGAGAAGGTTAAAGGGGAAACGGCTAAATCTCAGCCTAAGCCGATAGCTTCCGTGTCTTCGGCAGGACAAGCAGTAAAACCAGAACTTGATCTGCGTGGAGAACGCTTCGATGAAGCGATGAGAAAAGTAGAGAAGTATTTAGATGAAGCTGTTCTTGCCGGGTACAACCAGGTTCATATCATTCACGGAAAAGGAACGGGGGCTTTGCGTAAAGGCGTAAAGGACTTGTTAAAAAAACACCCGAGTGTGAGCGGAACTCGTGACGGAGGTATGAATGAGGGCGGGCTTGGTAATACAGTGGTAGATTTAAAATAATAGCCTTTACACTTATAGAGGGCTGGTGGCAGACGTGGAGGAGCTATTTGAAAACCCATTTATACAAACAGCAGGCCAATACAGTGTAGCGGTATTGGCATTGATCGTATGCCTGACTATTTTCGAATTTTTAACTCCCTATAAAAATTGGGAACAAATCAAAGCGGGAAACATGGCCGTAGCTCTCGCTACAGGCGGGAAGATATTTGGAGTAGCAAATATCTTCCACTTTTCTATCTTGCATAACGATTCTATTTTGCTCATGTCAGTATGGGGAGCATTCGGGTTTGCTTTGCTTATGTTAGGATACTTGATATTTGAATTTTTAACTCCAATGTTTAAAGTGGATGAGGAAATAGAAAATGGAAATAAGGCAGTAGGATTTATCGCCTTTGTTTTGTCAACAGGGCTTTCTTTTGTTATCGGGGGAGGAATTAATTCGATGTAACGAAAGAGAGCTTGATTTAGGATGAGGAGGATCAGTTGTGGAAACACTATGGAAAGTCTTAATTGTTTGTTGTATCGGATTTATGTTGGCAGGGGTTATTTACTTAACATTTTTCGTATAGTTTTGGAAAAACAGGGAGGAGAGTCCTCCTTTCATCTTATTATTTCGAATATTCATTATAATTAGTCAAAAAATTTAAAATAACCAGTTTAAAATTGTAAACGCTTCCATTAGAATGTAAGTATAAGGGAGGAGTTTTAAAAAGAAGGAGGACTTTAAAATAAAAGGAGATGGGGAAATGGTAAAGGAAAAATTATGGCTGGAAAGTTACCCGCAGGAGATACCTTCAACTCTAGAGTATGAAAATCGTTCTTTGCAATCATTTTTACAAGAAGCAGCACGTGAGAATCCTGAAAAACAAGCTTTTCATTTTATGGGTAAGGATATGACCTATAAAGAAGTCTACGGAGATGCTCTGAGATTTGCGAATCAACTGCAAAGCCTTGGAGTGAATAAGGGAGATCGTGTTGCCATTATGCTTGCCAACACCCCTCAATCGGTTATTTGTTATTACGGCGCTTTATTAGCAGGGGCCGTGGTAGTACAAACAAATCCTTTATACGTCGAACGGGAGATTGAGCACCAAATGATCGATTCTGGTGCAAAGGTTATGGTATGTCTTGATATTCTTTACCCCAGAGTAGAAAAGGTATGGAGAAAAACTTCTTTAGAATATGTTGTGGTAACTAGTATTAAGGATTACCTGCCTTTCCCTAAAAATGTAATTTATCCTTTCGTGCAGAAAAAGAACACCGGTATCAAGGTTAATATTTCGTATAACAGCAAAACACTCCATTTTCCGTCTCTTCTTTCAGCGGGGGAGGAGAAGGAACTTGATATACCGATTGACCCAAAAGAAGATCTTGCCTTATTACAATACACCGGGGGGACCACAGGACCGGCAAAAGGTGTGATGCTTACTCATTACAACCTGGTAGCAAATACGCTTCAATGCAGGGCATGGATGTACAAAATGAAAAAAGGAGAAGAACGGGTTCTGGCTGCATTACCATTTTTTCATGTGTACGGTATGACCGTTGTAATGAATTTATCTATCATGTATTTGACGAAAATGATTATCCTTCCTAAATTTGACCCGAAGCAAGTGTTAAAGGCGATTCAAAAACATAAGGTAAGTCTGTTCCCTGGAGCTCCTACTATGTATGTCGGTCTTATTAATGAACCTGACATCGAGAAGTATGACCTCTCTTCTATTGAAGCATGTCTCAGCGGTTCGGCGCCTCTTCCAGTGGAGGTTCAACAGCAGTTTGAGAAGCTGACTGGCGGAAAACTGGTCGAGGGGTATGGATTAACAGAAACATCCCCTGTAGCTGTTTCCACCCCGATTTGGGGGAAAAGGAAAGCTGGAAGCATAGGGGTGCCATGGCCTGATACTGAGGTGGCCGTTCTTTCGGCAGAAACAGGTGAAACAGCTGAGCCAGGTGAAATAGGTGAACTTATGATCAGGGGACCGCAGGTAATGAAAGGTTATTACAACAAGCCTGAGGATACAGCTGCCTCTTTTAAGGAAGACTGGTTTTTAACAGGCGATATGGGTTACATGGATGAAGAAGGATACTTTTATATCGTAGATCGGAAAAAAGACATGATTATTGCTGGTGGCTTTAACATTTATCCAAGAGAGATAGAGGAAGTGCTGTACGAACATGAAGCCGTTCAGGAAGCAGCCGTAATCGGTGTGCCTGACACGTATAGAGGAGAAACCGTGAAAGCATTTATCGTACTAAAAAAAGGGAAAAACGTAACAGAAGAAGAACTTGAAAAGTTCTGCCGGGAAAATTTAGCTGCATTTAAAGTGCCTCGTTTATATGAATTTAAAGAAGAGCTTCCAAAGACAATGGTTGGAAAAATCCTTCGTCGGGCGCTTGTGGAAGAGGAAGAAAAAAAGCGTAAAGAAAATGAGGATTCATTAAAAAAAGGAAGCTAATGATATAAGCCGCCGTCCCATCGGCGGTTTATTTATTACAGATGGAGAGGTGCCAGGCACCAATCCGAGTCTGTAACAAGTTCAAGTGGGCATCTTTTGTCATTGGAAAGTAATATGACAATGAGAGCTGGTGCCAGGCATCATTATAAAAAAATTGTAAAAAAGGATTTAAAAATGAACGACTATTCAGTACAATGGGGATAGAGGAGAAATACCTTTAGAGAGGAGAGGGTGAGGGAGGATCTTGAATGGTAAAAGAACTGCAGAGACAATGGGAAGCTAAATATCCGCCTGAAATTTCAACAAATATTGAATATCCAAAAAGAACTCTTCAATCCTTTTTAAAACAAACGGCAGAAGAGTATCCAAATCATAAAGCCCTGTATTTTTATGGGAAAGAGTGGACATATTTGGAGCTGTATGAAGAGTCTGTTACATTTGCCGGTCAACTTCAAGACCTGGGGGTAAAGAAAGGTGATCGGGTAGCCATCATGCTTCCTAACACTCCCCAGTCTGTCATTAGTTATTATGGAACATTGTTAGCAGGAGCAGTGGTAGTGCAGACTAATCCCCTTTACATGGAGCGGGAGTCTTACATCAGATGACTGATTCAGGAGCTAAGGTTATGATCTGTCTGGATTTACTTTACCCCCGTGTGATGAAAGTTAAGGAAGAGACACAGCTTGAACATATTGTCGTAACAAAAATAAAAGACTGCCTGCCTTTCCCAAAAAATGTGTTATACCCACTAACGCAAAGAAAAAGTGCAAAGGTTAAAGTAGATATTTCCTACAATCATTTTATCCACTCTTTTTCATCCTTGCTGAAAAAAGGATCCTTTAAGGAAATCGAGGATGAGGTGGATCCAGTTGAAGATCTAGCCCTTCTACAATATACCGGAGGGACTACTGGTCTTGCGAAAGGTGTTATGCTATCGCACTATAACTTAGTAGCTAACACTACTCAATGTTTAAGCTGGATGTATCAAATGGAAAAAGGAAAGGAAAAAACATTAGCTGTTCTCCCTTTTTTCCATGTTTACGGTATGACAGTTTCCATGAACCTTTCGGTTATGAATGGATCACAAATGGTGATTCTCCCTAAGTTTGATCCAAAAGAGGTTCTACAAATGGTTCAGAAACATAAGATTACCACCTTCAGGTGCGCCAACGATGTATATCTCACTTTTAAATCACCCTGACCTGGAGAAATACGACTTATCGTCTATTAAGGCATGTATCAGCGGTTCTTCCCCGCTTCCCGTGGAAGTACAGCACCAATTTGAATCTGTCACGGGCGGCAAGCTTGTAGAGGGATTTGGCTTAACTGAAAGTTCCCCGGTAACGCACTGTAATTTAATCTGGGGAGAGAGAAAAGAAGGAAGTATTGGCCTTCCGTGGCCCAATACGGACGCTGCGATCCTTTCACAGGAAAGTGAAGACTTCGGTGAGCCTGGAGAAATTGGGGAGTTAATTATAAGAGGACCGCAAGTAATGAAGGGATACTGGAACCGTCCAGAAGAAACAGCTGCCACTTTCTTTGACGAATGGCTGAAAACGGGAGACATGGGTTACATGGATGAAGAGGGCTTTTTCTACATTGTTGACCGGAAGAAGGATATGATTATTGCCAGTGGATTTAATATCTATCCTCGTGAGATTGAAGAGGTACTGTATGAGCATCATGCAGTTCAAGAAGCTGTAGTCATTGGAGTGCCTGACCCGTACCGCGGGGAAACGGTGAAAGCCTTTATCGTAACAAAGGAAGGAATGACTCTCACGGAAGGCGAACTTAACAAGTATTGCAGAGAGAATCTTGCTTCCTACAAAGTTCCAAAGATATATGAATTTCGAAGTGAGCTTCCTAAGACCATGGTGGGAAAGGTTCTCCGCCGGGTACTAGTGGAAGAGGAAAAAGAGAAACGAGCACAGTCTAAAGAAAAGAGTCATCAGAAAACTTCCTGAAATCCTGGAATTAAGATTGACAGTTTATAAATGTTTTCATAAAATAAAAGAAAGATGAATGAACGGTCATTCATTACATCGTGAATTACATCGCAAAGAATGAATGGGAGAAAGGAAGACTAAGATGAGTAAACGAAAAGGACCGAAATACGAACAAATTATAGAAGCGGCCGTTCGTGTTATTGCAAAAAATGGCTACCACCACGCACAAGTATCAAAAATCGCCAAAGAGGCAGGTGTGGCAGACGGCACCATTTATCTCTACTTTAAAAATAAAGAAGACATCCTCATTTCACTTTTTGACGAAAAGATGGGCACGTTCGTCAGTAAAATCAGAGAGGAATTGTCAACAGTGGAGTCAGCTGCAGAAAAGCTGTCGGTCCTAATCAAGCTTCATTTTAAACAATTGGCCGCTGACAAGCATTTAGCTGTGGTTACCCAATTAGAATTAAGGCAGTCTCACAGCGATTTGCGTCAGCAGATTAATGAAATATTGAAGGATTACTTATCTTTAATGGAAGAAGTAATCATAGAAGGCAAGGAATCTGGAAGCTTTTCTTCTTCATTGAACGAAAAGCTATCAAGACAAATGGTCTTTGGAACATTAGATGAAGTGGTAACAAACTGGGTTATGAAAGAATGTAAATATGATCTGGAAGAATTAGCTGAACCTGTTTATTCTATGCTTTTAAATGGTTTTAAAACCAATGCTGAAAGCACAGTAGAAATGTAACAGCTAAAGAAACGAGGAGGGGGACAGCCTTTATTATGTCATATTTGTCTATAAAAAAGGAACATAAGATTGGGTATATTACCATAAATCGGCCCCCGGCTAATGCTCTAGCCAAAGCATTGCTGGAAGACTTTGAGAAAGCAATAGAAGAGCTTGAACAAGATTCAGAAGTAAAGGTTATTATTTTACACGGAGAAGGTAAATTCTTTGCAGCGGGAGCTGATATTAAAGAATTTACACAGGTGAATAATGAAGAAGAGTTCGCCCGGTTATCAAAAAACGGGCAGCTTTTATTCGAACGATTGGAAGCCCTTACAAAACCGGTGATCGCGGCGATCCATGGAGCTGCTCTGGGAGGGGGATTGGAGCTTGCCATGGCCTGCCACATAAGGATCGCAACCGAAGAAGCAAAGCTCGGGCTGCCAGAGCTTAACCTTGGAATCATTCCTGCTTTGCCGGCACCCAGAGACTGACCCATATAGCAGGCAGTGCAAAAGCAGCTGAAATGATGCTGAGCGGCGAGCCATAACAGGGAGAGAAGCAAAAGCCGCAGGACTGGTAAATCAAGTATGTGCAGAAGGCGAGCATTTGGAAACGGCTGTAAAGCTTGCAGAAAAGATAGCTTCCAAGAGTGCCGTGAACATTCGCATGATTATGGAGCTTCTCTCTTACAGCAAAGGAGAGGACTTTAGAAAAGGAGTAGAAAGAGAAGCAGAGCTTTTTGGAGAATCGTATGGAACTCATGATAGTAAAGAAGGAATCACTGCTTTTCTTGAAAAAAGGAAACCTCAATTTAAAGACCACTAAGCAAATTTATTTTACTAGGGAGGGATAGTAATGAATATTTTTGTCATTATGAAGCGCACATTTGACACGGAAGAGAAAATTGTTATTAACAACGGGGTAATTGATGAAGAGGGAGCAGAGTTTATCATTAATCCCTATGACGAGTACGCTATAGAGGAAGCCATTGTTTTACGAGAAGCTCATGGCGGGGAAGTGACGGTCATAACTGTAGGGGATGAGGAAGCAGAAAAGGAGCTCCGTACCGCTCTGGCAATGGGAGCAGACAAAGCCGTTTTACTGGACATTGAGGATATTGATGGTGAAATTGATCATTTTAGTGTCTCAACTATGCTCACGGCATACTTAAAAGACCAGGAGTATGACATTATCCTGGGGGGAAATGTTGCCGTTGATGATGGAGCTGGACAGGTAGCACCTCGTGTGGCCGAAGGTCTTGGAATTAATCAAGTAACAACGATTACAAAGCTTACAGTCGATGGAGATAAAGCAACAATTGAAAGGGATGTAGAAGGGGACATCGAAATTGTAGAAACTGCTCTTCCTCTTCTGGTGACTTGCCAGCAAGGGTTGAATGAACCAAGGTACCCATCACTTCCAGGGATTATGAAAGCAAAGAAAAAGCCATTAGAGACCCTTGACCTGGATGATTTAGATCTTGAGGAAGAGGACGTAGAAGCAAAGACTAAAACGACTGATCGCTTTCTCCCTCCGGAAAAAGGAGAAGGGAAAATTCTTGAAGGCGATGTGAACGATCAGGTGAAGGAATTAATTGACCTATTGAAAAATGAAGCAAAAGTTGTCTAAGGAGGGATTTAGAATGGCTAAAAAAGTAATTGTTCTGGGAGAAACCCGTGATGGGGAAATTAGAAATGTAACCTTTGAAGCAATCGCAGCAGCTAAAAAGGTTGCTGATGGAGGAGAAGTAGTCGGTGTTCTCTTTGGAGAGAACGCGAGTGGCTTTGCGAATGAAATGATTCATTACGGGGCGGACCGTGTGCTGACTTCAGAGCATTCCGACTTAAAGCAGTACACCACTGACGCTTATCAGCAGGCAATTTTACAAGTGTGTGATCAAGAAAGCCCGGAGGGATTATCTTTGGTCATACTTCTTCAGGGAAGGATCTTGCTCCCCGACTGGCAGCTAAACTTGGTCAGGACTTGTATCCGATGCTGTGGACATAGAGATAGAGGGAGGCACAGCGGTTTTTACCCGTCCTATTTATTCAGGTAAGGCTTTTGAAAAGAAATCTATTGAGGATGGGCTCGTATTTGCTACCATTCGCCCCAACAACATCGCTTCTTTAGAGAAAGATGAGGCAAGAAGCGGAGAGGTGCAGTCTATTGACGTAGATATCAAGGACTTACGAACCATCATTAAAGAAGTAGTGAAGAAAACAGCCGGCGGCGTAGACTTATCTGAAGCGAAGGTTATTGTTGCCGGCGGCCGTGGAGTAAAAAGTGATGAAGGGTTTAAGCCGCTTTATGAACTTGCTGAAGTGTTAGGCGGGGCTGTAGGGGCATCCCGGGGTGCCTGCGATGCCGAGTATTGTGACTACGCTTTGCAAATTGGGCAGACAGGTAAAGTGGTAACCCCTGACCTTTACATTGCGGCAGGTCTTTCCGGGGCCATTCAGCATTTGGCGGGAATGTCCAATTCCAAGGTCATCGTTGCGATTAACAAAGATCCTGAAGCGCCTATATTTGAAGTAGCAGACTATGGAATAGTAGGCGACCTGTTTGAAGTAATTCCGCTTCTTACTGAAGAGTTTAAGAAAGTTACAGCGTAAGACAAAGAAGGGTGTCCCAAAAGCCTGCTTTTGGTGCTACCCTTCTTTTTGTTTCCTGTTCGGGGCACATAAAATGTCCAGTTTTATATTTTTATTTTCGGGTATTCTAACTAGTGCAAGTTATTCGCTTCTATCATTTGGCAATGCTATAATGCATATGTGTAACTAAAGTGTTGACCAAAGGAGGATTATAATGGCAATTGTAAACGTAACTGATCAAAACTTTGCGGAAGAAACATCTGCGGGTGTAGTTCTTGCAGATTTTTGGGCTCCGTGGTGCGGACCTTGTAAAATGATTGCGCCTGTTTTAGAGGAACTTGATTCTGAAATGGGAGACAAAGTGAAGATTGCTAAGCTTGATGTAGACGAAAACCAGGAAACTGCTGGGAAATATGGGGTAATGAGTATCCCGACTCTCCTTGTATTCAAAGAGGGAGAAGTAGTCGAGCAAGTGGTTGGCTTCCAGCCAAAAGAGCAATTGGAAGAACTGCTTAATAAACATCTGTAAGAAAAAACGAACTGGTGGCAGAAGACGTTTGCCGCCAGTTTTTTATGTAAATTAGTATGTTTACATTGCACTCTTCTCTTTTTAAAAGGCTTTGTTTAAGGATGATGCGGATTTTATAAGGCTTTTGATTGTAGATATAAACGCATAAATCGAAGATACAATTGACTGAATAGTATTACTTGCTGTTCCTCCTTTATAAGACAGCTTACATGCAGTATGATTAAGCCAGGAATAATAAATAGCCTCTCAAGAAAATACAAAGAGGTGGAAGCTATGAGTCAACTTAAAGAGAAGCTGGCAGTCTTGCCTGATCAGCCAGGCTGCTATTTAATGAAAAATAAAAACAACACTGTCATCTATGTAGGAAAAGCAAAGGTACTGAAGAATAGAGTTCGCTCCTATTTTACTGGTTCTCACGATGGAAAAACTCAAAGACTGGTTAGCGAAATCAGAGACTTCGAATATATTATCACTTCTTCAAACCTGGAAGCTCTCATACTAGAGATGAACTTAATAAAGAAATATGAACCAAAGTACAACGTCTTGTTAAAAGATGATAAATCGTATCCTTATTTAAAAATTACTAACGACACTCATCCTCGTTTACTTACAACAAGAAAAGTAAAAAAGGACGGCGGGAAATATTTTGGTCCCTATCCAAATGCTTTTGCAGCAAACGAAACAAAGAAGTTACTGGACCGTCTGTATCCCTTAAGAAAATGCAGGACGCTGCCAGAAAGGGTGTGCCTCTATTATCACATAGGCCAGTGCCTTGCCCCATGTGAATTTCCGGTCAGTAAAGAGCAAAACAAGGAAATGGTTCAGGAAATTGTACGCTTTTTAAATAATGGCCATCAGGACGTAAAGGCTGAATTGCAGGAGAAAATGAATGTTGCTGCAGAGGAGCTGAACTTCGAACGCGCCAAAGAACTAAGAGACATGGTGCAGCACATCGATTCGGTTATGGAAAAACAAAAAATGATGATTAAAGACCAGACTGACAGAGATATCTTTGCTTATTCTTTTGACAAAGGCTGGATTTGTGTTCAGGTTTTCTTTGTGCGTCAGGGGAAATTGATTGAAAGGGATGTTTCGGTATTTCCTTATTATCAAGATGCAGAGGATGCATTTTTAACTTTTCTCGGACAATTCTATTTAAAGGCAGAGCACATTAAACCAAAGGAAATTTTTATTCCTGCCCATTTAGATCGAGAAATGGTTGAAAAGCTGCTTGAAGTGAAGGTATATCAGCCTAAGCGGGGAGAAAAGCTGGAATTGGTAAAGCTTGCCGAAAAGAATGCAGAAGCCGCTTTAAAAGAACGTTTTGCCTTATAGAACGGGATGAAGAGAGAACAATTAAAGCGGTGGATAAGCTGGGGGAAGCTTTAGGAATAGATACTCCTCATCACATCGAAGCGTTTGATAACTCGAATATTCAAGGAGCCGATCCGGTTGCTGCCATGGTGACGTTTATAGATGGAAAGCCGAGTAAGAAAGATTACCGGAAATATAAAGTGCGAAGTGTAAAAGGTCCTGATGATTATGCCTCTATGAAAGAAGTAGTTCGAAGGAGATATCTGCGACTGTTGAAAGAGCAGTCTCCTCTGCCTGATCTCATTGTTATTGATGGAGGAAAAGGCCAGCTTTCAGCAGCTCAAAGTGTTTTAAAGGATGAACTTGACCTATTGACCCTGTTGTTGGTCTGGAAAAAGATGAAAAGCATAAAACGGCCCAGCTGGTTATGGGAGACCCTCCTGAGTTTGTCACCCTTAAACGGGACAGCCGGAGTTTTACCTCTTGCAGCGGGTGCAAGATGAGGTCCATCGCTTTGCTATAACCTTTCACAGACAGAAACGAGGCAAAACAATGTTTACCTCTGTTCTGGATGATGTTCCAGGGGTAGGGGAAAAGAGAAAACGAAGCTTGTTAAAGCATTTTGGTTCTGTAAAGAAAATGAAAGAGGCCTCTTTGGAGGATTTTCGCCATGCCTCTATCCCAGACAAAGTTGCAAAAGATATTATGCAGCGATTAAATGAAGAATAAGAGCAGCGGCCCCTTTTCAGGATCCGCTGCTCTTTTTTCTTGTTTTTCTTGTTTCTCTTCCGAAGTGATCCTTAGGATCCCAATGAACTTCAAAGAGTACTTTGGTTTTTTATCAGTAATAAATGTTTCGGCAGGGCAGCTGGTTAACCGCTCTAACTGCTCAGCCAGAAAGCCCGCTTCCAGGTGGCGGTCAAACGAAGCTTTTTTTCCTCCAGCCAGGTGTGGAAGTTCTAGTTCTATAAGAATTTCGCTTTTCTTTTCTTTTAATATATGAACTTCTCCCCATCCGGCTTTCACGAAAAACTCTTTAATTTCATCAATGGATTCCAATGGGAAATTCCTTGCCAGGGCTTTCCCGCCCCAATATAGTATCTCGCTATGTTCTTTTCCTAAAAGCTCAGGAAGAAGAGTGTCGCGGATAAGCTCATATCCAAAGTCTGTATATGACTGATTCTCTTTTTCCATAAAAGGCCCCCACTTTCTCTATCTATATTATAGCGGGTTTCAGCTATTTTCTCTATAGAATCTCGGTAGGATAAATGGTATACTTAGGCCCGAAACTTGTCGGAGGTTGAACATAATGAAAACCCGTCTAGCAAAGTTCATGTCGCCATTTCGATTCATTATCGTTGCATATATTATTACTATGTTTTTAATCAGCCTCCTTCTATGGATGCCGATTTCTCAGCAGCCAGGTGTTAACCTGACTTATTTTGAAGCATTATTCACATCAATATCGGCTGTAAGTGTAACTGGGTTGACAGTGGTAGATGTGTCTCAGACCTATAGCTACGTAGGTGTCTTTTTTTGGCTGTGGCCATTCAGCTGGGGGGAATCGGCATTATGACCCTGGGGACCTTTGTCTGGCTGTTGTTTGGACAGAAAATTAATCTTTCAAGAAGATTATTAATTATGGTGGATCAGAACCAGTATCAATTTTCAGGCATGGTGAAGCTGATGCGTGGAATCTTACTGACCGCCCTAGCCATCGAATTAATAGGGGCCTTAATCCTGGGGACATATTACATCCAATATTTTGATTCTGTGGGACAGGCATATTATCAGGGGGCCTTTGCTGCATTGTCAGCGTTTACGAATGCTGGCTTTGATGTGACAGGACAATCATTAATTCCATTTGCTGATGATTATTATGTTCAATTTATAGTCATATTGCTTATCTTTTCCGGAGCTATCGGATTTCCAGTATTAATGGAGTTAAAAGAATATTTCTCATCAAAAGACCGGCAATTTAAATTCAGTCTGTTTACAAAAGTGACTGTTACTACTTATTTTCTTGTCTTCATTATTGGTGTATTTGGTCTTTGGGCTTTTGAACGAAATTATTATTATGTAGGTATGGAGTGGCACCAGCAGCTGTTTTTTAACCTGTTTAATTCAGCAACAGCCAGAAGTGCAGGACTGTCCACAATGGAAATATCGGACTATACTCTCCCGACGCTTCTTTTTCTCTCCGCTTTAATGATTATAGGGGCGAGCCCTTCAAGTGTTGGCGGAGGTATCCGAACGACCACACTGGCCGTTATGTTTTTAACCATTCGAAGCTTTGCACTTGGAAAAAGTGACGTAAAAGTATTTGGCAGAGAGGTTCACCCAGAAGACAAGCAGAAAGCGTTTATTGTGTTATCCTTCTTTTTCGTTGGACTTGTATCGGCAGTAACCATGATCACAGCCTGGAGAGAGAAAATCAAAATGTCGAGCTTATTGATGTTATTTTTGAAACCAGTTCTGCTTTTGGAACATGCGGACTGTCCACTGGGATAACAGCAGACTTGAGCATGCCGAGTCAAATTATCCTCCTGTTCCTCATGTTTGTCGGTAGAGTGGGGATTCTAGTATTTTTATTTTCTGTAAAGAAAAAGATACAAAGACTCATTATAAATATCCAACTGAACGAATGATTATCGGATAAAAAGAGGAAATGGAAGGTAAACAGAGGCTGTCACCCTCTGTTTTTCTATTAGTGGATAATCCATGCATAAGAGGAAGAAAAATAGGTATACGCTTTCTTGACGAGCATGGAAAGTGGGAGTACAATAAATTTGTCAGATTTATGGCGAAATTAGAGACATATATGCAAGTGAACAGGTCTCTAAAGTGGTTTTTAACTGTAGCTTTTTGTGCGTTAAAGTAGAAAAGAGAATCAGGTGAGCATCCGCTCATTCTATGATCCTCACAAAGGCTGAGAGTCTTTGGATGTAATTATTGATGTGGAAGACAATTTGTCAGGAGAGCATACATAACCGCTTAATTGCAGTAACTGATTTGCATCGGCAAACTAACTGCTTTTTCTTTAGCTCCCCAGTTCGTTCTTCCATACTCAAACAGGGAGGTTGTTTCATAGAGAAAAGTATAGAGAGAATAGTAGGAGAAACGACAACAAAGGTTAAAAAAACATTTTGTGGGGGGACACAGGCATGGCAGGGAATCGTGAATTTTTCAATCGTCGACTGCATTCATTGCTAGGAGTTATTCCAGTTGGGATCTTTTTAATTCAACACTTAATTGTTAACCACTTTGCGGTGTATGGAGCAAGCTCATTTAACCAGGCTGCTCACTTTATGGAAGGGCTTCCCTTTAGATATGCACTTGAACTGTTAATCATCTTTATTCCACTTTTATATCATGCAATTTATGGACTGTACATAGCATTCCAGGGCAAGAGTAATACAAGGCGCTATGGTATTTTCGTAACTGGATGTTTTTACTTCAAAGAATCACTGGAGTATTCCTTCTTATTTTCATTGCGTGGCACGTATGGGAAACGAGAATACAAGCCGCTCTGGGCGTGGAAGTGAATTATGATATGATGGCGGACATTTTAAGCAGCCGTTTATGCTTGTTTTCTATATAGCCGGTGTGGTAGCTGCAACGTTCCACTTTTCTAATGGGCTTTGGTCTTTCTTGGTATCATGGGGAATTACAATCACCCCTCGTTCCCAAAAAATTGCAACCTACGCAACAATCGGTGTTTTTGTCATTTTAACGTTCATCGGCGTGCGTGCAATCTTTGCATTTATCAACCTGAATTAGCGAATATTTAAGGAGTGAGTGGACATGAGCAATGGAAAAATTATCGTAGTGGGTGGCGGTCTTGCTGGTCTTATGGCGACCATCAAAGCTGCAGAAGCAGGTGTCCAGGTAGACCTTTTATCCTTGGTTCCTGTTAAACGTTCTCACTCTGTATGTGCACAAGGCGGAATTAATGGTGCAGTAAATACAAAAGGGGAAGGGGATTCTCCTTGGGAACACTTTGATGATTCTGTTTACGGAGGAGACTTTCTTGCAAACCAGCCTCCGGTAAAAGCAATGACAGAAGCGGCACCTGGCATTATCCATCTTATGGATCGCATGGGTGTAATGTTTAACCGTACTCCGGAAGGTCTTCTGGATTTCCGCCGTTTCGGTGGAACACAGCATCACAGAACGGCATTTGCAGGGGCGACTACTGGTCAGCAGCTTCTTTATGCATTGGACGAGCAGGTCCGTCGTTATGAAGTAGCTGGCCTTGTGACAAAGTATGAGGCTGGGAATTTCTTTCAGCCGTAATGGATGATGAAGGTGTTTGCCGAGGCGTTACTGGTCAGAACCTTCAAAGCATGGAAATTCAAAGCTTCCGCGGTGACGCTGTTATTATGGCAACGGGCGGACCAGGAATCATCTTTGGAAAATCAACGAACTCAATCATAAACACAGGGTATGCGGCTGCTGCTCTTTATAAGCAGGGCGTATACTATGCTAATGGAGAATTTATTCAAATTCATCCGACTGCTATTCCGGGAGACGATAAGCTTCGTCTAATGAGTGAATCAGCACGTGGGGAAGGCGGACGAGTCTGGACCTATAAAGACGGTAAACCTTGGTACTTCCTGGAAGAGAAATATCCTGCATATGGTAACTTGGTACCTCGTGATATTGCCACTCGTGAAATCTTTAATGTCTGTGTAGAGCAAAAGCTTGGCATTAACGGGGAAAACATGGTTTATCTTGACCTCTCCCATAAAGATCCTAAAGAGCTTGATATCAAACTCGGTGGAATTATGGAAATTTATGAAAAGTTCATGGGAGATGATCCTCGTAAGGTTCCTATGAAAATATTCCTGCGGTTCACTATTCAATGGGCGGCATGTGGATTGATTATGACCAAATGACAAATATCCCAGGATTGTTTGCTGCGGGTGAGTGTGATTATTCCCAGCATGGTGCGAACCGCTTAGGGGCTAATTCATTATTATCAGCGATTTATGGCGGAATGGTAGCCGGACCGAAAGCTGTGGAGTACATGAAAGGCCTTGAGAAATCAGCTGAAGATATGTCTTCTTCTATTTACGAGTCACAAGTGAAGAAAGAAGAAGAACTTCATGATAAAATAATGAATATGGATGGCGAGGAAAATGCTACGTCCTTCATAAAGAACTTGGCGAATGGATGACTGACAATGTGACAGTGTGCGTGAGAATGAAAATCTCCTAAAAACTGATGAAAAGATTCAGGAACTGCTTGAGCGTTGGGAAAACATTAATATGAGTGACACAGCAAAATGGAGTAACCAGCTGCTACATTTACACGCCAGCTTCATGGGATGCTTCATCTTGCCAGAGTGATTACCCTTGGTGCTTATAACCGTAATGAATCACGTGGAGCTCACTATAAGCCTGAGTTCCCAGATCGGAACGATGAAGAATGGTTGAAAACAACTAAGGCTAAATATAACCCAGCGAAGGACGCTCCTGATTTCGAATATGAAGACGTCGATGTATCTCTTATTACACCGCGGAAGCGTGATTATTCAAAAGCAAAAGCGGGCAACAAACAAGGAGCTGGTAAATCATGAGTGAAGATAAAAAAATTCGCTTGATCGTCACCCGCCAAGAAGGACCGGATAAGGAACCATTTGAGGAAGAATTTGAAGTCACCCATCGCCCAAACATGAATGTGATTTCTGCATTGATGGAGATTCGCAGAAATCCTGTGAATAAAAACGGCAAAGCGACCAATCCAATAATCTGGGACATGAACTGCTTGAAGAAGTATGCGGGGCATGTTCTATGGTGATAAATGGTAAGCCGCGTCAATCATGTACGGCCCTAGTGGATCAGCTTGAACAGCCAATTCGCTTGGAGCCTATGAAAACCTTCCCTGTAATCCGTGACTTAATGGTAGACAGAAGCCGGATGTTTGATTCTTTGAAAAAGGTGAAGGCATGGATTCCTATTGATGGAACATACGATTTAGGACGGGCCTCGAATGGCAGAAAACAAGCGCCAATGGGCTTATGAGCTTTCAAAATGTATGACGTGCGGAGTTTGTTTAGAAGCATGTCCGAATGTAAATGAGCGCTCTAACTTCATCGGACCAGCCCCACTTTCCCAAGTTCGTTTGTTTAATGCTCACCCAACAGGTGAGATGAATAGTGCTGAACGTTTAGAAACAATTATGGGAGATGGAGGACTAGGAAACTGCAGTAATTCTCAAAACTGTGTACAATCTTGTCCAAAGGGTATTCCTTTAACAACTTCCATTGCGGCTCTAAACCGTTCTTCAACAGTTCAGTCTTTCAAAAACTTCTTTGGCAGTGACAAGCAGTAATTCAGTAATTGTATAAATTATAAGAAGGCCTCTTTCATAGAGGCCTTGCTTAATTTATAGATTCATATCCTTAAAGAGAAAGGGTTAACGAGATGGCCAAAACAATACCGTATATAAAAAATTTTAATGAGTGGGTGAATGAGTTCTCATTCAGTACAGAAGTGAAAGTCCGTTTTTCGGAAACTGATGCTTTTGGGCACTTAAATAATACAAACGCATTTGTGTATTTTGAAGAAGCCAGAATTGATTTTTTAAGCATTTAGGTTTAATGGATGAGTGGTTGAAAGAAGAAAGTTCCACTATTGTGGTTACTGCCGACCTCCAGTGCAATTACTTGAGACAGGTTTTCTTTGATGAGAAATTATCCGTGTATGTAAAAGTCAATCATGTCGGAAACACATCACTTGATATACACTATCTTGCTGTGAACAACGAGGGCTCCTACTGTTTAACGGGACGAGGAGCGATAGTTCAAATTTCAAAATTCAGCGGTAAGTCGGTACCCTGGAATGAGGAAATGCTATCAGATCTAAATGAGAAGCAGGCAAGCCTCCAATAAGAAAAGGTTATAGGTACCAGTTTATTTTTTATAATAAATGGTGGCTATGTTTGAGAACAGGTAACGGTTAAACAATTGATAACATAGGATATGGGTGACTAAGTTCTTTCTTCAATGATATGCACCTCTAAGAAACCAGGTTAGAGGAGACTGCAGTCTATGCCAGAAAGGGTGACATCATTGAAAGAAATGGAACGCGGCCCGCGCTCTCTTCTTACCAAGCGGGAGCGAGAAGTATTTGAACTTCTTGTTCAAGATAAAACAACAAAGGAAATCGCCGGCCAATTATATATTAGTGAGAAAACGGTCAGAAATCACATCTCAAATACGATGCAAAAACTGGGGGTAAAGGGGCGCTCCCAGGCCGTAATTGAATTAATCAGGCTTGGCGAGATTCAAATTTAATAAGTGCCGGCTGCTCTCTTTGAGGGGCCGGTGTTTTTTATTGGATAAAAAGCGGCCAATGGCCTTTTTCTGGTCAAAATATGTAATTTTACCTAAAGAGTGTTTAATACTTGTTTGGGTAAATGCACAATGCTATAATAACTTTGAAATAAGGGTTACTGCCTAAACTGAAAACGCAAACATGATTTACGTGTTACTGATACGATCAGGCATGAGTAAATAAGTGATTGACCATATAAAGAATCATTTTCACTTCTTTATAAGGTTGATTCATTTTACTCATGCCTTTTTTTATGCTTTCAGCTCATCTTTTAGGTTGAAAACCGCATGTTTGTGGTAACGTAAGTAAAGGACATTATAAATAACAGGAAGGCTTCCTTATTCCTTACTCACTAAAATAAAACAAATAGTAAAGGGGTTATTATCATGCAAGAGCAAACGTTTACAATTACTGATGAAACTGGAATTCATGCACGGCCGGCAACACAGCTTGTCAACAAAGCAGGTCAGTACTCTTCTGACATTACCTTGGAATACAACGGTAAATCTGTGAACTTAAAATCAATCATGGGCGTCATGTCTCTTGGAGTTGGCAAAGGAGCAGAAGTCACAGTGAAAGCAGAGGGCTCTGATGAAGAAGAAGCGCTTAACGGTGTGGCAGAAGTAATTAAAGAGGGGTTAGGAGAATAATGTCTTTAAACCTTACTGGTATTGCCGCCTCTAAAGGCATTGCAATTGCCAAAGCATTCTTATTGGAAACACCGGAGATGGATCTTTCAAAGAAGGAAGTAACAGATACGGATCAAGAGATTAAGCGTTTTAACAACTCCCTTGCTAAAGCCAAAGAAGAACTCCAGCTCATTAAAGAGAAGACGTTAAAAGAAATGGGAGAAGACAAGGCTGAGATTTTTTCAGCTCATCTTCTTGTCTTATCAGATCCGGAAATTATCGATGGAGTCACGAACAAAATTAAAGGCGACAACGTGAACGCTGAATTTGCGATGAAAGAAGTTTCTGACACGTTTGTTTCCTTGTTTGAAAACATGGATAACGAATATATGAAAGAACGGGCTGCCGATATCCGTGATGTATCTAAACGGGTTCTTCTTCACCTTTTAGGTGTAGAGAACACAAGTTTAGCTACAATTGATGAAGAAACAGTAGTTATCGCTGAAGATTTAACGCCTTCAGATACTGCCCAATTAAACTTAACATACATTCGCGGGTTTGCTACGGACATTGGCGGGCGTACGTCCCATTCTGCTATCATGGCTCGTTCCATGGAAATCCCTGCCGTGGTAGGAACAAAAAATGCTACAGAGACAGTGAAGAACGGAGATCTTGTTATTGTAGACGGCTTGGAAGGTGATGTGCTCATCAACCGGAAGAAGAGGTAGTCAAACAATACCGGGAAAAGCTTGAAAAATTCAACGCTCAACGAAAAGAATGGGAAAAGCTTATCAATGAACCATCAGAAACAAAGGACGGCCATGAAGTAGAGCTGGCAGCAACATTGGAACTCCAAATGACATGGAGGGTGTGCTAAGCAATGGAGCTCAAGGAATTGGATTGTACCGTACGGAGTTTTTGTATATGGGAAGAGACCAGCTTCCTACAGAAGAAGAGCAGTTTGAAGCGTATAAAACAGTAGTCGAAAAGATGGAAGGCAAACCGGTAGTCATCCGTACCCTTGATATTGGAGGAGACAAAGAGCTCCCATATCTTGACCTTCCAGAAGAAATGAACCCATTTTTAGGATTTAGAGCGATTCGACTATGTTTGGAACGGACAGATATTTTCCGTACACAGCTTCGTGCTCTTTTACGGGCAAGTTCTTATGGAAACTTGAAAATCATGTTTCCCATGGTAGCCACTCTAGAAGAAGTTAGGCAGGCTAAAATGATTTTAGCAGAAGAAAGAGAACAGCTGATTGAAGAAGCCGTGAATGTTTCCGAGGATATTGAAGTAGGAATCATGGTAGAGATCCCTTCCACAGCTGTGGCAGCAGAACTGTTTGCAAAAGAAGTTGACTTTTTCAGCATCGGCACTAATGATTTAATTCAGTATACACTTGCTGCTGACCGTATGAGTGAAAAAGTATCACATTTATATCAGCCTTACCATCCTGCCATTTTACGACTGGTGAAAAGTGTAATTGAAGCAGCTCACAAGGAAGGAAAATGGGCAGGAATGTGTGGAGAAATGGCTGGGGAAGAAACAGCCGTACCCCTTTTATTAGGTCTAGGACTGGATGAATTTAGTATGAGTGCTACTTCTGTGCTTCCAGCCAGGTCACAAATAAGAAGCTTAACTAAAAAAGATGCAGAAAAGCTAGTAGAGGAAGCTTTAACGTTATCTACAGCTGATGAAGTGGCAGAGTTAGTAAAAGAAAAAGGGTTTATCTAGTTCAACCTTTCCTGTTTTAGGACATCCTGCCAGAGTACCATGCCGCCTGAAGTAAGCAGGCGGCATTTTTTATGGGTGAAATGACTTTTTTTTCGCCGCTGCATATAGTGAAAGTAAGACTCGGAGTTCACGTAATGTTCCTCTTAAAGGCTTGCAATTTCAAAAGAAAACAGAGAAAATAAAACCAGATTGTGAATCTCGGGAGGCTGTAGAATGGCGGACAAAACCCAAGTTGCAGATATAGAAAAATCCTTGCGAAGAGTATCGTATATTGTAAAGCAGCGCGGCAGGGAAATATTAGACCAGTTTCCTATTACTCCCCCTCAATTTGTAGCCTTACAATGGCTCCATGAAAGTGGGGATATGACCATAGGAGATTTATCTAACAAAATGTACCTTGCCTGCAGCACCACAACGGATTTGGTTGATCGAATGGAGAAGAATGAACTTGTTGAAAGAGTCAAAGATACAAAAGACCGTCGTGTTGTCAGGATTCATCTTCTTGAAAAAGGGGAAAGTATTATCCGGGAAGTCATACGAAAACGACAGGAGTATTTAGCAGATGTACTCATCCATTTCTCCGAAGAAGAAGTGAATTCACTAGAGAAGAACCTTTCGTCCCTTCACCAGGTGATGATAGATAATGACCAGCGAGGATGAAAAATTTTCCTTCTCGTAAGTGGTAAAATCATATAGAAATTGAGGGAATGTAAGTGGACCAACCAATTGGTGTAATTGATTCAGGGCTTGGTGGCTTAACTGTTGCAAAAGAGATAGCAAGACAGCTGCCTAAAGAAAAGATGATATATATCGGGGATACTGCTCGCTGTCCATACGGGCCTCGTCCTACTGAAGAAGTGCGTACATATACGTGGCAAATGATAGACCGGTTGATGGACAAGGATATAAAAATGCTTGTGATTGCCTGTAATACAGCCACAGCTGTGGTTCTTGAGGAAGTAAGACAGGAACTTCCTATTCCTGTGGTCGGCGTTGTTCAGCTGGTGCCATTGCAGCACTAAAGCTGACTCAGACAGACCACGTGGCAGTGATAGGAACAAACGGTACGATAACGAGCCGGGCATATGAACGGCACTTAAGACAATAAACGCACAAATAAAAATAGAAAGCTTGGCGTGCCCTCCGTTTGTTCCTCTTGTTGAGCAAGGAATGTGTGAAGGGGAAGAAGCTTTAACTATTGTAAAGCAAACATTGGCTCCGTTAAAAGGGAAATCATTTGATACTTTAATTCTGGGGTGCACCCATTATCCACTTCTTTACGATGTCATTCAACAAGCCGTCGGGGATGATATTATACTCATTTCTTCTGGAGATGAAACGGCCAGGGAAGTAAGTACTTTGCTTTATCACAATGGTCTTCAGTTTACAAGTGACCGTGAGCCTGAACATATTTTTTATACGACAGGGTCTTCTGAACAGTTTCGCACGATCGCGAACCGCTGGCTGGATGTAAAAATAGATAAGGTGAACCCCATTACTTTGGAAGCCATATCATAATACTAATAAGGGTTAAGAGGGTTTCCCAACAGTTTATCTTGTTGGCGAAACCCTCTTTTTACATATTACCAATTCTTGGCATATGTTAAGAAAGTTCAAGCTTTTAGGGCGTAACATGTTCTCAGTCCCGCCTTTTTCGTTCCCATCATCGTTTCTTTTGCTCACAGGCAGCATAGCAGTTCGTTAGCCGGCATCTCTCTCCCCTTTTTGTGACAATACCTTTCAAGCCCTAGATGAAGGTTTTTTGCTATCAATACGGCCCCTGTATAAAATGCTTGGTCTATTTCAACCTGGTACTCGTATACATAAAAGTACAAACAGGTATGGGAGGGAATAGATCATGAAGAGAGCAATCATCAAAGGGGTGTCTGGAGCAGCTGTCCTTGGTCTGTTGTTAAGCGGGTGCGGCTTTGGGAATAATGAAGCTGGTCAAGAAATGGACTCCCCTCAAATTGATTATATAGATGAGGGGACTGATTTAGAAATGGAGGCAGGAAACGAGGTCGACGGCACCTCTGAAGAAGAGGGAGCAGAATCAGAAGAGGGGTCAGCAGAAATAAGTGAGGAAACTGTTGATAGAGAAATATATTTGTTAGACGAAGATGGGATGGTTGTTCCCCAAACCTTGTCGCTGCCAAAAGAGGAGGGGGCGCTTAGACAGGCGTTAGAATACCTGGTTATTGATGGCCCTGTTACTCAAATGATTCCAAATGGCTTTCAAGCCGTACTGCCTCCCGGGACAGAGATAGATGTTCATTTAACAGAGGACGGAACAGCAGTGGCGGACTTTTCTCCAGAATTCGAAGAATACCCGGCAGATAAAGAATTATCAATCCTTCAATCCATTACATGGACATTGACACAATTTGAAAACGTAGAAGAAGTTCAAATTAGGATTAATGGCTACGATCAAGAAGTAATGCCTGTAAATGAAACGCCTATTGGAGATGGGTTAAGCCGGTCGAATGGGATCAATCTTGAAACAGGAAACGCAAGCGATCTCACCCAGAGTGAAAGTGTTTCAGTGTATTTCCTCTCTCAAAAGGGAGAGGAAGTATACTATGTCCCAGTCACTCGCAGGGTAGACCGGGAAAAAGACCAAATGGAGAGTGTGGTTGAAGAATTGTTGGAGGGACCAGAGCACGAGAGTTCTTTGTTATCGGACTTTAGAAATGGAGTAGAGTTAACAGAGGAACCGACTGTTGAAGCTGGCGTTGTCTCTCTTACTTTTAATGACCAGATTTTAAGCGAACTTGAAGGCACTGCGATTTCAAATCATGTGTTGAACACTCTGGCACTTTCCTTTACTGAACTGGAGGGTATCGAGGAAGTAGCAGTCAGTGTAGAGGGGACAGATGAAGTTCTGACTACTTCTGGTGAGGTTTTGGCCGAGCCTGTTTCCAGACCTGCCCAGGTCAATACAGGAGAATTTTAGAACTTCTAATCAAAGTCTGCTATAATCAATTAGGAATCAGGGAAGGTGGCTCTGCTTAAGCTGCCTTCTTTCATGTTCCTAAGCGGAAATTTCCTGTTTTTTCTTGCTGGAGATAGTGTAATACATATACATAAGGCGATCAAAAGAAAGAGATACTTGAAGACGAGGAGGCAAACAAGATGACAAGGATAGACGGCAGAGAAACAAACCAGTTACGACCTGTAACAATAGATAATGACTTTTTAAAACACCCGGAAGGTTCCGTGCTTATAACGATTGGAGATACGAAAGTTATCTGTACAGCCAGTATTGAGGAACGGGTGCCTCCATTTATGAGAGGAGAAGGGAAAGGCTGGGTAACCGCTGAGTATTCCATGCTTCCAAGGGCTACGGAACAAAGAAACATACGAGAAGCAGCAAAAGGCAAGCTTACAGGAAGAACAATGGAAATCCAAAGGTTAATTGGACGGGCTCTTCGTTCTGTAGTGGAACTTAGCAAGCTTGGAGAAAGAACGGTCTGGGTAGACTGTGATGTAATTCAGGCAGATGGTGGTACAAGAACGGCATCAATCACCGGAGCATTTGTTGCAATGGTCCTTGCACTGAAAGGTCACGTGGATAATGGCAAACTGAAAGAGCTTCCTGTAAAGGAATATTTAGCTGCTGTTTCTGTAGGAGTTGACCCTGAAAGAGGCGAGTTGCTAGACTTATGCTATGAAGAGGATTCCGCTGCGGACGTAGATATGAATATCGTAATGACCGGTAATGGTGAATTTGTAGAGCTTCAAGGTACAGGAGAGGAAGCTACATTCTCCAGAGCGCAGCTTAATCACCTGCTGGAGCTTGGTGAAAAAGGGATAAAGGAATTATTTCTTATCCAAAGAGAAGCAATTGGAGATGCTTCTGCGTTAATTAACACGAAAACAAAGAATGAGGAATCAACGGATGAAAAAGATCATTCTAGCTTCAAAAAATAAGGGAAAGATTAAAGAACTGGAAGAAATGCTTGAAGGGGAAAATATAAAAGTGACTTCATTGTTAGACGTGGAATTTGAAGATATACCCGAAACAGGAGAAACCTTTGCTGAAAATGCTAAGATCAAAGCAGAGGCTGCAGCACAAGCTTTTAATTCCCCTGCAGTGGCAGATGATTCCGGATTGGAAATAGATGCATTACAGGGCAGGCCTGGTGTCTATTCTGCAAGGTATGCAGGTGAAGAGAAAAGTGACGAAAAAAACATGGAAAAGGTTCTGCAGGAATTGAAATACGTTCCGGTTAACCAAAGAAGTGCCCGCTTTGTTAGTACCATTGCTGTAGCGGTGCCTGGCAAGGAGACTCTGGTTGTAGAAGGTATAGTTAACGGTGTAATCACTGAAAAAAAGCAAGGGGACAAAGGATTTGGATACGATCCAATCTTTTACGTGCCAGAGCTGGGCAAGACGATGGCAGAGCTGCTCCTGAAGAGAAAAACAGAATCAGTCACCGGAAACGAGCGTTAGAAAAATTGCAAAAAAGATGGAAAGATATTCTTTAAAAAGTGAGGGTTATGTGTGAAGCTGCTAGTAATGAGTGACAGCCATGGGGTCAAAAAAGAAGTAACAGAGGTAAAGATGCGCCATCAGGAAGTGGAGCATGTGATTCATTGCGGTGATTCTGAATTGTCGACGGACGCTCCTGAACTTAAAGGAGTGCTGGCTGTAAAGGGGAATTGTGACATAGGGGATTTTCCTGAGGAACGAGTTGAACAATTAGGGGATCTGACGGTTCTTGTAGCTCATGGCCATTTATATAACATCAAAATGAGTCTTGCTTCTTTGACTTACCGGGCCGAAGAAGCAGGAGCAAACGTTGCTTTTTTGGCCATTCGCATCAAGCAGGTGTACTTGAGGAGAATGGAGTCGTTTATGTAAATCCAGGCAGCCTGCTTTTGCCTCGCGGCTATCCAGTCGCTTCATATGCTATCGTAGAAGCTGAGAATAATAAGGTTTTATCGGTTTCTTTCTATGAGCAGGGAAGCGGAAAAGAAATAACGGAATTATCCAGAAAATTTTAGTTCAAAGGGAAAAGGAGATTTTTTTATTTCTCCTTTATTTCCCCCTTGACTGTTAGCGGCTGATGAGTTATATTAATATATGTCGCCGATGAGTTCTTGCTTATTTTCATGTCCCAGTAGCTCAGCAGGATAGAGCAACGGCCTTCTAAGCCGTCGGTCGGGAGTTCGAATCTCTCCTGGGACGCCACTTATATTGCTTACATAATATTCTAGCCTTCCTTACACAACAAGGAAGGCTTTTTTAGTTTTGGCTCTAATAAAGGTGATTGTTAATTTTTAAAAGTCATTTGATTATAAATAAAATCCCGAGACGCCTTCGGAAATAGCATTAGCGGAAGAAGAGGCTGGAAGCTGAAACAATGCCCGTGGCATAGAAGATACCGTGAATGCGAATGTCGTGAATTGTTAATGCTTTTGTATTTATACCTTTCGTGAAAGGGAAAACCAACAATAAAAGGTAACAAAGCCTTTATTTTTCATTTCATGCTTTACATGCGACTTAGTAAGCATTTACCCCAGAGTCTGTATGGTCTCGTTTCATAAAACTATATTGATATTATATCCCTTCTCCTCCCTCTATGTTTTTCATGACCTTACAACCAGGAAAGTCTTTTTTCTTTTTACACAACATTCAATTAATGAATATAAAAATATGAAGACATTGAACCCTTTAACAATAATACTGAAAGCGTTATCATAAGAAATTATATAATTTGAATCGTCGGATAATTTTTAAAAGTGGTTGACCACTTCCCCTAATGGGCGTATTATAAACGTCAAACACATTTTGTAGTCAAGAGAAGAACAATTGCCCTCTGCAGGAGAACAAAAGGGCAATAATGATATAATTTGTGAACCTATTATTAGCTAGATTTTTTCGAATATTTAAGCAGACATCAGGGGTGATTAGAGTGGGTGAACAATGGATCTATTTAAACGGAGAGTTTGTAAAAAAGGAAGATGCTAAGATCTCTGTTTATGATCACGGCTTTCTTTATGGAGATGGAGTGTTTGAAGGGATACGCGTATATCATGGGAATGTCTACAAACTAGAAGAGCATTTAGAGCGTCTCTTCAATTCAGCTAAATCAATTATGCTGAATATTCCATACACAATGGATGAATTAACAGACATTATTGTTCAAACCCTCAAAAAAATGCATTGCGGGATGCATATATACGCCTGGTGGTCTCTCGTGGAGTAGGAACCTGGGGTTAGATCCAACTACCTGTGCAAAGCCGCAGCTGATTGTAATAGCTGAAGAGCTTGCCATATATCCTAAAGAATTATATGAAAGAGGGCTTGAAATCGTCACAGTGGCTACTCGGAGAAACCGACCGGATGTATTGAGCCCAAAAGTGAAATCTCTAAACTATTTAAATAATATATTAGTTAAGATAGAAGCAGTCTGGCAGGAGTAAGTGAAGCATTAATGCTGAACAATGAAGGGTATGTAGCAGAAGGTTCCGCAGACAATGTCTTTATTTTGAGAAAAGGCGTATTGTTAACTCCTCCAGGATACATCGGGGCACTAGAAGGAATTACAAGAAACGCAATTGTGGACCTTGCTCTAGATATGGGCTACGAAGTAAAAGAAGAGCCATTTACCAGACATGATGTCTACACAGCCGATGAAGTATTTTTAACAGGGACAGCTGCTGAAGTCATTGCGGTTGTAAAAGTCGACGGCCGTGAAATTGGAGAGGGAAAACCTGGTCCAGAGACACAGCGTTTACTGAAAGCTTTCCGTCAAAAAGTCGTAGAAGACGGAGTCAAAGTATACTCTAAAGAATCAGAAGTAGAAGTAGGATAGCAGAGAGAGATGCAGTGGGAGAGATAAAGATGCGAAGCGACATGATAAAAAAAGGGATTGACCGCGCTCCTCACCGGAGCCTGCTTAGAGCTACAGGGGTAACAGAAGAGGATATGGATAAGCCGTTTATCGGTGTTTGTAATTCTTATATAGATATCATTCCAGGACATATGCACTTAAATAAATTTGCTGAAGTGGCGAAGGAAGCAATCCGTGAAGCGGGAGCTATCCCATTTGAATTCAATACCATTGGAGTGGATGATGGAATAGCAATGGGCACATAGGGATGAGATATTCTCTACCCAGCAGAGAGATTATCTGTGATGCAGCAGAAACAGTGATTAATGCCCATTGGTTTGACGGAGTGTTCTTTATTCCTAACTGTGACAAAATCACGCCGGGAATGCTTATGGCTTCAGTAAGAACCAATGTCCCTTCCGTTTTTGTCTCTGGTGGGCCAATGGAGGCCGGAAGAACAAAAGAAGGAAAATCCCTTTCTCTTGTTTCTGTCTTTGAAGGAGTTGGAGCTGTAGGGTCAGGCAAAATGACAAGGGAAGAGCTTCTCGAAATTGAGCAGTCTGCCTGTCCTACTTGCGGTTCTTGCTCAGGAATGTTCACAGCTAACTCTATGAACTCGTTAATGGAGATGCTAGGCTTGGCACTTCCTGGAAACGGCACACTGGTAGCCACATCTGAAGAAAGGCATCAGTTGATCAAGGATGCAGCTAAGCATTTGGTAGAGTTGATTAAAAAGGATATTCGTCCAAGAGATATCGTTACAAAAGAAACGATTGATGATGCGTTTGCTCTTGATATGGCAATGGGCGGGTCAACTAATACAGTACTTCATACCCTGGCCATCGCAAATGAAGCAGAAATCGACTATGATCTCCGACGAATTAACGAGGTCGCAGAGAGAGTCCCTTATTTAAGTAAAATTAGTCCTGCTTCTGATTATTCCATGGATGATGTCCATAAAGCAGGGGGAGTATCAGCGATTATTAAAGAGCTGGCACAAATTGATGGAGCTATACATCCTGACAGGATCACAATCACAGGAAAAAGCATTTACGAAAACGTAAAAGATGCAGAAATTCTGAATGATGACGTGATAAGGCGCAAAGGCAATGAATACAGCCCTGTGGGCGGTCTTTCCATCTTATACGGAAACCTTGCTCCTGATGGGGCAGTAATAAAGGTTGGAGCTGTTGATCCTTCTATTAAAAGGTTTGAAGGGGAAGCCATTGTTTTCGAATCCCAGGACGAAGCAATTGAAGGCATTAACAATGGGACCGTTAAAGAAGGGCACGTAGTGGTCATTCGCTATGAAGGACCTAAAGGCGGGCCGGGAATGCCAGAAATGCTTACACCGACTTCCTCTATAAGCGGACGGGGGCTAGGAACAAAGGTTGCTTTGTTAACCGATGGACGCTTTTCAGGAGCATCGCGGGGCATATCAATTGGCCATATTTCGCCGGAAGCTGCTGAAGGAGGACCCATTGCATTTATCGAAAGTGGGGACAAAATAACAATCGACCTTCCTGATCGAGGATTACATGTAGATCTATCAGACGAAGAACTTGCTGAGAGAATGGAAGGATGGTCGGAGCCGGAACCAAAAGTGAAAAAAGGGTATCTTGCCCGTTATTCTAAATTAGTTACTTCTGCTAACACTGGCGGAGTAATGAAGTACTAATTTCATAAAAAACACGCAGAAGAGGAAAAGTAGCTATTGAAAAAGGAACCAACAGAGAGCCGTGGATGCTGAGATACGGTGCTTCCTTCAATAGTGAACTCACCTCTGAGTGTCGGTATGAAAGGCGACAAGTAATACCGGCCGAGTAAGTGACATAAGTTCTCTTACTCGTTATCAAAAAGAGACGACGATGATTTCGTCGCCGCTGAGGCAGTGCAATATCTGTGTGCTGTGAAGAAGGGTGGTACCGTGGAAAGGAGACCTTTTCACCCCTTTAGTCGATTGTTTCGGCTTTTATAGGGGAGAGAAGGTTTTTTTCATGCCTTGATAAGCGCAGTTAGAAGTGAAAAATGCAGATAAATAGTCATACTTCCTGGAGTAGAATGTCAGAAAACCACATATAAGGAGGAGGCAATCATGAGTACGAAAGCAGAGGAGAAAAAAGAAATGCGAATGGAAGAAGAAAACCAAGAAATCACAGGGTCAAGTATGCTTATCCGTGCACTGGCTAAGGAAAATGTTGATGTAATTTTTGGGTATCCGGGAGGAGCAATTCTCCCAACGTATGATGAAATTTACCGCACAGGCATTCGCCATATTTTGGCACGGCATGAGCAGGGCGCCATTCATGCAGCTGAAGGTTATGCCAGAGTGTCTGGGAAGCCTGGTGTATGTGTTGTTACCTCTGGGCCCGGGGCAACGAACGTAGTAACTGGCATCGCGGATGCAATGATTGATTCACTGCCTCTTGTTGTCATTACAGGACAGGTTGCAACTTCTGTTATCGGTACGGATGCTTTCCAAGAAGCTGATATGATCGGTGTTACCATGCCGATTACAAAGCACAACTACCAAGTGCGCAGTATTAAGGAACTGCCTCGTGTGATTAAGGAAGCCTTTCACATTGCGACTACGGGTAGACCTGGACCAGTCCTCATTGACTTGCCTAAGGATGTATCTGTAGATAGTGGTTTGTTTGACTATGATCAAAAGCTTGAGCTTCCAGGCTACCAGCCGACTGTGGTGCCGAATAAGATTCAAATCAAAAAGCTGACAGATGCTGTGACGGAAGCTAAGCGACCGGTTATTTTAACAGGAGCAGGCATCCTCCATGCCCATGCTTCTTCAGAGCTTTTCTCCTATGTTGACCAGCAGCAGATTCCAGTGGTCAGTACTCTGTTGGGATTGGGAGCCTTTCCTGGAGATCATGAACTCTTTCTAGGAATGGCGGGTATGCACGGAATGTATGCCGCAAACATGGCTCTTCATAAATGTGACCTTTTGATTAATGTGGGAGCTCGATTTGACGATCGTCTAACAGGCAGCCTGGCTCATTTTGCTCCAGAAGCGAAAGTGGCGCATATCGATATTGATCCCGCTGAAATCGGAAAAAATATCGATACCCAGATCCCTGTTGTTGGAGATGCGAAAAAGGCACTGGAAATGATGATTCAAGCTAATGGCAAGCCTTCTCAATGCGATGAGTGGAAGAAAGAGGTGAAATCCTGGTGTCAGGAATATCCTCTCTGGTACGAAAAAGAAGAGGGGATTATTAAGCCTCAGGAATTAATGGAATTGGTATATGAGGTTACTGAGGGAGAAGCCATTGTTACGACTGATGTGGGCCAGCATCAAATGTGGGCTGCGCAGTATTATAAATTCAATAAGCCAAACCGTTGGGTGACTTCCGGAGGTTTAGGCACTATGGGATTTGGCTTCCCATCAGCCATCGGCGCACAATTTGCTGAACCGGAGACTCCAGTGGTATCCGTGCTGGGGGATGCGGGCTTCCAGATGACAGCCCAGGAACTTTCTATCCTTCAGGAGCTTAACCTCCCTGTGAAGATAATCCTGGTTAACAATGCATCTCTTGGAATGGTCAGACAATGGCAGCAGCTCTTCTATGAAGAACGCTACTCAAATTCTCTGTTTCCAATCCAGCCTGACTTTGTCAAACTAGCAGAGGCTTACAGCATTAAAGCTCAGAAGGTTGATGATCCAAGTGAGGTAAAAGAGGTGCTTCGTGAAGCAATGGCATACGATGGTCCGATGCTGTTGGACTTCCGAGTGAAGAAGGATGAAAATGTCTATCCTATGATCGCCCCAGGAAAAGGGCATCACGAAATGGAGGGGATCAAACCATGAAAAGAACAATCATAGCTACTGTTAACAACACATCTGGTGTGTTAAACCGAATTACCGGGCTTTTTGCCAGAAGGCATTTTAACATAGAGAGTATCACTGTAGGAATCACTGAGAATCCATCTATTTCAAGGATGACATTTGTGGTAAATGTTGATGATCACCGGTCTCTTGACCAAGTGATCAAACAGCTTAATAAGCAGGTGGACGTACTAAAAGTCCGTGACATTTCCGACGAAGCAATTGTTGCAAGAGAGCTGGCATTAATTAAGGTGGTTGCTTCTCCCCAGCACCGGGGGGAACTAGCATCCCTTGCTGCTCCATTTAGAGCTTCAATTATTGATGTTGGCAGAGAAAGTGTCACGATTCAGGTGACAGGAGACCACCAAAAGGTGGAAGCTCTTATTGATTTGTTAAAGCCTTATGGAATTAAAGAGCTAGCAAGAACTGGGATTACCGCCTTCAAACGAGGCACTAAGAAAAGTGTTTTTGAGGGTTCAAGGTATTCTATCATCAATTAACTAAATTATATAAAAAAAAGGGAGAGATTTATTATGGCAAAGGTATTTTACAATGGAGATATTAACGAGGCAGTATTACAAGACAAGACAGTTGCAGTAGTAGGATATGGTTCTCAGGGCCATGCTCATTCCCAAAACCTTCGCGAAAGTGGAGTAAACGTAGTCATCGGTCTTCGTCCAGGAAAATCATGGGATAAAGCAGAAGAAGATGGATTTGAAGTACTTACCGTGCGTGAAGCTGCAGCCAAAGCTGATGTAATTATGGTGCTTCTTCCAGACGAATATCAGCCAACCACATACAAAAATGAAATCGAGCCAGAATTAACTGAAGGTAAGTCTCTTGTATTTGCACACGGATTCAATATTCACTTTAACCAGGTTGTTCCTCCGGAAAATGTTGACGTATTTATGGTCGCTCCAAAAGGTCCGGGGCACATTGTAAGACGTACATTTGAAGATGGAGCTGGCGTGCCGGCACTTATTGCTGTATACCAGGATGCAACAGGAAATGCAAAAGACTTGGCTCTTGCTTATGCAAAGCAAATCGGCGGCGGAAGAGCTGGAATCCTTGAAACTACATTCCAAGAGGAAACAGAAACAGATTTGTTTGGTGAGCAGGCAGTACTTTGCGGTGGTACTTCCGCATTAGTGAAAGCTGGTTTTGAAACTTTAGTAGAAGCAGGATATCAGCCTGAGGTTGCTTACTTTGAGTGCTTACATGAATTAAAACTAATTGTTGATCTTATGTACGAAGGCGGCCTTGAAGGAATGCGTTATTCCATTTCTGATACAGCACAATGGGTGATTTCCAGGCAGGTCCACGTGTTGTTACAGAGGATACAAAAGATGCTATGCGCGGGATTCTTTCTGACATTCAAACCGGAAAATTTGCTAAAGGCTGGATCCTTGAAAACCAGGCTAACCGCCCAGAGTTTAATGCAACAAATGATAGAGAAAACAAGCACCTTATCGAAGAAGTGGGTCGTGAGTTGCGTGAAATGATGCCATTTGTTAAAGGACGATCTAAAGGAGTGGTAGGAAGTGCAAAAAATTAACGTCTTTGATACGACACTTCGCGATGGAGAACAGTCTCCGGGAGTTAATTTAAACTTTGAAGAAAAAATGGAAATTGCCAAGCAGTTAGAGCGGCTCGGTGTTGATATTATTGAGGCAGGATTTCCTGCCTCCTCCCAAGGAGATTTCAGGTCAGTAAAAGCGATAGCTGATCAGGTAAAAGGAAGCTCTGTAACGGGTTTATCTCGTTCTTTGAAAAAAGATATCGATGTGTCGTGGGAAGCGTTAAAAGGAGGGGCTGAACCAAGACTGCATGTATTTATAGCCACTTCGCCCATTCATATGACTCATAAACTGCAAATGACTCCTGACCAAGTCATCGAGCAGGCAGTAGAAGCTGTTACGTACGCTAAAAAGAGGTTTCCTCATGTACAATGGTCAGCGGAAGATGCTTGCCGATCTGATTTAGACTTCCTTGTCAGAATTATAGAAAAAGTCATTGACGCAGGAGCGGAGGTTATTAATCTTCCTGATACTGTAGGATACATCACTCCAGAAGAAATAAAGAACATGTTCAGCTATATTAAGACTAATGTTCCTAATAGTGACAAAGCTAAGCTGTCAGCGCACTGTCATGATGATCTTGGAATGGCTGTTGCGAATTCACTTGCTGCGATTGAAGGCGGGGCTGAGCAAGTAGAGTGCACCATTAATGGAATAGGTGAACGTGCGGGCAATGCTTCCCTGGAAGAAATTGCAGTAGCATTGAAAATCAGAAATGATTTCTATCAGGCTACCACGGGGTTAACGCTACATGAAATCAAGAAAACCAGCAGCCTGGTAAGTAAATTAACTGGCATGGTAGTCCCTAATAATAAGGCCGTTGTGGGAGACAATGCGTTTGCTCACGAATCTGGCATTCATCAAGACGGCGTGTTGAAAGAGAAGACAACTTATGAAATTATCACTCCTGAGCTTGTCGGTGTAAACGCAAACCGAATGGTTCTTGGAAAGCTTTCCGGACGTCATGCCTTTAAAGAAAAAGTCAGGGACCTAGGGTACACAGCTTCTGATGAAGAGATAAACAAAGTCTTTAAATCCTTTAAAGAGCTGGCAGATAAGAAAAAGGAAGTCACTGATGAGGATATCTTCGCGCTTATGACTGATGAAAAGGTTGGAGCGGCTGTTAAGTATTTTGAGGTGGAAACTTCAGGTTAATTACGGGACGAACAATATACCAACGGCTACGATAACCATGAGAAATCCTAACCACGAAGTGATCCAGGAGGCTGCAACAGGTTCTGGTAGTGTAGAAGCTGTTTACAACACTCTAGAGCGGATTATCGGGCAAGAGGTTACCTTAACAGACTACCGGATTCAATCGATCAGCGGGGGCCGAGATGCGTTAGCTGAAGTGTTTGTAAAGGTTGAATTTCAAGGGATTGAGTCTACGGGAAGAGGCACAGCCCATGATGTGTTAGAAGCGTCAGCTAAAGCGTATATCAATGCGGTAAACCGGATTTTAAACCGTAAGAGCGGAGAAGAACAAAAAGCTGAAAAAGTTCAAATTTAACAGAGCCAAACCAATAAGGGGAGAATGTACATGAATAAACGTATTACTGTCCTTCCCGGGGATGGAATAGGCCCGGAAGTAGTAGAGGGAGCTATTAAAGTGCTTGATGAAGTGGCGGCTTTATATGGCCACAAATTTGATTATAATTACGAAAAAATTGGGGGAGTTGCTATAGATCAAGAAAATACTCCTCTCCCTGAACAGACAGTCAATGCATGTAAGGAAAGTGACGGAGTACTTTTGGGCGCTGTAGGGGGGCCGAAGTGGGATACTCTTCCAGGTGATATGCGTCCTGAAACAGGATTATTAGGCTTGAGAAAGGCCTTGAATCTTTTTGCAAACCTTCGTCCTGTTACTGGTCATGAAAGTCTAACTGATTCTTCTACGCTTCGTAAAGAAGTGGTAGATGGAGTAGATCTAATGATCGTGCGTGAACTTACAGGAGGACTTTATTTTGGAGATCCAAAAGAACGTCGTCAGGAAGACGGCGAGGAAGCAGCAGTAGATACTCTTTCTTATAAGCGTTCAGAGATTGAAAGAATTGTACGTCGTGCTTTTGACTTAGCAAAGTAAGAAGAAAGAAAGTGACTTCTGTTGACAAAGCAAATGTCCTGGAAACGAGCAGGCTGTGGAGAGAAGTAGCTGAGGAAGTCAGCAAGGATTATCCGGAGATTGAAATTGAGCATATGCTTGTGGATAACGCAGCTATGCAGCTTATCAGAGATCCGAAGCAATTTGATGTTGTAGTAACAGAAAATATGTTCGGTGACATTTTAAGTGATGAAGCATCCATGCTGACCGGTTCTTTAGGAATGCTTCCATCGGCAAGCATTGGAAGCGGAGGTCCTGGCCTCTATGAACCAGTACATGGCTCAGCTCCTGATATCGCGGGAGAGAAAAAAGCTAATCCGTTAGCAACCATTGCTTCAACAGCAATGATGTTAAAGTATTCTTTTAATATGGTAGAAGAAGCAGAAGCTCTTGACGCTGCTCTAGCTGAAGTGCTGACTCAGGGACATCGTACCGGAGACATCGCAAAGCCGGAAGATAAAGTATTAAACACAGAAGAAATGACTGAAAAAGTAATTGATCTTCTGCGCAAGCAGGTCAAAGCAGCGCCAAGTTCATAATCAGTGATAATTGGAAGGAAAGAGAGGGGAACATAATGGCACCAAAAACTATTATAGAAAAGATCTGGGACCGTCATACTGTCAAAGCGGAAGAGGGAAAGCCGGATCTTTTGTATATAGACTTACACTTGGTTCATGAGGTAACATCTCCCCAGGCTTTTGAAGGACTTCGTCTGGCTGAGAGAAAGGTTCGCCGTCCGGATTTAACATTTGCAACGATGGATCATAACGTTCCTACCACGGACCGGTTAAATATCACAGATGCGATTGCCAAAAAACAAATGGAAACTCTGTCAGCAAACTGTGAAGAATTCGGCATTGAAATTGCTGATTTAAATAGCCCGAATAATGGAATCGTTCACGTGATCGGGCCCGAACTGGGCCTGACGCATCCTGGTAAAACAATCGTTTGTGGTGATAGTCATACATCTACTCATGGAGCGTTTGGAGCTTTGGCATTTGGCATAGGCACAAGTGAAGTGGAGCACGTCCTGGCTACTCAAACGTTATGGCAGTCTAAACCAAAAACGATGGAAGTCCGGGTCAATGGCCGACTTGAAGATGGGGTTACTGCTAAAGATATTATTCTTGCCGTCATTGCTAAATTCGGTGTCGATTTCGGCACAGGACATGTCGTAGAGTATACCGGCGAAGCGATCAAAGGATTAACGATGGAAGAACGAATGACCATCTGTAACATGTCAATTGAAGCGGGTGCAAAAGCAGGATTAATCAGTCCGGACCAGGTAACTTTTGATTACTTGGAAGGCAGAGAGAAAGTGCCAAGTGGAGAAGAGTTTGAGAAGAAAGTAGCGGAGTGGAAAGACCTTGCCACTGATGAAGGAGCTGCGTATGACGCAGTATTAGAAATCAACAGTGAGGAAATCGAGCCTATGGTTACGTGGGGAACTAATCCTTCCCAGGGCATCGGAGTTAACGGACAAGTGCCGGATCCTGAGCAAGCCGAGGGTGTTGAAAAGAAAGCAATTCAGCAGTCTTTGGAATACATGGATTTAAAACCAGGCACTAAGGTAACGGATATCGAAATTCAGCATGTGTTCATTGGTTCCTGTACAAACTCTCGTCTCAGTGATATAAGAGCAGCTGCAAAAGTAGCGAAGGGACGCAAGGTTGCAGATGGAGTCAGAGCTATCGTTGTACCGGGCTCCCAGAATGTTAAGAAAGCAGCTGAAGCTGAGGGCTTGGATCAAATTTTTACAGAAGCCGGGTTTGAATGGCGCGAGTCAGGATGCAGTATGTGTCTAAGCATGAACCCTGATTTTGTTCCTGAAGGAGAACGTTGTGCTTCTACCTCTAACAGAAATTTTGAGGGGCGCCAAGGAAAAGGAGCACGTACCCACTTAGTCAGCCCTGCAATGGCTGCCGGAGCAGCTGTTACTGGAAAGTTTGTTGATGTAAGAACGTTGGAAAATACACCAGTTTAATATATACAAAGAAGGTGGAAGCATGGAACCGATTATTGTTCATACTGGAAAACCGGCAGTACTAAACAGAGTAAATGTGGATACAGACCAGATTATCCCCAAGCAATTTTTAAAAAGAGTAGAGCGTACCGGTTTTGGTCAATACCTGTTTTTTGACTGGCGCTTTAATGCTGACGGCACAGACAATGAAGATTTTGAACTGAATAAGCCAGAAGCAAAAGGAGCAAGTATCCTGATTGCTGATCATAATTTTGGCTGCGGCTCCTCAAGAGAGCATGCACCATGGGCGCTGCAGGACTATGGATTTAAGGTTATTATTTCACCTAGTTTTGCAGACATTTTTTACAATAATTGCTTTAAAAATGGTATCCTTCCCATTCGTTTGCCTGAAGAGACAGTATATACTCTCATGGAAAACAGTAAGGCTGAGCAAAATGAAATAACTGTAGACCTGAAAAATCAAACGGTTAAAGATCAAAGCGGGTATGAAACTAGTTTTGAAGTTGACTCTTACTGGAAAGAAATGCTGTTAAAAGGCTGGGACGAAATCAGTCTAACTCTCCAATATGGTGAAGATATTTCAGCATATGAAGAAAAAGTTCAAGCATAACACTAAGAAAGAGGCATCCATAGCGGCTGCCTCTTTTCTCTGGTAACACACTTGTGCTTTTCACATACTGAACCATAATATAAAGACAAGTTATAGAAAAAATCTAAATGTACACTATTGGTTTGTTTTTATATACATAAGTTGCTACACTAGCGATACAATGAGGAAATGCTGGCAGGAGGCCTATAGTATGGGACAGGAAAATGAAAAGGGAAAGATCATTCAATTTCCGGGGGCTGCTAACACGTTAGTTGAACGTGGGCTGGATCATTTAAAAAAGGGCAACCCAAAAGAAGGGGTTGAAATGTTTCAAGAAGCTTTGGCCCATGACCCCGATAATGAGCAAGCTTCGTATGGCCTTCTTTTAGCATACGCAGATGCTGGAGACTTAAAAGAAGGAAAACGTTTAGCAGAGACAATGCTCCAGGAGGCAAAGGGAGAATATTTTGAGGTGCTTCAAGTTTATATATCCATTTTAGCGCAACTGGGAGAATACAAAAAGGTAGTCAGCACTCTTGAAGCCGTCCAAAGTGAAACGAGATTTCCCGCTCATTTAGCTGAGCCGTTTTTTGAAATGATGGCTTTATCCAAATCTATGATAGAGGCTGATGAACAAAGTCAGACACTTGTAGAAGATGAAGAAGAACTGCAAATGAGCAGTGAGGCTGCAGATACAGCTTTACATTTATTAACAAGTGGCTCATTTGAGCAGCAGTGGCAAGCATTGTCTCTTTTAAAAGGAGAAAAGTCCTCCATAGAATTGAGAGACTTTGAGCAAGTAATGAAATCTGAGAAGACATTCCCTGTCATTAAGAGCTTCATATTACTTCTCTTAAAAGACCGGGGAGTATCAAAAGAAGTGACGGTAGTGAAAAAAGAAGTGGGAATAACTGTCGTTCCTGAAAAGCTGCCTTCCTTTGAGGAAATCGAACCCGTTCCTTCAATTTTTTCACTTTTAGATGAACACCTGGGTCAAAGTGATCCTTCATTATTTAATACAGCTCATCACCTTTTAAAGCAAATTTCCCTGCATTATTATCCTTTTTCACTAGAACCAAGGGAAGCAGGAGGCTGGGCGGCGGCTATTCACCATGAAGCTGCAACACATTTTGGGCAGGAGCCAGACGTTCAGGAGATCGCACGTTTATATGAAACGAATGAGAGTCGCTGTCAAAAGTTAAAAGAGGAGCTGCAACAGTTAAATACGGAAGAGTTTCTTACTTAGTAGTATTTCAATGAACCACAAACATATGAATATTTTACCTGTCCTTGCCACAGACCCATTTATCATTGAAATGAAAGGTTATTATGTTATAATGTAGTGGTTGTAAAAGAAGCGTATAGTTGAGAATCAACCTATGAAACTTGGAGGGAAAGTATAAATGAGTTCAAATTGGGAAAAGTTAGAAGGAAACCAGGGGATACTAACCGTTGATGTAGATGCGGCAAAAGTCGATGAAGCCTGGACCAAGCGTTTAAAAAAAGTACGTAAGCAAGTTAACGTACCTGGATTCCGTAAAGGAAAGGTTCCACGCGGGATCTTCGAACAAAGATTCGGTGTTGAATCTTTGTATCAGGATGCGTTGGATATTCTTCTTCCGCAAGCCTATTCAGAGGCTGTCGAAGAAACAGGAATTGAGCCTGTGGATCGCCCTGAAATTGATATCGATGAAATGGAAAAAGGAAAAAACCTTACATTCAAAGCAACGGTTACGGTAAAACCGGAAGTTGAATTGGGTGAATACAAAGGTCTTGAAGTCGAAGAATTTGATATTTCTGTGGCTGACGAAGATCTTGAAAATGAACTGAAACAGCTTCAGGAAAAGCATGCTGAACTTGTTGTTGTGGAAGATGGCGAGATTCAAGAAGGCGACACAGCTGTCTTTGATTTTGAAGGCTTTGTGGATGGTGAAGCGTTCGAAGGCGGACAAGCTGAAAACTATTCTCTGGAAATTGGTTCTGGTCAATTCATTCCTGGTTTTGAGGAGCAGCTTGTCGGACTTAAAGCAGGCGAAGAAAAAGATGTTGAGGTAAACTTCCCTGAAGAGTACCATTCTGAAGATCTTGCAGGCAAAGCAGCTACCTTTAAAGTGAAAATTCATGACATCAAGCGTAAAGAGCTGCCAGAACTTGATGATGAGTTTGCCAAAGACGTAAATGAAGAAGTTGAAAGTCTTGAAGAATTAAAACAAGATATTGAAAAACGTCTGAAGCATGATAAAGAGCATGCCAAAGAGCATCACGAACGTGATACGGTTGTAGAAAAAGCAGCAGAAAATGCGACAATTGATATTCCGGATGCAATGATCGACACGGAAACAGACCGTATGATGCAGGAGTTCAGCCAGCGTCTCCAGGCACAGGGAATGTCAATGGATATGTACTATCAGTCTCTGGAACAGACGAAGAAGGCATGAAAGAGCAATTTAAGGAAGAAGCAGAAAAGCGTGTGAAAATGAACCTTACTCTTGAAGCAATCGCTGAAGCAGAGAACATTGAAGTATCTGATGAAGATGTGGATAAAGAGCTTGAAAAAATGGCTGAAACGTACCAGCGCTCAAAAGATGAAATTAAAATCTTCTTGCTATGCAAGGCGGAGATGACGCGTTAAAAGGTGATCTTAAAGTGCAAAAAGCCATTGACCTCCTTGTAGAAAACAGCAAGGTTGTAGAAAAGAAAGAAGAAGCTGAGAGTGAAGAGGCGTAATTTAATAGATAAAAGCATTAACAAGGCACGGACTAACGTGCCTTGTTTCTTCTTCTAAAAAAACAGAGGCAAAAAGTATAAATTCATAACATTTATACTTTTTGCACATAATATTTCTTTTTTTCCTGTATAAAAAGAGGAAATTGGCGGTTCTTATTGAATGTAAAGAAATATGAAGTTTATCTTACATGATAAAGGTATAATACATAGAAATGAGGCTAACACTTTCAATGGTTGGCTTAAAGCATGCAGATTTACATATGAGTTCCCTTTTGGTTTGAAAAGGTTGAAAAGCAGGAAAAAGAGGAAAAAAGAACCCTTTAGGTATAATGTTTCTAATCAGCTTGTATGTGTGATACAATTCAGGAACATCATCTTCCAGCGTGCGGTCTTTCAGCTACATGAAGTCTGTGAAGGGAAGATAACGAAATGAAGAATCTTTTTGACTTCGTAGCGTAAGGCTATAAAGAGAATAGATTGTCCCGCTTAGATAGAGAAAGGACTCTTTCTTCTTCTTAAATACTTGCACAGACCAAAGAATTTTCAATGCTTTTTCCTTGTACTAGAGATAGGATTCTCGTGTACAATATATAAGTAAGGGGTGACAAGAATGTTTAAATTCAATGAAGAAAAAGGACAGCTGAAATGTTCTTTTTGCGGAAAAACACAAGATCAGGTTCGGAAGCTAGTAGCAGGTCCTGGTGTATATATATGCGATGAGTGTATCGAGCTTTGCACGGAAATTGTAGAAGAAGAATTAGGCACTGAAGAGGAAGTGGAGTTTGAAGAAATTCCAAAACCATACGAAATAAACGAGATCCTGGATGATTACGTAATCGGGCAAGAAAGAGCTAAGAAATCTTTGTCTGTTGCGGTTTATAATCACTATAAGCGGGTAAATTCCGGGGCCAAAACATCGGAAGACGTTGAGCTTGCTAAGAGTAATATTTGTATGATTGGGCCTACCGGAAGCGGGAAAACTTTGCTAGCTCAAACGTTGGCAAGAATTTTAAATGTACCGTTTGCCATCGCTGACGCCACTTCTTTAACCGAAGCCGGTTATGTAGGGGAGGATGTTGAAAACATTCTTCTTAAGCTAATCCAGGCAGCTGACTATGACGTGGAAAAAGCGGAAAAAGGCATTATCTACATTGACGAAATAGACAAAGTAGCCAGAAAATCAGAAAATCCCTCTATTACTAGAGATGTTTCCGGTGAGGGTGTACAGCAGGCACTATTAAAGATTCTTGAAGGCACAACAGCAAGTGTTCCGCCTCAAGGGGGAAGAAAGCACCCTCATCAGGAATTTATTCAAATTGACACGAGTAATGTTCTCTTTATTTGTGGTGGAGCCTTTGACGGAATAGATCAGATCATTAAACAACGTCTTGGCAAGCAAGTGATTGGATTTGGATCAGAGTCTGAAAAAGCAGACCTTGAAAAAGACGAGTATTTGAGCAGAATACTTCCGGAAGACTTGCTTCGTTACGGTTTAATCCCAGAGTTCATCGGAAGGCTTCCAGTTATTTCAAGTCTTGAGCAGCTTGATGAGGAAGCACTCGTTGAAATTCTTACCAAGCCAAAAAATGCGTTAGTTAAACAATATCAAAAGCTCCTCGAGCTTGATGAAGTAGAACTTGAATTCTCAGAGGAAGCTCTTAAAGAAATTGCACGTAAAGCAATTGAAAGGAAAACTGGAGCGCGTGGCCTACGATCTATTATTGAAGGCATCATGCTTGATGTCATGTATGATCTTCCTTCAAAAGAGGAAATTGCTACATGCACGATCACAGCGGAATGTGTCACGGGCGAAGGAACTCCAATACTGAAAACAAAAGAAGGCGAAGAAGTAACGTTAAAGTCACCAAAGGAAAGTGCGTAATCACATAGGAATACCCCGGGCTTCCGGGGTGTTTTGTTTTTTTATTATTAATATCCTTTTCTTAATACATACAGCAGATCCCATTCCTTTTTATCATCTCTGGTATCCCTTTGAATGAATTGCAGGACCTCAAGCAATACTAACAGGGACTGAGACTAGATCATGAAGGAGGATCTGCCATGAATTTTACGGCTGTGGCTTTGTTGATCCAACTCGTTTTTGGAATCATCATCGGCCTGTATTTTTGGAACCTGCTAAAAAATCAAAGAACACAACGAGTCTCTATTGACAGAGAGTCTCGGAAAGAAATGGATCAACTACGTAAGCTAAGATCGGTAAAGCTAAGCGAGCCTTTGTCTGAAAAAGTCAGGCCAGGAAACTTTGATGAAATTATCGGACAGGAAGAAGGGGTTAGAGCTTTAAAAGCAGCCCTGTGCGGCCCTAACCCTCAGCATGTTATTGTGTATGGACCGCCAGGCGTGGGGAAAACAGCTGCAGCCAGAGTGGTGCTTGAAGAAGCAAAAAAAATACGCACTCTCCTTTTTCAAAAGAAGCAGTGTTTGTAGAGGTGGACGGTACTACTGCACGCTTTGATGAAAGAGGTATCGCTGACCCGTTAATTGGTTCAGTACATGATCCTATTTACCAAGGAGCGGGAGCGATGGGACAGGCGGGGATTCCCCAGCCAAGCAGGGAGCCGTGACGAAAGCCCATGGAGGAATGCTTTTTATTGATGAAATTGGCGAATTGCATTCCATCCAATTGAATAAACTGTTAAAAGTACTGGAAGATAGAAAGGTTTTTCTTGAAAGTGCTTATTATAATGAAGAAAATCAACAAATCCCCCGCCACATACATGATATTTTTCAAAATGGCCTTCCGGCTGACTTTCGCCTTGTGGGGCAACGACGAGAAACCCGGAAGAAATCCCGCCGGCCATTCGCTCACGCTGTTTAGAAATCTTTTTTCGAGCTCTTCAGCCAGATGAAATGCAGGTCATTGCCAAAAAGGCTTCAGAGAAAATGGGAATTGACATTGAAGAGAAAGCCCTGGAACTTGTTGCTAAATATGCACAAAACGGCCGGGAAGCAGTCAATACAATCCAAATTGCCTCTGGCCTTGCTTCCGGAGATAACCGAAAGATTATAACAGCAAGTGACATAGAATGGGTTGTCCATTCCAGCAGACTAACCCCGAGACCTGAACGGAAAATTCATGAGCACCTGCTGTGGGGTATGTAAATGGACTTGCGGTGTATGGTTCGGGTATGGGAATGCTGCTAGAGATTGAAGCAACGGCCAGAAAAGTAGAAGGCAAAGGAGATATTACTGTTACAGGGATTGCGGAGGAAGAGAATTCCGGGACACAAATCCGTTCCATCCGCAGAAAAAGCATGGCCAAAAGTTCTGTTGAAAATGTATTAACCGTATTGCGGTCGCTTCATGTTCCTGTGCAGGATTACGATATTCATATTAATTTTCCAGGAGGGACACCCGTTGATGGTCCGTCAGCAGGTGTGGCAATGGCAATTGCCATTTATTCTGCGATAAAAGGGTTAAAAGTGAAAAATACAATTGCAATGACTGGTGAAATCGGGATTATGGGATCCGTGAAGCCTGTTGGCGGCGTTGTGCCTAAGGTAGAAGCTGCCCTTAAAGCTGGTGCTGATACTGTGATTATTCCGAAAGAGAATGATCAAACTGTCCTGCACCGCCATGATAACCTCAATGTGATACCTGTCGCTAGCCTTAATGAAGTCATGAAGCTTGCACTAGTAGAAGAAGTGAGAGAGAAAAATGAAGAGGAAGCCGTAGTGCCGGCAACGGGATCTTTTTCTCCCATCGGCATATAGGACAGCTTTAAGGACAGGCTCTAGATAGACAAAGGCAGATTCAGTAAGATAAAATTAATAAAGACCTTGTAAGCGGTAAATTAAAAATGCCCGCAATGCTGTTCTTTTTCATGGTAAGCGGGCTTTTTATACATAGGTACATGCCTATATTTCAGAAACTTTTAGCTGCCGGTTTTCAATATAATCAGGCATAACAATAAGAAAATAGAGAAATACGAGGCGAAGAAGAAAGCTTTTTCTCCTGTTGAAGAGCTTTTATCTCTTATAGCAGAACCTATTCTTTTTTTTAACCCCAGACTAAATAAAGAGGGTATTTTCTGCTTACAAATTGTTAGGATACTTGGGGGTGCAGAAATTGAGTGAACAAAATAAAAGAATCATACCACTGCTTCCGCTTCGCGGCCTGCTTGTTTTTCCGACCATGGTCATGCATTTAGATGTAGGACGAGATAAGTCCGTTCAAGCGTTGGAGCAGGCAATGGTGGATGACAACGAAATTTTATTAACGACACAAACTGATCTTTCCATCGATGAACCGGATATAAAAGATATATACCACGTAGGGACTCTTGCGAAAGTCAAACAAATGCTAAAGCTTCCTAATGGGACAATCAGAGTGCTGGTGGAAGGTTTGCAGAGAGCGCAAATCGAGAGATTCCTTGATAATGAAGAATACTTTGAAGTTGAAATGAAAGTCCTCAATGTAACAGAAGAGGAGGATACAGAAGAGAAAGCTTTAATGCGGACGGTTCTTCAACAATTTGAGCAATACGTAAAGATGTCAAAGAAAGTCTCCAGTGAAACATTGGCTTCCGTACAGGATATCGGTGAGCCGGGACGGATGGCGGATATAGTGGCCTCCCATCTGCCTTTAAAGGTCTCGGAAAAGCAGGAGCTCCTTGAGACTGTGCCTGTATCTGATCGTCTGATGAAAATCATTGATATTTTAAACAGTGAAAAAGAAGTGCTGGGACTTGAAAAGAAAATTGGGCAAAGAGTTAAAAAGTCCATGGAAAAGACTCAAAAGGAATACTATTTAAGAGAACAAATGAAAGCCATCCAAAAAGAATTGGGTGATAAAGAAGGAAAAGGCGGGGAAGTAGAAGAGTTAAGGGAAAAGATCGAGCTGCCGACATGCCTGAAAATGTAGAGGAAAAGGCACTGAGAGAGTTAGACAGATATGAGAAGATGCCTGGAACGTCAGCAGAAAGCTCTGTCATTCGCAACTACATCGACTGGCTTCTTAATCTTCCATGGAAAAGTGAAACGACTGACAGACTTGATGTTAATCACGCCCAAAACATTCTTGATACTGACCACTATGGACTTGATAAAGTAAAAGAAAGAGTGCTTGAGTATCTGGCGGTCCAGCAACTGACAAAAGAACTGAAAGGTCCGATTCTTTGTCTTGCAGGTCCTCCAGGGGTTGGTAAGACCTCTCTTGCCAGGTCTATTGCACGTTCCTTAGAAAGAGAATTTGTCCGGATTTCACTTGGCGGGGTAAGAGATGAGGCAGAAATTCGCGGTCATCGTCGCACGTACGTGGGGGCTATGCCTGGGCGTATTATACAAGGAATGAAAAAAGCCGGAACGGTTAACCCTGTTTTTTACTCGATGAAATTGATAAAATGGCCAATGATTTTCGGGGAGACCCTGCTTCTGCCATGCTTGAAGTGTTAGATCCGGAGCAAAATAATTCTTTTGCTGATCACTTTATTGAAGAGCCTTTTGACTTATCTAAAGTGATGTTTATTACCACTGCAAACAATGTGGGAACAATCCCTGAACCTCTGCTTGACCGAATGGAAATCATCACGATTGCGGGGTATACAGAGGTTGAAAAGCAAATGATTGCAAAAGAATACCTTCTGCCTAAACAAGTAAAGGAACATGGTTTGACCAAGGGCACGATTCAGGTTAAGGATGAAGCGTTATTAAAGGTTATTCGTTATTATACTCGTGAGGCTGGTGTCCGAAGCCTGGAAAGACAGCTTGCCACAGTATGCAGGAAAGCAGCTAAGATCATCGTGTCGGGTGAAAAGAAGAAAGTGGTTGTCACTGAGAATACAGTAGAAGAAATGCTTGGGAAGCCCAATACCGATATGGAAAAGCGGAAGAGGAAGACCAGGTGGGTGCTGCCACAGGGCTGGCGTATACCTCTGCAGGAGGAAATACGTTATCGATTGAAGTGTCCCTTGCCAAAGGAAAAGGTGAATTGACGTTAACAGGGAAACTTGGGGATGTGATGAAGGAATCTGCCCAGGCTGCTTTCAGCTACATTCGCTCCAAATCCGATGAACTTCAGATTGACCCAGGTTTCCATGAAAATCTTGATATTCACATCCATGTTCCGGAAGGAGCAACTCCTAAAGATGGTCCGTCTGCAGGGATTACAATGGCTACCGCTTTAATTTCTGCCCTAACCGGCAAAAAGGTAAGAAAAGAAGTGGGCATGACCGGGGAAATTACATTACGCGGCAGAGTGCTTCCTATCGGTGGGTTAAAAGAAAAGGCGATGAGTGCACATCGGGCAGGCCTGAAGACAATTCTTTTACCAAAGGATAATGAAAAAGATTTGGAAGACATTCCAAAGAGTGTACGAAACGGATTGGAGTTTATATCGGTTTCACATCTAGACGAGGTATTAAAGTATGCGTTAGTGGGAGAGGGAAATGAGAGTAAAAGTAACAAAAGCTGAAATTGTAACTAGTGCAGTCAAGCCTGAACAATACCCAAATACAGGGCTGCCGGAAATTGCTTTAGCAGGCCGATCAAATGTGGGTAAGTCATCTTTTATTAATAAAGTACTAAATAGAAAAAATCTTGCCAGGACATCTTCTACCCCAGGGAAAACAAGAACTCTTAATTTCTTTAATATAAATGACAGATTACTGTTCGTTGATGTTCCTGGTTATGGCTTTGCCAAAGTAGGGAAGGGTGAACGGGCTGCCTGGGGTAAGATGATTGAACTGTATATGCAGACCAGGGAAGAACTTAGAGGAGTAGTACTCCTTGTGGACATTCGTCATAAACCTACAGGCGATGATCAGCAAATGTATGACTATTTAAAGCATTTTGAAATACCGGTGCTTGTTGTGGCTACAAAGGCTGACAAAGTGCCAAAATCAAAAATCCAAAAACATGTTAAGCAAGTAAAAGAAACATTGGAAGTTGAACCAGAGGATAAAGTGATTTTGTTTTCTGCAGAAACTGCACAGGGAAAAGAAGAAGTATGGAAAGAGCTTTACAGGTTAATCGAAAAGTAAAAAGACAAGAAGCCAGATGGCTTCTTGTCTTTTGCATAGAGAAAGGGTTTGGAATACCTACTCTGCATTCGTAAAAGCAGGACCCCTCCCCACTCTGTTCTCGGAAGAAAGAAAAGGCAGCAAGACGCTATATCTTTAACAGTAACTCCGCTTTTAACGGGAATTTTTTATCTGCTTTTTGCTTTTTTATTATGGAAAAATATAAAGTACATGCCAAGTATCAGAAGGAGAAACGGCCAAAATGTTTGAAAGGTTCCTGCGAGCTCAGTACCTGCCAAACGAAAAAGCTCGTCAGCGAAAAAAGCGCCAGCACCAAGTAGAATAAAGACTGTACCAGCTGCCAGCCCTTCTTTTCTTGTTTTCATATATGTAAAAACAAAGGCCACACCAATTAAAAGAGGTACATTCCCCAATAGTCCGGCCACGCATCAATAAATGATAAAGCATGAAAATGAAGAGCAAGAAGAATGAGAACACTTCCTGGAAATATATTGTTGTCATTTGAAACCAGGCCTTGACATAAAAAAGCCAGCCCAATAATCAATAAAACGGTAGGCCATTGCATAAGCTGATCTGAAAAAGGTAATTGAAACTCATCCATAATAAACAATAGTGCAGTTCCTATTAAAAGGACTCCAGGAAAGGTTCCTTTTTTGCTCATAAATGTCTCCTCCTGTCGTATTGTGATATTGAAGAGAGTAAGAAGAGTGTAGTAGTAGTAGATGAAAAATATAGCTCTTTGTATGTATGAACGAATAAAAACGTGCTGCAGTACCTATGAAAATAAGGATGAAAAAGCAGAGCCGCACAGTTCATCTTCCTGTTTCTCATAGTAACATAAGCATTCAGCTTCTGTTCACAATTTATTTTTTTGTGTTCTGACTAGGACATGTTATAATTGTCGAAGAGTAAAAGAGCTGCTTAATTTGTTGGTAAATTGAATGTGGAGTTCTGTTCAGGCAGAACCTATATAAAGGGTAAGTTATAATGATGTGGATCAAAGGTATTTCACATCGTGCTATATTTTGTGGGGGTGGAACAACCAATGCATATCCTCGTTGCTGGATTAGATTACAAAACAACCCCTGTAGAGATACGTGAACAATTTTCTTTTCAGGAAAATGAGCTGCCGGAGGCTCTTCAAGCATTACGAGACATGAAGAGTGTGCTGGAGTGTACGATTGTTTCTACATGTAACCGAACTGAAATTTATACAGTAGTAGATCAGCTGCATACTGGACGTCATTTTACTAAGAAATTTATGTCTCAGTGGTTTGATCTTCCTGTGGAAGAGTTCGGTCCTTATGTAAACATTCGGGAAAACGATGCGGCTATTCAACATTTGTTCCGTGTAGTTACAGGATTGGACTCAATGATTCTTGGAGAAACCCAGATTCTCGGACAAGTGAAAGACAGCTTTTCAATGGCTCAGGAACAGCAGGCGACAGGCACGGTCTTTAATGAACTGTTTAAACAAGCAGTTACGTTTGCAAAAAGGGCGCACCGCGAAACAGAGATTAACGACAATCCTGTTTCTGTTAGTTATGCAGCTGTTGAGCTTGGAAAGAAAATTTTTGGTGATTTTCAAGGAAAGCAGGTTTTGATATTAGGTGCAGGGAAAATGAGTGAGCTGACAGCAAAGCATTTGCATGCAAATGGTGCTGAACAGGTTACCGTAGTGAACCGCACGTATGCAAAGGCTGCAGAATTAGCTGAAAAGTTTTTAGGACAAGCTGAAAGCATGGATAATCTGAAATCCTGTCTGGCGACAGCAGACATCTTAATTTCCTCTACTGGTGCAGAAGAATATGTAATTACTAAGCCCCTTCTTCAAAGCATCCAGAAGCAGAGAAAAGGGCGTCCGCTGTTTATGGTAGACATAGCTGTCCCCCGGGACCTTGATCCGGCCTTATCTCAGATTGACAGTGTCTTTCTTTATGATATTGATGACTTGCAGGACATTGTTCAGGCCAATCTTGCTGAACGAAAGAAGGAAGCCGCTAAGATTGAAGAAATGATTGAGGATGAAATAGGAATTTTCAAAGAATGGGTTCAAACCCTTGGAGTTGTTCCTATCATTTCAGCGCTTCGTACAAAAGCTCTAAGCATTCAGGCTGAAACAATGGAAAGCATTGAACGAAAGCTGCCTGAATTGTCTGAGCGGGATAAGAAGGTCCTTCGCAAACATACAAAGAGTATTATCAATCAAATGCTTCGTGATCCTATTACCAGAGTAAAAGAGCTGGCTGGCGAACCGGACGCTGAAGAATCTTTGGCCCTTTTTACAGAGATTTTTGCTCTTGAAAATGAAGTGGAAACGGCACGAGAAGCCGAGAAGGGTCAAGCCAAAGTTGAAGAGGCAGAAAAGAAATGGACAAAGAAAAAGAAACTGCTTCCATATACTTATGCGAAAGATGTAATCGTCCGCTCTTAGGAGAGGGGTTTTCTGCTAGTGGTTGCTACAGCAAATGTGATTTATGTTGTAACCATCGTATTATATAGTTTAAGTGTTCTCGGGTATTTTCTTGATTTTCTACAGAGCAACCGGAAGGTGAATAAAATCGCCTTCTGGTTGCTTTCTATCGTATGGATATTGCAAACACTGTTTTTTATTATTAGAGCTGTCCAATATGATCGTCTGCCTGTTATTACCCCTTTTGAGGGGCTGTTTTTTTATGCGTGGCTTCTTGTCACCCTGTCACTCATTATTAACTGGTCTTTTCGGGTGGATTTTCTAGTGTTTTTTACAAATGTAGTTGGTTTTATAATTATGTCCTTTAGTTTGTTTGCCCCAAGCGGGGACGTGCCAGACCAGTTAACAGACTTGTTAATATCTGAGCTTTTGGTTATTCATGTGTCCTTTATCCTTCTTTCCTATGCCGCTTTTACGCTGGCTTTTGTATTCTCGGTTTTGTATATGTTTCAGCATCAGCTTCTTAAGCAAAAACAGTGGGGAAAAAGGTTATTGAGAATGGAAAACCTGCCGAAAATGGAAAGACTCACATTTGTGATGACGACTTTTGGTTTTCCCTTTCTCCTTATTGGGTTAATTCTTGGTTTCGTTTGGGCATCCACGCAACTAAACGCATTGCCTATTCTAGATGCCAAGGTATTAGGTTCTATCGCTATCTTAATCCTGTATGGGATCTATTTATACTTATGGGTGGTAAAGCACCAGAGAGGCTATTCAATGGCTTATCTTAATGTGGCAGGTTTTCTGGTTGTGTTAATCAATTATTTCTTGTTTGGGCAGTTAACAGAGTTTCACCTATGGGATGAATAGTACAGCACTCATCATTTTTCCAGTTATAAAAGCACCTTTCTATGTCCATCCTCTAGAAAAAGGGAAAGCAGGCCAGGTCATACTGCAGGCATAAAAGGTGTTTTTCTGTATGCCTGTTTAAAAAATATTCTTATACTTTTTGATTGTATCTTGTCTATTCGTGTAGAATAGAAATCGAAACTTAGGAAAGCGGAGGCGTAGTATGCGAAAAATCGTTATTGGTTCTAGAAAAAGTAATCTTGCCTTAAAACAAACTGAATGGGTTATTAATGAATTAAAAAAATATAATCTTCCTTATGAATTTGAAATAAAAAAGATTGTTACCAAAGGAGATAAGATTTTAGATGTAACCTTATCTAAAGTTGGAGGGAAGGGTCTGTTTGTAAAAGAAATTGAACAGGCCATGAGAGACAAGGAAATAGATCTGGCCGTTCACAGTCTAAAAGATATGCCTGGGGAACTACAAGAAGAATTTACTATTGGAGCAATTACAAACCGCGTAGACCCTCGCGATGTACTTATATCAAACGACCACGTTCGTTTTGATGACTTAGAGCCTGGATCTATTGTCGGAACAAGCAGCCTGCGGAGATCAGCTCAAATTTTGGCAAGGCGCCCGGATTTAAAGGTGCAATGGATCCGTGGAAACATTGAAACACGTCTTCGAAAGCTGAGGGAAGAGAACTTCGATGCTATTATTCTAGCGGCAGCCGGTCTTGAGAGAATGGGCTGGGAAAATGAAATGATTACCGAATTTTTAGAGCCAGACGTTTGTCTTCCGGCTGTTGGCCAAGGTGCCTTAGGCATTGAATGCCGCAAAGATGATCAGGAGGTTATTGACCTTCTTCAACATATTCATGAGGAAGGTGTGGCTAAACGAGTACTGGCTGAACGAGCCTTCCTTCAAAGCGTTGAGGGCGGCTGTCAAGTGCCGATTGCGGGGTATGCTACCTTACATGAAAACGGGGAGATTTTGTTATCAGCCCTAGTTGGCGAGCCTGATGGTTCAGTTATTTTACAAGAAACAGAGACTGGAACCGATCCTGAAAAGCTAGGAAAAGCCGTAGCAGAAAAATTAAAGAAAAGAGGGGCAACTGACATTCTGGACCGTGTTAAAGCGGAGCTGGATCAGTCATGAAGCCAGGCTTCCTGGCCGGTAAAAAAGTACTGGTTACCAGGCAGCAGAGCCAAGCGGCAGGGTTTGTCAGAAGAATTGAGGAGCAAGGTGGAAAAGCCGAAGTCCTTCCTTTGATTCGGCTGGAAAGAGCAGAACGGTGGCAGGAATTGATTCAAGAGTTTCATGATCTGACCAAGTACAGCTGGATTATTCTTACGAGTGCAAACGCTGTTCATTTCTTTTTTGAAGCCGTTTCAGAAGCAGAAGCTGTACTTCCGGCACAGTGCCGTTTTGCAGTCGTAGGGGAAAAAACAAAGCAGGCACTTCGCAAGCATGGAAGTGAAGCCTCTTTTGTACCCTCAAAATTTATTGGAGAGGTATTGGCTGAAGAGTTGTCATCTTTTCTTGACGAGGATGACCGGGTACTGATTCCAAAAAGCAATAAAGCTAGAACAGTGGTTGCTGATACACTTAGGAAACAGGGAGTCTTTGTTCAAGAAGTTCCTCTTTATAGAAATGTTGCAGAAAGAGCTTCAGCTCCAGCTTTAAAAGAACTAATACAGGGTGGAGAGATTGACATTTTAACATTTGCCAGTCCAAGTGCGGTGCAGGCGTTCACAAATCTTTTAGAGGAAGATGACTGGAAGCAGTGGGTGAAAGAGGTTCCAGTTGTTTGTATTGGCCCGGTGACAAAAGCTGAAGCAGAAAGAAAGGGTTTTTCATTCATCTATACAGCACTACATTATACGGTTGATGGCATGATGGAGGCAATGAGAGAAATCAAGGGGGTAAAATAATGGAAACAAATTTTCATAGACACAGAAGATTAAGAAAAACACCTGGACTACGGGCCATGGTTCGAGAAACTTTTTTACGCAAGGAAGATTTAATTTATCCAATCTTCGTTGTAGAAGGAGAAAAGGTAAAAAATGAGGTTCCTTCAATGCCCGGGGTGTACCAGCTTTCACTTGATCTGTTAAATGTGGAAATGAATCAAGTTGAGGACCTTGATATTCCAGCTGTTATCGTATTTGGCGTTCCAGGAGAAAAGGATGACTGCGGTTCCGAGGCTTATGCAGAAAACGGCATCGTACAGCAGGCAGTGCGTCAAATTAAGGACAACAATCCATCACTTACAGTGATTGCTGATACATGCTTATGTCAATTTACCGATCATGGCCACTGTGGTGTCATTGAAAACGGAGAGGTATTGAATGATCCTTCACTTGACCTCCTGACGAAGACGCAGTCTCACAGGCAAAAGCCGGCGCGGATATTATTGCCCCTTCAAATATGATGGATGGCTTTGTTGCTGCTATTAGAAAAGGTCTTGATGAAGCCGGATACATTGATGTTCCAATCATGTCCTACGCTGTTAAGTTTTCCTCAGCATTTTACGGTCCTTTCAGGGATGCAGCTCATAGTTCTCCCCAGTTTGGCGATCGTAATTCCTACCAGATGGACCTCCTAACAGGCTTGAGGCTCTGAGAGAAGCGAATTCTGATGTAGAAGAGGGAGCAGATTTTTTAATCGTGAAACCGGCACTCTCTTATTTGGATATAATGCGTGAAGTAAAGGATTCAACTGGATACCCTGTAGTGGCTTATAATGTATCTGGGGAATATTCTATGATTAAAGGAGCAGCAATGAATGGCTGGATTAATGAAAGGGAAATTGTCCTTGAAAAGTTGACCAGTATGAAAAGAGCTGGTGCGGATTTAATCATAACTTATTTTGCAAAAGACGCTGCCAGATGGATAGACGAAGAAAAATAAAAAGAGAAGGTGGAAATAATCCGCCTTCTCTCTTTCTAATAAGACAAGGTAAGGAAATTTTGATACCCTATAAAGGAATGCTTAATGTAATCGAGAGATTGGAAATTATGAAATGAGGTGCTTGCATGAAATCTTTTGAAAAATCCAAGGCAGCATTTAACAAAGCCGAGCCTCTGATGCCAGGTGGAGTGAACAGCCCTGTTAGAGCATATAAAGGGGTAAAACATGACCCAGTTTACATGGAAAGAGGAGAAGGAGCCCGAATTTTTGATTTGGATGGTAATGAATACATTGACTATGTGTTATCATGGGGACCTCTCATTCTTGGACATGCTGACTCACATGTAGTAGAACAGCTGAAGGCGGTTACAGAAAAAGGAACGAGCTTTGGAGCAAGTCATGAAATGGAGATTAAACTTGCAGAGCTTGTAATTGAGCGAGTTCCTTCTATTGAAGTGGTTAGAATGGTAACTCAGGCACAGAAGCAACAATGAGTGCATTACGTTTGGCGAGAGGGTACACAGGGAGAAATAAAATTGTGAAAATGGAAGCTGTTACCACGGCCACGGGGATTCTCTATTGATCAAAGCAGGTTCAGGCGTTGCCACTCTAGGGCTGCCGGACAGTCCAGGTGTCCCTAGAGGAGTAGCAGAAAATACGTTGACCGTTCCATACAATGATATTGAAAGCCTAAAGCTGGCCTTTGAGAAGTTTGGTGACGACATTGCTGGAGTCATTCTAGAGCCGGTAGCAGGGAATATGGGAGTCGTTCCTCCTAAGCCGGGATTTTTGGAAGAGGTCAGGCAGCTGACAGAAGAAAAGGGAAGCCTTCTTATCTTTGATGAAGTGATGACAGGATTTAGAACCGGCTATCACTGTGCTCAAGGAGAGTTTGGAGTCACACCTGACCTTACCTGCTTAGGAAAAGTTATTGGAGGAGGGCTTCCGGTAGGTGCCTTTGGAGGAAAAAGAGAAATCATGGAACAAATTGCCCCAAGCGGTCCCATATATCAGGCAGGGACCTTGTCAGGTAATCCCCTTGCTATGACTGCGGGATTTGAAACACTGAACCAGCTTACTGAGGAGAATTATGAAACATTTAATAAACTGGGCAAGCGTTTGGCAGAAGGGCTATCTCAAGCCGCAGAGCGCCATGGAATCCCACATACTACAAATCATGCAGGTTCTATGGTAGGCTTCTTCTTCACAAACGAAGAAGTTGTGGACTTTGAGAGTGCCCGCACTTCAGATTTAGACTTGTTTGCAAAATATTTCAAAGAAATGATGCAGCAAGGGATCTCTCTTCCGCCATCTCAGTTTGAAGGGATGTTTTTATCTACAAAGCACACAGAAGAAGATATCGAAGCGACAATTAACGCAGCAGAAAAAGCCTTTGAGAAAATCAAATAAGAATAAAACCTCTGGCCGAGCCAGGGGGTTTTTTTAAGGCATCTGAGTACTTGTCCCAGAATAAGCACTTTACTTTCTTCTTGAAAAGGAGTGTTCACCTGGAAGATAGAATAACTACCGACCTGACAAAACAAGAGAGAGGAATAGGGAAGAAACAAGGAGATTATTCATAAAAACTTCTCTGAGGTCATAGAGTGTAATTGTACACCCAGCCCTGAAACGGACAGCTAGAACTTAATAGAAGACTGTGTTGATTATGTGAAATAAAGGAGGACGTTATTGTGACTCATGAGCATGCCTCAACCCTTTCCTTTAATATTGAGGAGTCTGTTTGGCTGAATAAAGGCCAAAAAATCCAGGAAATTATCTCTCTGGGACTAGAACCAGACATTAGAATTGAGGAACATGAAGAAGAGGTAGTGATTAAGGGTGGCCTCCATTTAAAGGGAGAATACTATATTCAAGACAAAGAGGAAGATTCTTTACAAGAAGACCATCGGGCTAATTTACAAGTAGTAGAAGAAGCGACAGTAAATAAAAATGGAGAAGCAGAGATTGAACATTTCTTTCCCATTGATGTCACCATTCCTTTACATCGTATACAGAACTTAGATGATATTTTCGTACAGGTTGAAGGATTTGATTATGACCTTCCTGATCCTGGGTGTATTCAGCTAACAGCCGATATAACTATTTCTGGCATGAAAGAAGAGCATAAAAGCGGAAAACAGAAATCAAGCCGTCCCTACACTGAAAATTGGCCTGAGTCATTTCCTTCCTTTTTCACCGAAGCAAAAAAGGAAGCCGATCAGCCGAGGTATGAACAACAGGAAGATGTAGAAGTAAAAGAAAGGGATAATATCTTCCCGTCAATGAAGGAAGGTAATGAAGAAACCCAAGAGAGGAATACGAAGCTTCCAGAAGCTGAAGAAAGTGAAAGTCAGGTAAGTGTCTATTATAAAAAGGATCCAGAAGAGATGGCAGCCTATAAAGAGGCTGGTGAACGGACTAGCAGCCTAGAAGAGAATCAAAGCCTGAAAGCAGTAGAGCCAGAAGAAAAAGCTGAGCAAACAGAGGAAACAGAAGAAACAATAGAGACTGAAGAAACAATAGAGACTGAAGAAACAATAGAAACAGAGGAAAATCCTGATGATCAGGTGCGGCATCAAGAGATAAAAGAGGAGGAGCTGACTGAGCCTGCAGAGGAAAAAACCGTTCCTTTGAACAGGGAAGAAGAACAAACCGTGGTTTCTTTTGAGCCGAGATCAGAAGAACAGGAAAAAAGTGAGGATGCTGAAGAACAAGAGACTGTGCCGGCTGTATCCTCTTCCTCTAAGGATGAAAACTCTTTATATTTAACAAAGGTACTCACGAAGGGAGAAGAGGAATTTTCCCGATTGAAAATGTGCATCATTCAGGAAAATGAATCGCTGGATACCATTGCGAAAAGATATGATCTTACAACTTCTCACCTCCTTAGAGTAAACAGGCTGGATAGTGAACATATAGAAGAAGGAGAAATTCTGTATATTCCTGTAACAGCCTCCCGAAAAAATGAATCCTGAAATTAAGCAGACCCTGCAGAGTTACGGGTTAAAGCCAAACAAGTGGGAAAGGATTGGAAACGTCTTTAAGGTTGAATGCTATCAGGGAACCTTTGCTTTGAAACAATCACAGTTTCCAGCTGATTCCCTGGATCGTTTTTTACAAACCATGCGTTACTTTGAGAGAGAGCAAATATACTCTGTTGTTCCTTTATATCCAAACCGCTACGGAGATTTTGCAGTACAAGGAAGTAACGCGACGTATTACCTTATGCCTGGGTACTTGAAGATACGAGACACGCTGCCGGGAAAGAAGAACGTATACTTGAGACGCTGGGACTGATGCATCGATTTAGCGAGAGAATGGAAGAAAGTGCAGATGAGTACGTAACTTCCTTTGGGGAACAAGTACAGCGAAAAAAGGAAAGGGAATTGTTAGAACTGGAACGATATGCTGATGAAATAGAACGCAAACATTACTTCTCTCCTTTTGAGCTTGCGGTCCTGACTCATTTTCCTTTTATCCATCAGCTTTACCAGGAATCACAAAAGCACTTTAACACCTGGCTTGAGATCAGCAGAGAAAAACAGCAAGTTCGGACTGTGAGGTGCCATGGATGTCCGTCAGTAGAACATGCAGTCATAGACAGCCAGGGAAACACGTATTTAATTAACTTTGAAAAAACAAGAGACGACAGTCCGGCATGGGATCTTGCATATTTTTTCAGGGACAGCTTTGAAAAGGGGTTATGGGACAACATAGATGCTTATCGTTGGATGACCAAATATGAAAAACAGTTTCCTTTAGCGGAAGCGGACCGTTCCTTATTTTTAAGCCACCTGCTTTCTCCCTATTCATTGGTTTCTCCTATAAAAGAGTATCAAACAAAGAGGTCAAGGGCCTTAGAAAAAGAGTATGTCAGATTGGTGGAGCTTCACGTCCGGCTGTATAAACGCTTATATGGCTTTTCCTCTCATTTATACGAGCAGCATTATAAACAATCCCCTTCCTGAGCGGAAGGGGATTGTTTTCTAATAGGATGTGACCAACCGTGTATGATTAAGGTGTAAAAAGGAAATACAAGTAAAGAATAAGGAGAAATATCAAAAGGAAAACGTCTACTGTAGTGGGGAGAAATAACGTTCTGAGTAACTGAAAGCAGACCAAAGGCAAAAGGAGCTGTGCAAAAGCCTGCCGCAGCCGCTTCATCCATAAAGGCCAGCGAAACCGGCGCTTTTTTTTCTTGTGCGGGGGCTTATATGGAGGGGGACCGTAATAACCTGGATAATGTCCCATAAAATCAAGACTCCTTCAAAGTATTATTGTATAGTTTATGCACGTACGTTTGAATTGTTGCGGAGAAGTGAGCTGATAGAAACAAGTAACAAAAACACACGAATCATTGACGAAAAAAACAGTTTAAGAGTAAAATATAATATAATACTGTAGTGTTATACATACATTTATAATCATGCTATGAGAGGAAGAAGTACATTCCTATCCACCTTCAGAGAGAGGAACTCCAGGCTGTAAAGTTCCTTAGGCAGGAAGAATGGAAAGTCATCCTTGAGCAGCTTCTTTGAACAGAACAGTAGGAGAAGCCGGGAACATCCGTTATCTGTCCAGAGTGTACAGCATTGCTTTATACATATGTTGCTGTGAACAAAGGTGGCACCGCGAATGGCTCTCTTCGTCCTTTGATGAGGAGAGTCTTTTTTTATGATATTTTTTAGTGATGGTACTCAAATTGATGTCATAACAGCAATCAGGAAGATGGATGACAAACGTCTCAACTGATGTTAATTAAGGAGTGAGAATGAATATGTCGAATAAAGAAGTTTCAATGCCTACAAAATATAATCCTCAGGAAACTGAAGCAAAATGGTATCCGTACTGGCTTGAAGGGAAGTTCTTTGAAGCAGAAAGAGATGAAAAGAAAGAACCTTACACGATAGTTATCCCTCCCCCAAACGTTACGGGCCGTTTACATTTAGGACACGCCTGGGATGCAACGCTGCAGGATATTATTGCCCGGTCAAAAAGGATGCAGGGCTACGATATGCTTTGGCTTCCAGGCATGGATCACGCCGGGATTGCAACACAGGCAAAGGTGGAAGGCAAGCTCAAAGAAGAAGGTAAAAGCCGTTATGATCTTGGAAGAGAAAAGTTCCTTGAAACTTCTTGGGAATGGAAAAAAGAATATGCAGACTTTATCCGTCAACAGTGGTCTAAAGTTGGTTTGTCGCTGGACTACTCACGTGAACGTTTTACCTTGGACGAAGGACTTTCCCAGGCAGTAAAAGAAGTATTTGTCCGACTCTATAACAAAGGATTAATTTACCGGGGAGAATATATTATTAACTGGGACCCATCGACCCAGACGGCTTTATCAGATATTGAAGTGGAGTATAAGGACCTGCAGGGTCACTTTTATCATATGAAATATCCTTTGGCTGATGGTTCCGGCCGCCACATTGAAGTCGCGACAACTCGACCTGAAACGATGCTTGGAGATACTGCGGTGGCTGTTCATCCAGAGGATGAACGATATAAAGACTGATCGGAAAGAAAGTGACTCTCCCTATTGTAGGGAGAGAAATAGAAATTGTGGCTGATGATTATGTAGATATGGAATTTGGATCCGGAGCTGTGAAGATCACTCCTGCCCATGATCCTAATGATTTTGAAATTGGAAACCGCCATAACCTTGAGCGAGTGCTTGTGATGGATGAAGGCGGAAAAATGAATGATAATGCAGGGAAATACCAGGGAATGGATCGATTTGAATGTCGAAAGCAAATTGTAAAAGATCTTCAGGATGAAGGGATTCTGTTTGAAATTGAAGATCATGTACACTCCGTCGGACATTCAGAAAGAAGCGGGGCGGTAGTCGAGCCATATTTATCTACCAGTGGTTTGTAAAAATGGAGCCTTTGGCAGACGCAGCACTTGACCTGCAGAAGAAAGAGGAAGAAAAAGTTCACTTTGTACCTGACCGTTTTGAAAAAACCTATCTAAGATGGATGGAAAATATCCGTGACTGGTGTATTTCCCGTCAGCTGTGGTGGGGACACAGAATTCCTGCCTGGTATCACAAGGAAACAGGTGAGTTACATGTAAGTACAGAGCCCCCTGCTGACAGAGAGAATTGGGAGCAGGATGAAGACGTGCTTGATACATGGTTCAGTTCTGCCTATGGCCTTTTTCCACTATGGGATGGCCGGATGAAGAAGCAGAAGATTACAAACGCTACTATCCTACAGACGTCCTTGTTACTGGTTATGATATTATCTTCTTCTGGGTTTCACGGATGATCTTTCAAGGCCTTGAGTTTACTGGCAAGCGTCCGTTTAAGGACGTACTGATCCATGGCCTGGTGCGTGATGCGGAAGGCAGGAAAATGAGCAAATCTCTTGGTAACGGGGTAGACCCGATGGATGTCATTGATAAATACGGAGCAGATGCCCTGCGCTTCTTCCTGGCGACAAGCACCAGTCCAGGAAATGACCTTCGTTTTCACTGGGAGAAAGTAGAGTCTACTTGGAACTTTGGGAACAAGATATGGAATGCCTCTCGATTTGCTCTCATGAACATGGAAGGGTTAAGCTATGAAAACATCGATATAAGCGGAGAAAAAACAATCGCTGACCGCTGGATTCTCACTCGGCTGCAGGAAACCATCGATGATGTAACGCGCTTGATGGATACCTATGAATTTGGCGAAGTAGGACGTCTTCTTTACAACTTTATTTGGGATGATCTGTGTGACTGGTACATTGAAATGGCGAAGCTCCCGCTTTATGGGGAAGATGAAGAAGCGAAGAAAACCACACGATCTGTGCTGGCTTACGTTCTTGATCAGACCATGCGTCTTCTCCATCCGTTTATGCCGTTTATTACAGAGGAAATTTGGCAGCATCTTCCCCACAAAGGAAAGTCGATTACTGTGGCTTCCTGGCCGACATCTGAGCAAAATCTAAAGGATACAAGCGCAGTAAAGGATATGGAGCTGTTAAAAGAGATCATCCGTTCCGTACGTAACACAAGAGCAGAAATGAACGTTCCCCCAAGCAAAGAAATTGAAATTCAAATACAGGCAGCAAATGAAGAGAGACTACAGCAGCTGGAAAGAGGCAAGGCCTATCTTGAAAAATTCTGTAACCCTGAAACGATGACGATAGGAACAAACCTTACTCCACCTGACAAATCTCTTTCTCAGGTGTTGACAGGAGCAGAATTATTTCTTCCGCTGGCAGGGCTTATCGATTTGGAAGAGGAAATTGCCCGTTTGGAAAAAGAAAAAGAAAAACTTAATAAAGAAGTAGAGCGGGTGCAAAAGAAGCTTTCGAATGAAGGATTTGTCAAAAAAGCTCCTCAGAAAGTCGTTGATGAAGAAAAAGCAAAAGAACAGGATTATTTGGAAAAACGAGAAAAGGTGATTGCAAGAATTGAGGAGCTGAAAGCGTAGGAGTTTGTATGACAGGGATGCCACCGCATATATTCCGCGGTGGCTCTTTGTTCATTTAAGAAAGGAGAAACAACAATGAATACATATGAGGAAGCGAAAGAATGGTTACATAGCCTTGTGCCTTTAGGAATCAAGCCAGGATTAGAAAGAGTAAACTATATGCTGGATGCCCTTGGAAATCCTGAGCGGAGTATTAAGTCTATTCAAGTGGGCGGGACAAATGGAAAAGGATCGACGGTTACTTTTTTAAGGTACATGATGAACGAAGCCGGCCTTGAAGTCGGGACTTTTACCTCTCCTTATATAACCCATTTCCGTGAAAGAATTTCAGTTAACGGACATTCAATACCCAAAGAAGACTTCCTTGAATATGCAGCGGCTGTGAAACCTTTGACAGAGCAGCTTGCTACTACACCTCTTGGAGCACCAACAGAGTTCGAAGTCCTGACAGTGATTGCTGCTCTTTACTTTGCAAAAAAGGCTTATCCAGATGTTGTGATTTGGGAAGTAGGCTTAGGAGGCAGATTCGACTCTACCACTGCTATGCACCCAATGGTTAGTGTCATCACCAATGTAGGTCACGATCACCAACATATTTTAGGAGAGACCATTCCAGAGATTGCAAAAGAAAAAGCAGGGATTGTAAAATCCGGCGTGCCTCTGATTACGTGCGAAGATAAGCCAGAAGCTCTTGCCATATTTAAAGAGACCGTGGAGCAAAATCGCACGAAAATGTATACATTAGGAAAAGAATTTTTTATAAACAATAATAATGAGGCTGAAACTGGCTCGAGCTTTTCTTTTTTCTTCTATGTTCAAACATTACCCTGAGCTCCGTATTGAGATGGAAGGTGAGCATCAAGTGAAAAACGCTGCTGCTGCTCTGATGGCGATTGGGTATTTAAAAATGTTTTATGCTCTTCCCGTGGATGACGATCACATCAGTAACGGGCTGAAAAAGGCGAACTGGCCGGGAAGGTTTGAAATTATTAAGGAAAAGCCAACAATCATCCTTGATGGAGCTCATAACAAAGAGGGAATGGAAAGTTTGGCCAAAGCGCTGAATAGACGTTACCCTGATAAAACTGTGCATATTATCTTTGCTATGACAAAAGAAAAGAACGCCTATGAACTCCTTTTGCCCTTGTCATCTCTTCGCATAGGGTCTGCTTTTGCAGCACCGTTTGATTTTCCAAGGGCTGCTTCTCCAGCTGAAATAAAAGAGAAGTCTCCTTTTGAGATGCAGGAAGTGCCAAATTGGCAGACGGCTATGGAGGAAGCAAAGAAATCTGCATCCATGAATGATGTCATTGTCATTTGTGGGTCCTTATACTTCATTTCTGAAATAAAACAGTAAATAAGAAGCCGGATGTTCATTTATAAAGAACATCTGGCTTTTTTAATAAAAGTTCCTTAAGAATAAGTTATACACGTTTAAAAAAAGTTTTTATGGTACAATAAATTGAACAACTTGGAAAAAACCCGATAAAATAATTCATTATATTGAAAGGCAGGTGTTGTGGTGGCCTGGATCTTAGGAGTCTATTTTTTCATGGCAGGTCTTACAATGGGTTCGTTTTTCAATGTTGCTGGTTTGCGAATTCCCATTGGTACTTCGGTAGTTTCCCCTCGTTCTCATTGCCCTTCTTGTCACACCCCATTAACGTTCGTTGACTTAATTCCTTTCTTTTCCTACTTCTTTTTAAAAGGCAAGTGTCGCACATGCCGTAATTCAATTTCCCTCTTTTACCCGCTTATAGAGCTTTCCACCGGATTCTTGTTTTATCTTCCTGGCTTGTATTTGGCTTTACATGGGAGCTTGCACTAGCGCTTGTTTTTCTTTCCATGTGCATGATTATCACTGTAAGTGACCTGGCATACATGATTATTCCTGACAAGGTACTCCTTACTGCTGGGGGAGTTCTTCTTTTTTTCAGAATGAGCGTTGCTCCATTAGATCCATGGTGGGGTCCGTTTGCAGGAGCTTTGACAGGCTTTGTTCTCCTTTACGTTATCGCCCTGGTAAGCAATGGGGGAATCGGAGGTGGAGATATTAAGCTGTTTGCTGTTCTTGGCCTTATGTTTGGCTGGAAAGAAGTACTTCTCCTCTTTTTCTTATCCATATGTATAGGCAGTATGATAGGTGGATTAGGAATGATAACAGGCCGGGTAGCAAAGGGGAAGCCTCTCCCTTTTGGCCCCTTTATCGTCTTAGGAGCTTTGATTTGCCTTTTCAGTGGTGAAAAAGTCATAAAGTGGTATACAGGCTTATACTTATAAATAAGTGGTTAAGGTTAGGTAAATAAATTGTTGAAGATGTCAGAATGATCAGACTAAAAAAGTCCTGAACAAGGCGACAAATGTCTTGTTCTTTTTTGCAAGGCGTATGATAAGGTGAAATCAGTACAGAGGACAGGCTAATGAACAGAAAGGCTACGTGGGAAGGGGTTAATGTTCATGAGTAAAGATAATAATAACCGTCTCTCCTTTAAGTTGTATGGTAAGGATGAAGAGAAAGAAAGGGAGTCCAAGCCTCTTTCTTTTACGGAAAAAGAGGATGGAAAGGAGAAGGAAGATGACGATTCGTCCCCGCAGCTGAAAGTCATTGACTTTGGAAAAAAGAAAAAACAATGGAAAGAAAAGACAGCCCCCTTGATGATGGTAAAAGAGATTTGAGTCCCGGCCTCCCCTTTAATCGTAAAAAAAAGAAAAATGAACGACGCTTTCAGGATTCTTTCAAAGGTTTGCCGTTAAAGATATCTATGATTATTGGCGGAGCAATGGTTATGGGATTATTGTTTGGCTTTATTGTCCTTCATTTATTAACTGGCAGCCCAGGAGGCGAAGCGAGCACATCTTCCTCTGCACTTCCTGCCTCAGCTGAACAGTCTTCTGCAGTTGCTGCTTCCTATAACAATGAGTTGAATCTTAATATAGTGCAGGCTGGAGCTTTTTCGACCCTTGAAAAAGGAGAAGAGATGAAAGCAGGGTTAGAACAGAAAGGGTTCCCAACATTATTAACCGACGACGGTGATTTATATTATTTGCTGGTAGGATGATGCCTTCCCGGGAAAATGCTTCTGTAATGCAGTCTTATTATAATGAGCAGGGGAGTGAAGTATTCCTGAAAACCAGAAACATACCTGCTCCTGTTCTGGATTCATGGAGTGATGACGGGAAGCTTTGGTTTGAAAAGAGCCGCTCTTCACTGGAGAGCTTACTTGAACAATCAGGAAGCGCTATAAGCAGTTCCGCAAGTGTGGAGCTGTCGCAAGATGCAGCCGAAGCAGAGCAGTTATACGAGAAAGTGAAAGGAGAAATTCCCGAAGAAGGACAGGCTTTCTTTGAAAACTTAAAGATAGCTTTTGAAAAAAGCTGAAAATGGCTCCTCTGCACAAGAGAGTCATCAGGAAGCAATGAAAACGGTACTATCTTATGAAAAATTTATTGAAGGTGTAGAATAGAACAAACGTTTCTCGAAGGTTTCAGAATATTATTGAAAATATATGGGGCATTTGGTAAACTAGACCTGCACCTTGTACAATAGATACATTACGTATCTTATTGAAAAGGTGGTTGCCCCTTATGAATTCTCTTATTTTAGCTTCAGGATCCCCCCGGCGCAAAGAACTTCTTTCCACACTAGGTTTTTCCTTCACAGTCGTAAAAAGCAACATCCCCGAGGAAATAATTCCTGGTAATTCTCCTGCAAGTACGGTAGAACGCTTAGCTGTTCATAAAGCAAAGCATGTAGCAAAAGACTTCCCAGAGAGTGTAGTTATTGGTGCAGATACAGTTGTAGTATTCAATAATACGATTCTGGGCAAGCCAAAGAGTGAAAAAGAGGCCAGAACAATGTTAGCGGATTTATCTGATGCTACGCACCACGTTTATACCGGCGTATCGATAATTTCTCCTGAACAAACATTTTCCTTTCACCAGAAAACAGATGTGACTTTTTATCCTTTACATTCTGAAGAAATAGAAAGTTACGTGAAGACAAAAGATCCTTTTGATAAAGCAGGAAGTTACGGAATTCAAGGCATAGGCTCCTTTTTAGTGAAAGAAATACATGGTGATTACTTTAATGTTGTCGGGCTTCCTGTTGCTCGTTTAGTGAGAGAACTAAGAAAATTTGACGTTTATCCCTATTTTAATAACTGAGGAATCGGTCTCTTCTCCCTGCAGAAGAGGGGAAGGGATCGGCCCTTACCATATTAAAGGAGGAAACAATTTGACAGATTCTTCATTTCTTATTAAGGATGTGCCATTACGTGAAAGACCAAGGGAAAAGATGGTAAAAGAAGGTCCAGACCGGCTCTCTACAAATGAATTGTTAGCGATCCTGCTCCGTACCGGTACCAAAAACGCATCGGTGATGCACGTTGCTCAGGAACTGCTTTATCAATTCGACAGTCTTCACCTTTTAAAGGAAGCCACCATAGAAGAGCTCACTAAAGTAAAAGGGATAGGTATTTCAAAGGCGGTGGAAATCAGAGCTGCTCTTGAGCTTGGCAAAAGAATCTATACATATCAGGCAGATGAACGCTACGTCATTCGGAGTCCAGAAGATGTGTCCAGATATGTAATGGAAGAAATGCGGTTTTTAACACAGGAACATTTCGTCGTTCTTTGTCTGAATACAAAAAATCAAGTTCTTCATCGACAAACTCTTTTTATAGGAAGTTTAAATTCAAGCATTGTCCATCCAAGAGAATTGTTTAAAGAAGCGTTAAAACGTTCAGCCGCTTCGGTAATATGCCTTCATAATCACCCTCAGGGACCCCACACCAAGTAAAGAGGATATTGAAGTGACCAAACGCTTAATTGAATGTGGACGAATCATAGGAATAGAAGTCCTTGATCATGTCATTATTGGGGACAGGCAATTTATCAGCTTGAAGGAAAAAGGATGTATATAGTAAGTACTCTACCCCTATCAGGAATAACCTCTTTAATTCCCACTTTTCTAGGTCTCAGTCCCTCCATTGATTTTCTATTACTCATACAAAATAATTAAATTTTCAAAACCAAACGTTTAGGCTATTTTTTTTTAATAAGATTAAGTATAATAAAGACTAGTTGTGAAATTCGGCTTATGTGAAGAGCATTTTCCCTTATATTTCACATCTTTTACTGAAGGCAGAGGCATTCAGAGGAGGATGGACCAAGGCAGCAGGGTCTTCGCTTACCAAAGCGAATGATAAGGAGATGCTCTCATTTTTGTGCCAAAAGATGGAAAGTTCCTGTATAAGATGAACACATGTTTTCTAAAAAGGGACAAACAAAAACTGTAACTAAAATGAATAAATAGAAAGTGAACAATGAAGGGAGATACATAGATGTTGGGTGGTTTTTCAAGAGATCTTGGTATCGATTTAGGTACCGCAAATACACTTGTGTACGTTAAGGGTAAAGGAGTCGTTGTCAGAGAGCCTTCAGTGGTTGCCATGCGTACCGATACTGGTACGATTGAAGCGGTGGGGAATGATGCTAAAAACATGATTGGCCGTACACCTGGAAATATAGTAGCGGTCCGGCCAATGAAAGACGGTGTGATTGCTGATTTTGACACAACTGCTACAATGATGAATTATTTTATTAATCAAGCTCAAAAAAACCGTTCCATGTTTACCCGTAAGCCCAATGTAATGGTCTGTGTGCCTTCAGGAATCACCGCCGTGGAAAAGAGAGCGGTTGAGGATGCGACGAAACAAGCCGGTGCCCGTGAGGCATTTACGATAGAAGAACCGTTTGCCGCTGCGATTGGTGCCGATTTACCTGTGTGGGAGCCAACCGGAAGCATGGTTGTCGACATTGGCGGCGGGACAACAGAAGTAGCTATTATCTCTTTGGGCGGTATCGTTACGAGCCAATCAATCAGAGTAGCTGGTGATGAGATGGATGATTCAATTATCAATCATGTCAAAAAAACGTACAACCTGATGATTGGAGAAAGAACGTCTGAAGCTCTTAAAATGGAAGTTGGGTCAGCAGGCTCACCTGAGGGAGTAGAGGATATGGAAATCAGGGGAAGAGATTTAGTGTCCGGTCTCCCTAAAACGATTTCCATTACAGCTGAAGAAATTTCAGGGGCACTCCAGGATACCGTGAACACAATTGTGGAAAATGTAAAAAGTACGCTGGAACAGACTCCGCCGGAACTAGCAGCAGACATTATGGACCGGGGGATCGTTTTGACTGGCGGTGGGGCGCTGCTTCGGAATATGGATAAGGTGTTGAGTGAAGAAACAAACATGCCTGTCCATGTAGCAGAAAATCCTTTGGATTGTGTGGCAATTGGTACAGGAAAAGCACTTGAAAACTTGCATCTGTTTCATTCAAAAGCAGGCATTACTTCGCGATCTAACCGTAAGTTACAATAAAGTAGGTGTCCGTTTATGCCTCATTTCTTTTCAAATAAGCGCCTGATTATATTAATGGTTTCCATTATCATCCTGGTGGCATTGATCGGTTTTTCCCTCAGAGAAAGGGAAACAGTAACATGGCCTGAGCAGTTTGCCCGAGATTCCGTAGGCGTTGTACAATCAGTATTCAGCAGGCCCGCTCATTATGTAGCGGCGTCTTTGAAAACGTGCAAGACTTACGTAATGTGTATGAAGAAAATCAATTGCTGAAATCCCGTCTTGATGAGTATGCAGCCACCTCAGCCGAGCTTCAAACTTTGAAGCAGGAAAATGAAACTTTAAAAAGCATGATAGATGCCGAAGAAAGTCTCTCTGATTACGTCATGCGTTCTGCCATGGTGATACATCGCTCACCTGACCAATGGACAGAGGTTATTGGAATTAACCGGGGTTCCCAGCATGGAATAGAAAGGAATATGGCTGTCATCACGCCTGAGGGGCTTGTTGGTAAGGTACAGAATGTCTCACAATTTACTTCAACAGTTCAACTATTATCTGATGATAGCCGAACAAACCGAGTTTCTGCTATGATTCACACAGATGAAGACCCGGTCTTTGCTTTTGTGGAAGGCTGGGATGAAGACAGGGAAGGTCTTCTACTCAGAAAGATTGAATCGGAAGCTGAAATAGAGCCGGGACAACTAGTCAGTACGTCGGGACTGGGAGGTATTTTTCCTCGCGGGCTTGTTATTGGTGAGATTGTTGAAGTGGAACCGGATGAATATGGTCTTACTATGAACGCGGTTGTAGAGCCTGCAGCTAATTATCATAATATTGATTACGTAAGTGTCATAGAGCGAACAACCGATAATTTGGAAGATTCCATGCTGCAAGAATATTTAGAGGATGAAGCAGATGAATCGGAAGAAGCGATCGAAGAGCAAATGACAGAGGAGGGGGGAGAGTAATGAATCGGTATATTCTTCCTGCTCTCCTGGTTTTTTTATTTTTAATTGAAAGTACCTGGTTCCAAATTTTTTTTCCTCCTTCTTTAACTGAGGAGGCCATATTTGTTCCCAGGTTTGTATTAATAGTCATTGTGTTAATCTCGATTTTCCGCGGTCCTCTGATAGGTGTTTTATATGGCGTGGGAGCTGGAGTTTTTTATGATTTTGTATTTACAGATTTAATTGGAATATATATGTTTGGTTTGGGGCTTGTAGCCTATATATGTGCGTTTTCTTATACGTCGGTCAAGAGGAGCCTGCCTTTGCTTACTGGCGTTTTGTTGTTAGCAGTTATTATTTTTGAGATACTTACGTATGGACTGCATTCTGTAATTGGCCTGACAGCGATGGAGTGGGCTGTTTTTCTAAATACAAGACTGCTTCCATCTCTTTTATTAAATGGTGTGATCGGCATTCTTATGCTGTTTCCACTGCAGGCTTTCTTTGAAAAAATGGAAAAACAAGAGGAACTCAGGCAAAGATAGAAAAAAGTCGAAACATACGAGAAACACAGACTGCTATGCAGGAATATCACTTTTCTATGTGGAATGTATTACTGTTAACTGAAAAAACAACACAATGTATAGGTTTTGCCGCAATAAACTTGAGGGGATTTTTCCCATAAGGTAAGTAAACTAATTATTCACTTTAGCTGAAAAGGAACTTATTGGGACCACCCCTGCTATACTAATGTGGAACACGTAACTTAGGTATAAATTAGAAATGGGCCTCTAAATAGGATAACAACTGTTCAAAAGATAAAGAGCAGCATTGTAAATGAAAACTCTCAAAGCAACTTGGATGTGCCCGTAGAGGTGAGGCAGATGAAAACAGGTTCAAAACGAAATTTAGTGACGATTAAAGGTACCAAGGATGGGCTGACAATCCTTTTAGATGACCAGTGCTCTTTTGAGGCACTCATGGAAGAACTTACAGAAAAAGTAGCAGATAAGCAGGCGTTTGGCAATGGACCTGAAGTTGAAGTGAAAGTAGACACAGGGTATCGCTATTTGCAGGAGGATCATCGAAACAAAATCCAGCAGATCATTGAAGGCACAGGAGTCATTAAGATCCAGGACATCATTTCCCAGGTGATTCCACTGAAGAAGCTGAAAAAATGAAAGAAGAATCCTCCATAACATCCATTGCCCGGATCATTAGATCAGGACAGGTTCTTCGCATTCAAGGAGATGCTCTTTTGTTAGGGGATATTAACCCTGGGGGTACAGTCGAGGCTACAGGGAATGTGTTTGTTATGGGAACCTTAAAAGGAACAGTCCGTGCCGGAGTAGATGGGAATGAGGATACTGTTATATGTGCTTCAGTGATGGAACCTAATCAATTATCAATAGGTAACACCATTTATTATGCTCCTGACCGGTATGAGGATGAAAAAGATAATGAATATACAAATGAAGAACCGGTCTATGCATACATACATCGGGAAACAAAAGAAGTAGCTTTTGAAAAAACTCGACAGCTGGGTCAACTATACCCTCATGTGGCAAACGGAACATTCGAAGGGTTGTAGAACGTGAGATCGTATGAAGGTATAAATGTAAATTGTCATCTTACTTATCGAGGCAAAGACAGAAGAAACATTGATGAGAGAAGACAGCTGCTGTTACGTCAGTAAGGAGGAATTGCTGTGGGAGAGGCTATTGTTATTACATCGGGAAAAGGCGGAGTCGGTAAAACGACCACATCAGCGAACATTGGAACAGCCTTAGCATTGCAGGGGAAACATGTATGTTTAGTAGATACAGATATCGGCCTTAGAAATTTGGATGTCATTATGGGGTTGGAGAATCGAATTATATATGATTTGGTAGATGTGGCAGAAGGCCGTTGTAAAGTCCCGCAAGCTCTTATTAAAGATAAGAGGTTTGACTGCCTGCATTTACTGCCGGCTGCGCAGACAAGTGACAAATCAGCAGTGGATGCTGATCAAATGAAAAAAATAGTTGAAGAGCTTAAGCCGGATTATGATTATGTATTAATTGACTGTCCTGCTGGTATTGAACAAGGATACAAAAATGCAGTTGCCGGAGCGGATCGAGCGATTGTGGTGACAACACCGGATGTAGCTGCAGTAAGAGATGCAGACCGGATTATTGGTCTTTTAGAACAGGAAAAATCAATTGAGCCTCCTAAATTAGTTGTAAATCGTGTGAAGACTCACATGATGAAAGAGGAAGATCTTCTTGATGTCGATGATGTGGTTTCTATTCTTGCGATTGATCTATTAGGAATGGTAGTTGATGATGAAGAGGTGTTAAGAGCTGCTCAAAAAGGTGAGCCTATTGCTACCAATCCCAATACTAAAGCAGCTATGTGTTATAGAAACATAGCCCGGCGCATTTTAGGTGAATCTGTTCCTTTACTATCTATTGATGAGAAAAAAGGATTCATGGCAAAAGTGAAAAGTTTTTTTGGAATGAGAGCCTAGTGAACTTCCCGTCTGAAACTCTGTGTTTTGAGGATACAGTTTGTTCAGACGGGTTTATTGACAACAATTAATCAAAAATATTTGATTAATTGTTGTCAATAAATTCAGGTTGTTGTATAGTATATATAGATCAAGAATATTTGATGAGGTGAAAATATGGAAAAAGCGGCCGCTTTTATGACGTCGGAGGAAACGTTTTCCCTTTATGAAAAAAAATTCAAAGCTCTTGCGGATCAAAAGCGTCTAATGATCATGCATGAATTAACCAGAAGTGGAGAAACGTGTGTGTGTGACTTGATGGACATTTTTGATATGTCTCAATCGAAGCTGTCATATCACTTGAAAGTATTAAAAGAAGCAGGGCTTATTCTGCAAGAAACAAAAGGAACGTGGAGCTATTACCGGCTCAACCAGCAGGAAGTAAATAAGCTATTATCTGAAGAGTTATGCTGTCTGTTTCGTTGATAATGAAAGTAAAAAGTGACGCCATGTCATTTTTTTACTCTATACATCAAAAAAAATTGATTTAACAGGAGGGCAAAAAATGAACGTTCATATTGGTTTACATGTTACTAACCTGAAGAAATCCATTGATTTTTACACAGATCTTTTTGGAGAAAATCCTGTTAAGGTAAAAGAAAATTACGCTAAGTTTATGCCTGAAAATTTAGCTCTTAACTTCACTTTGAACCTTGTTAATGAAGTACATGGAAACCAAGTGGGTCACTTTGGAATTCAAGTGAAAAGCGGAGAAGTGCTCCTGAAACATAAAGAGCGTCTAGTTAAAGCAGGATCTCAGATTACAGAAGAAATGAACACAAACTGTTGTTATGCCCTGCAGGATAAATTTTGGATCAATGACCCGGATGGTAATGAGTGGGAGTTTTTTATACAAAGAACAAGGATAGTCAAGCAGTCCAGGATGATGTTGATGGCTGCTGTGTATCTTAATAGAAAAATGATGCAGGAATGGGCTGTCATATTAGCTTTTTCAACTGAAATAATTTTTGAAGCAGAAACAAAGGTTATTAAAATTTTCTGAGAGTCCATATATTTTACCTGGCTTTTCTGAATGTGGTATATTTTTAGTAAGAACCTCATTCTCCCTCTATTACCTTACCTAAATATCTTTGATTTCCTTATTATAAAGGCTCTGTTAAAGGCTAATGTTGATTTTTTGTAAGTCATTTTGTTGATATAAAAGCGCGAGAGACCTTCGGGGATAGCAGATGCAGATGAAGCCAGCGAACGTTATCCAAAAGAAGCTGAAGGGATGTCGCACTTGTTCCTTAGGTGCAAGTAAGCGTCTTTTACCAACAATTAACAACAAATTGTAACAAAGCCATTAAAAAAAGAGTATTGAACATGTTTTTCGGGAAAAGTATGAAATGGCGATAACTGGTCATACTGGATAAGAGATTTGTTAGGAAGTGCACTCTGAAGGGAGGGCCTGATATGATTAGTAAACATGAGTATTTAACACCTGAAGATATAGAAAAGCTTGAAAATCTCCAGGCTAAAGTTAAAGAGGTTAATGAAGTTGAAGATCTTAAACGTTATACGACGCAAATGACAATCATCTACGAAAAAGCACGTTTGCGAAACAGTCTGCCAAAAGACGCTCAAGAGAATTAAGTTATCACTCTGATTTCAGGGGTGATTTTTTTTATGCAAATTTCTATTAAACTATTGCAATTGATATGTTCTTTGACAGTGTTAATACATAATTGCCCTTCGTACAATTAAATGGGAAAGACTTCTCTTGCCGTTTCCATCTCTCCTCACTACTGGAATAAAACAAAAGGACAAGTCATAAACATGAAGCAAGAGAATCCCGCCAGGGAGGGGCCGATAATGTCTAAGAAGCTTTCCAAGGTTAAAAGAGAAGCAGATGCAAAGCGAAGAGGAATAGAAGGAAGGATGAGAGACAGGGAAAGAGAAAAAGACAAAGACAAAGACGTAACTCCCACCAATTTTGGCTATTACCCCAGTCATGATGAAATGCCGCAGCATGAGCCGGAATTTTACTCATGGAGAGAGACTGAACAAAAGACAGAAGCACAGACCAAAAGCAGATATCTGTTTGTGATGCAGGGCCTTGCTGCATTATGCTTATTCCTGCTTATCGGTATATTATTCAAAACAAGTCATCCAGCATTTGAAGGTGCCAGAGAATATATAGAAGCTTCCTATCAAAATGAATTTCAATTTGCTGCTGTTTCAAGTTGGTATGAAGAAAGATTTGGGGAGCCTTTGGCACTTATGCCTAAGCCAGAGGACGAGCAACCAGCAGCAGAACCAGCAGATGCCTACCAGGCAGAATATGCTGTGCCTGCATCAGGAAAAGTAACAGAATCATTTACTGAAAATGGTAAAGGGATCATGCTTGAAACCATTGGTGCTGCTGATGTGGAAGCTGTGCGGGGAGGAATTGTCATTCATGCAGGCCTCATGAAGAATGGGACTTAGCGGTAGCTGTGCAGCACTATGATGGTGGGGAATCATGGTATGGAATGCTGGAGGAAGTTGAAGTTAAGCTTTATGATCACATTCAAGCTGGTGAAAACATCGGGCAAGTGAATACTCAAGAAGGAAGTGAATCCGGAATATTTTACTTCGCGTTAAAAGAAGAGGATCAATACATTGATCCGAGCGAAGTGATTTCTTTTGATTAGCATTTTGCAAAAAATTCGAATCCATCCTCTATTTTGGGTAGTAATAGCAACCGGAATTGTGACAGGATACTTTTATGAAATTCTTATGTTATTTTTCATCGTTTTCGTTCATGAGCTGGGCCACGCGTTTATGGCCCATAAGTATAAGTGGCGTATTAAAAAAATAGAGCTTCTTCCCTTCGGGGGAGTTGCCGAAATAAATGAATATGGAAACAGGCCGCTGAAAGAGGAAATAGCCGTGACCATCGCCGGGCCAATTCAGCATGTGCTGCTGGCTGGCCTTTCCTTTATTATGCTGCTTACTCCATATTGGAATGCAGCAGACCATCAAACCTTTTTGTTTCATAATGGGGTTATTTTCTTCTTTAACCTTCTTCCTGTCTGGCCCCTTGATGGAGGTAAGCTCCTTTTTTTTGCCAGCACTGCTTTTATGCCTTATCGTAAAGCGCAAAAATATTTTCTTGTACTCTCCTTTTCTATTTTGGTATTTTTAACAATAGGTACAATTCTTTCATTCCCCTATCATTTACAATCATGGGTCATTTTGTTATTTCTATATATTTCTCATTATTTAGAACGGAAGCAGCAGCCGTATGGTTTTTTCAGGTTTTTATTAGAAAGAAACAGAATGTTTGTAAAGGGTGTTCTTCCATCAAGAACAGAAAAAAGTCTCTCAACACACAAGACTGATTGATGCTGCTAAGATGATTCGAAAAAATGCACATACGATATTCCTGATCGAAGAAAACGGGGAAAAGGTATCGGAAGAAGAGCTTCTTTATGGTATTACCAGAGAAAATGTTGGCATGAAGTCTTTCAGTACCTTCCTTACCTCAGACAAAAGGTAATGGAAGGTTTTTGTTATGGGAAGGATATGTTGAGGAGCAGATCGTTTATAATAGAGAGGAAAGCCAGGGAATAAGCCGGCAGAAGAGTCGGCTTTTTATTGCATTTTATCATGTTTAGCCGGGAAAAAAGAAAGGCAATGGAACAAACAGAGGTCTTATAATAAAGAAAAATCGGGATAGAGAGTCTCTTCGACTGGGGGCGCATACATTGAGAGAGGTTATTTTAAATACCGTAACTTTAGAAAAAAGAGCTGCAATTAAAGAAAATGGACAAGTAGCAGAAATTCTAATTGAAAGACAACAAGAAGAGCGTTTAGTAGGAAATGTCTACAAAGGCAGGGTAGTGAATGTACTCCCTGGCATGCAGGCGGCCTTTGTGGATATAGGCCGCAGTAAAAACGGATTTCTATATCGTGATGAAGTCCTTGCATATCAGCAGCTTAATGAAGAAGAGGATACAAAGAGAAAGAGAAACATCTCCGAATTTGTCCATGAGGGACAAGAAATCATTGTCCAGGTAACGAAAGAGGAGTTTGGCACCAAAGGAGCCGTTTGACAGGAGTGGTCTCACTTCCGGGGAAATACATTGTGTATATGCCTCCGGCAACTATGTAGGGGTTTCTAAGAAGATGTCTGCTGAAGAAATAAGGGAAGAGTGGAGAAGACATGGACACGATATGAAAGAAGCAGAGGAAGGAATGATTATTCGTACAATCTGTGAAGGGTTAGCTATTGATGACGTGAAAGAAGACCTGGCGTATTTACGAAAAGACTGGGAAGAAATCTGTAATAGGGGCAGAGATGTTAAGCCCCCGGCTGTGCTTCATCAAGAAGGAGGCATAGTAGATAGAATCATCAGAGACTTTCCCATTACCACTATCAGCCGTATTCTGGTTGACAATCCGGTGGACAGCCAGCACATCAAACATCTTCTTCGGCACGACCCAAAAGATACAAACAAGGTAGAATTGTATAAAGGGACAGAGAATATATTTTCTGTGCACGGAGTAGAAAAGGAACTTGAAAGAGCTCTCCGGAGGCAGGTATGGTTAAAAAACGGCTCCTATCTCATGATTGACCAGACAGAGGCCTTGACCGTTATTGATGTCAATACAGGAAGGTTTACTGGAAGTGACAATCTGCAGGAAACCATTAAGAAAACAAACATTGAAGCGATTAAGGAAATAACAAAACAGCTCCGTCTAAGAGATGTATCCGGGATTGTCATTATAGATTTTATTGATATGAAAAATGAGACAGACCAAGAGGAAGTTCTTCAGGCCTTTAAACATGCATTAAGAAAAGACCGAACGAAAACAAACGTAGCCGGGATGACCAAGCTTGGGCTCGTTGAGATGACGAGGAAAAAAGTTAGACAGAATTTAAATGATACTCTTTCAGATCCCTGCAGTGTGTGTGTTGGGAAAGGCACAGAACCTTCTGCTGAAGCACTGGCTGCAAGAACTGATCGTCTGATTCATGAATATCGTTTCATGGAAGAGGAAGCTATGCTGTTAGAAGTGCCGGCTAAGGTTCTTTCTTTTTTAAATGATAAAAACAGCCACTACTATGTTCATGAACTGGAGAAACGGTATGGTTTTAAAATTTACCTTTCAGAAGCTCTCCCTCATATTCATGAGGAAATTCATGTGAGGCTGCTGGCAAGCGAGGAGACGGTCAAGGAGCGGGCAAAAAAATTAAAACGCAGCAAGTAAGGCGTATGATGTGATATTGACATTGGAATCTTATTTGTGATATGATCTTTTTTGTTAGTCGTTTGGTAAGCACCCAAACTACAACCGCACAAATGAAGGTTTTTAAGCCCGTCCAGGCACCTGCATTGGCGAGTCTGAGTATAATAGGAGGTGCAGAAATGTACGCAATCATTGAAACTGGTGGTAAACAGATCAAAGTCGAAGAAGGCCAGGAAGTTTACATCGAAAAACTGGATGCTTCTGCAGGCGAAGAAGTAACTTTTGACAAAGTATTGGTTGTTGGCGGAGATGACATGAAAGTCGGCGCTCCATTTGTAGATGGTGCCAGTGTAACTGGAAAAGTTGACAAGCATGGCCGTCAAAAGAAAGTGATCGTATGGAAGTTCAAGAAAAGAAAGAACTACCGTCGTAAGATCGGTCACCGTCAGCCATATACTAAAGTTGTAATCAACAAAATTAATGCATAAGGGACAATCACATGATTGAAATAGTGGTTGAGCGGAATAGCAATCGTACAATTCATTCGTTTTCCATGTCGGGACATGCGGAGTCAGGTCCTTATGGACAAGATATTGTCTGTGCAGGCGCTTCTGCAGTCTCCCTTGGAGCGGTGAATGGAATTTCCGCCTTATGCAATATTGAATTAGATGTGGATATGAGTGACAATGGGGGATATCTCCGCTGCACGGTTCCGTCTCATGTAAGCGGGCGTGTATTTGAGGATGTCCAGCTTCTATTAGAAGGAATGCTGGTGTCTCTTCACTCCATTGCCGAAGAATACGGCGATTACATGACTATTGCTGAAAATCAAGGAGGTGAATGACATGTTGAAAATGAATCTTCAGTTCTTCGCTCAGAAAAAAGGGTAGGTAGTACAAAGAACGGTCGTGACTCTATCTCTAAGCGTCTTGGAACCAAGCGTGGAGACGGCCAATTTGTAACTGGCGGCTCTATCCTAGTTCGCCAAAGAGGAACGCGTATCTACCCAGGTACAAACGTTGGCATCGGCGGTGACGACACGTTGTTCTCAAAAGTAGACGGCGTTGTGAAGTTTGAGCGTCTTGGTAAAAAGCGCAAACAAGTAAGCGTATATCCAAAAGAAGCATAAGCAGAAAGAAACTCTCGGTCTAGTAATAGACCGGGAGTTTTTTATAGAACTTTTTTGTTAAAGCGAGGGGAGAGAATAGTGCAAAGCAGAAGGCAGCGTGTTGAGACAAAAAGCAGCTGAAAAAGGTACAATGGAATCAGGGAGATTATGAAAAGAATAACTGGGAGGTAAGCAATGAAAATTACGGTTATTGGGTACTGGCATGGCTATCCGGGGGCCGGAGAAGCAACCTCTGGATATTTATTTGAAGAAGAAGGATACAAAATGCTGGTAGACTGTGGAAGTGGCGTTGTTTCATCTTTGCAACAGTATATTGACTTAAAAGAGCTGGATAGTGTAGTTCTTTCTCATTACCATAATGACCATATCGCAGACATTGGAGTCCTGCATTATCACAGAGTTCTATCTTATTATGGAGAAGGGTTTGAGAAACCATTAACCATATATGGGCACCAGGAAGATTCACAAGGATTTTCTGCTCTCTCCTATAAAAATCTGGCTGCCGCTTTTCCATACACAGATCAGGCACCTTTAATGGCAGGCCCTTTTACAATTACTTTTGTGAAAACTTCTCATCCCGTAGCTTGTTACGGCATGCGCATTTCCACAGAAAAGGGTTCTGTATTTTACACAGCGGATACAGGATATATGCCCGCTCTTGCTTCCCATGCACAGCACTGTGACCTTATGATAGCTGAATGCAGCCTGTTTGCCGGACAAGACGGAACAGCAGCTGGCCACATGAACAGCCATGAAGCAGGAAAACTGGCAGATGCTGCGAAAGCAAAAGAACTTTTACTTACTCATCTTCCCCACTTTGGAAACCATAAGCAGCTGGTAAGTGAAGCGAAGGAATATTTTCAAGGCAATGTTGAAACTGCGCATGCTGGCTGGAAAAAAACAATCGAACAATAAACAAGGCAAGAAGCTTCCTGAATATACAGGGAGCTTTTTTAGTGCACTGCTGAAGAGGAGGACTACTACGAGGATAATTTCTAACTATTAAACTGACAATGAGATAAATATAAAAAGTTTGAATTGTAAATTTCTTTTTAATAAATTAATAGATTTCTTTGCGCAATCTTTACAATTTCACAATATCTCCTTTACGAAGCTTCCCTATAATTGCAATTGTGAGCGATAGATACATAAATCGTGAGACAAAGAACATACCTATTGGGAGAAAAGGGAGGAAATTGACAGATGAACACTAAGAAATGGTTATCAGTTCTTTTACTAGCAGCAGCTATACCGGCTGTAGCAGCTTGTGGAGAAGGAGAAGAAGGGGGAACTTCTGAGGAGGCTGCCACGAGTGGGGCGGAAGAAACAGATGGTAATAACACAGAAGAAAATAATAACGAAGCTGGTGAAGAACTTAGCGGTACCGTTGCAATTGATGGATCTGGCACCGTATACCCCTTAATGGCTCGGATTGCTGAAGAGTTTATGATAAATGAACAGGAAGGTGTAAGTGTGGAAGTCAGCCGCGCAGGAACAAGCGCGGGCATGCAAAGGTTTGTGAACGGTGAAACCGACTTATCAAATGCTTCCCGTGAAATTAGAGAGGAAGAAATTGAGGAACTAGAAGCAAACGGTATTGAATCGAGAGAATACAAGGTAGCGTTAGATGGATTAACGATTGTTATCCATCCAGATAATGACTGGGCAAATGAAATGACAGAAGAAGAAATTAAAGAAATTTTTGTTACAGGAAATATCAATGAGAGTGATGAGATCATGTGGTCTGACATTCGCTCTGACTGGCCTGATGAACAGGTGAATTTCTATGGCCCGAATGAGAACCATGGAACCAACGAATTTTTTGTAGAAGAGATTATTGATGAGCAGGATCTTGTCCAGACAATCAACCTTCAACAAGAGTATTCTACCCTTGTCACTTTAATTTCCGAGGATGAGAACGCCATTGGCTTCTTCGGCTATGGGTATTATGCGAATAATACAGATGAGCTTGAAGCAGTTGCAATTGACTTTGGAGACGGCCCGGTAGAGCCTTCTTTGGATACAATCGAAGAAGATGGGGAGTACGGACCATTTACCCGGCCTGTTTTTACAAATCTAAGTATTAACTCTGCACAAGAAAAGCCAGAAGTAAAAGCATTCGCTGAATATGTATTTGAAGTAGCCGATGATTTGGCTGGTGACACTGGATTTGCTCCTCTTCCAGAGGAAGAGCTCAATGAACAGCTTGAAGATGTACAATCTATTCAATAAGGTTTCCTAAGGAAAAGCAGATGAGAAGCAGCTTTGCTTTTCATCTGTTTATAAATATTCTCAAAAGGTGACGGTTCGTTGTGAAGGAGGCAGCTGCTTGTGCCAAAGACATCAAACGTGCAAGATATCATTAAAAATAAAAAACAGTCCAAAAATGCGTTAAGAATCGTTGAAAAAACGATTCCAGTATTATTATTTGCAGCTGCATTTGTATCGGTAATCACTACTGTAGGAATTGTTTTTACTCTTATAGGGGAAACAATCATGTTTTTTAGAGAGGTATCATTTTTCGAATTTTATTCAGGAACGGTATTGAGGCCCCTTAGCCCGGTTGATCCCCAATTTAGTATACTCCCTTTAATCATGGGGACGTTGATGACTACTCTAATAGCTGTCCTGGTGGCTGTGCCGATTGGCCTGACTACGGCTATTTATTTAAGCGAATATGCTTCGAAGAGAGCAAGAAAAGTGTTGAAGCCAATGATTGAAGTTTTAGCAGGAATACCAACAATTGTTTATGGTTTCTTTGCCTTTACATTCGTGACTCCAGTCTTAAGAGATGTCATTCCAGGACTATCAGCTACCAATGCGTTAAGCCCGGGCATCGTCATGGGAATAATGATCATCCACTTGTGGCTTCTCTTTCTGAAGATGCTATGAATTCTGTGCCGAATTCCATGAGAGAAGGGGCAATGGCGTTAGGTGCCACCCAATTAGAAGTGACGTTTCGTGTTGTTATTCCTGCTGCAATTTCAGGCATTATTGCCTCCTTTGTCTTGGGCATTTCCAGAGCGATTGGCGAGACAATGATTGTTACGATTGCAAGCGGGAGTTCTAAAAATTTTACCTTTGATATCACCCAATCCATGCAGACAATGACGGCTTATATTGTAGAAGTTACCAGTGGAGATGCGGCAGCGGGTACTCCTATCTACTACAGTATTTATGCAGTGGCCATGACGTTATTCGTTTTTACTTTGACCATGAATATGCTTGCAAGATACATCAGCAAGAGATTCAGGGAGGTGTATTAAGCAATTGAGCATGAAGCAGCCAGAAATGAAACAAGAGGAATATATTGATCTTGACCTTGTAAACCGGAAAATGAACAAGCGTCTCATGTTGAATAAAGCAGTAAAGTACTTGTTCCTGGTTTCTACATTTATAGGGCTGGTCGTCCTGGCTATTCTGTTATATCGCGTAGCTATGGACAGCGCAGGCTGGATTGATTGGCAGTTTTTAACTGACAGACTTTCATCAAATCCGGAAATTGCCGGGATCAGAGGGGCTATTACAGGGACTTTATGCTGATGCTTATAGTGGGACCTGTAACTATGATACTTGGCATAAGTACTGCCATTTATTTAGAAGAGTACGCCAAAAGGGGTCGTCTTCATTCTTTTATCCAAACCAACATTGCTAATTTAGCAGGTGTCCCCTCTATTGTTTTTGGTATTTTAGGACTTACTGTGTTTGTAAGAATGTTTGGCTTTGGGGCTAGCGTCATAGCTGGTGCTTTAACGATGTCGCTCCTTGTTCTGCCAATTGTCGTAGTGTCCGCTCAGGAAGCCATTCGCTCTGTGCCAGGCTTTCTGCGTGAAGCGTCTTACGGGATGGGGGCAACAAAGTGGCAGACGATAAAGAATGTAGTACTTCCTGCTTCCATACCTGGGATTGCAACAGGAGTAATCCTTGCACTTTCCCGAGCTATAGGGGAGACAGCACCACTTGTCGTCCTGGGTATTCCTGCCTTGTTAATTCCTGTACCATCGGGACCAATGGACAACTTTACAGCTCTGCCAATGCAAATATATTACTGGACCATTGATGCTGTGCTGGTTCATGAATACGCGAACTTAGCTGCAGCTACGATCGTTGTCCTGCTTCTCGTTTTGTTTATATTAAATTCTCTGGCAATCCTCATTCGGGCAAAGTTTCAAAAGCGATATTAATTTTTAAGGAGACTGATTGATCATGGCGACAACCTTACGGAAAAACCGTGAAATTAAAATTGAGAATAAGCTAAATGAAGAGCCGGTGTCGAAGGATAACAAAGTGATATATGATACAAGAGGACTAAATTTATGGTACGGGGAGACTCAGGCATTAAAAAACATTGACCTGCCGATTCAGGAAAATCATGTAACAGCGATTATCGGTCCATCAGGATGCGGAAAATCTACGTATATTAAAACATTAAACAGAATGGTTGAACTTGTCCCTAGTGTGAGAACCACAGGTGAAATCCTTTACAGGGGCAAGAATATTTTTGAGCGCTCTTACCGGGTAGAAGAGCTTCGCACCCGTGTAGGAATGGTGTTTCAAAAGCCAAATCCATTCCCAAAATCTATTTTTGAAAACGTGGCTTACGGGCCGAAGGTGCATGGAATTAGAGATAAAAAAATTCTTAAGGATATTGTGGAGAAAAGCTTAAAAGGAGCGGCAATTTGGGAAGAAGTGAAGGATCGATTAAACGAAAATGCTTATGGATTATCAGGCGGCCAGCAGCAGAGGTTATGTATTGCAAGGTGCCTGGCTATTGAACCGGATGTTATTTTAATGGACGAACCAACATCAGCGTTGGATCCAAAATCTACTCTTAAAGTAGAAGAGCTTGTACAGGAGCTAAAGAAAAATTACTCCATTGTTATAGTCACCCATAATATGCAGCAGGCGGCTCGTATTTCTGATAAAACAGCCTTTTTCCTAAATGGAGAAGTGGTAGAGTTTGACCAGACAGACAGAGTGTTTTCCACTCCTCAAGATTTACGGACTGAAGATTATATTACAGGCCGTTTTGGATAAAAGAAAGTGAGGGGCAGAAATGGGTGTGAGAGAGCATTATATAAAAGAGCTGGAGAATTTACGGTCTACCATTTTAGAAATGGGTGAACTCGCAACTGACGCTTTTGAGCAAGTGATTTACGCCTTGCGTAATAATGACCAGATTATGACTGAATATGTGATATCCAGTGACTACATTATTAATAAAAAGGAAACATCGATTAATGAAACAGTTACTCTTATGATTGCAAAACAGCAGCCTGTAGCAAGTGACTTGCGATCGGTGATTGTCGCACTGAAAATTTCCAGTGACCTTGAACGAGTAGGGGACTTGGCAGTAGATATGGCCAAAGGAGGAAAGCGCCTAAAAAAAGGAGCTTTAACAGACGAAAGAATAGAGTTATGTGTCCTTGCAGAACAAGCATGCGACATGCTTAAGAAAGCCTTGCGTGCATACAATGAAGGAAATGTTCTTGCAGCCCAAAGAATAGCACAGGAAGATGACTTAATTGATACGAAGTATGCTTTATTTATTCGAAATCTATTTCAGCTTGTCCCTAACACAGGAATAGTTGAGGAAGTCACACAGTTAGCATTTATTGGCCGGTACATTGAGAGAATTGCTGACTATGCAACAAATATTGCTGAGTGGATTGTTTATGAGGCAAACGGAAAGTATTTCGACCTTAATTAAAAAGAGACAGAAAAAAGTGGAAATCTTATAATGTCTTTTGTGTCTCCTCTTTTATCTCTCTATTGTATGACGGTTTTGCAAACAAATGATAAAATTCGTCGTTAATAGTTTGTCTTCCTTCTAACTTGTATTATAATGAAGCAGGGTAATTACTTACACTTACATACATTACAGGAGGAAGAAACATGCTGGACATAATGCTCAATATCCACCGCTCGGTTTGGCTTTTACTTGTTATCGTTTTTGTGATTGCGTACATAAACCTAACAAAAGGCAAAGAAAAAGGATATAAGATTCCTCATCATATCGCTCGTTTGTTTTATGTACTTATGATCGTTTCAGGTGTTTATTTATTAATTTCTTATGGCTTTCCGATTAACTATACTGTTAAATCGATCTTGGCTCTTTGGCTTATTTATTTAATGGAAGTAATCCTTGGCCGTACAAAAAGAGGAGAGCTTACCGGGAGTCAGCGTACGTACTACTGGGTGCAGTTTGCGATTGCTCTTATTCTCATAATCATGATAGGCTACAATGTCATTTTATAAAAACACAGCGGGATAGCCGCTGTGTTTTTTGTTCTTATGAAATATTCTGTGCTACCTGAAATTTACTATTAGTATATATAAGGAAGTAAGTCAGCTAAATTTTAGAGGCGAGGAGAGCAGGAAGTGCAATTTCATTTCCTTGGTTTTACGGTAAATTTCCAGACCAGAGTGTACACAAAGAAAGAACAAGAAAAAGCGTTTCGCATGTCTGCTTTAGATAAGCGTTTCTATGAAGGGAGAGAGTTGGCTTATTTAAAGTATCTTAGAAACAAGGGAAGTGCCATTTAAGTGAAGCTGATACTCAAGAATCATCGGTGAGAGCTCTTTTTTATTTTCTGTATTCTATTGTTTGTTTGTTCAAAGATACACTGGCATGCACCTAAAAGCACAAGTGTAATAACCGTTCAAGCTTCACTTCATTCGCATTCACGGTGTCTTCTATCCCGGAGACAAGGCTTCAACTAACCGGGGAAGATCAACCGCTGGATCTCGGGGAGTGATCTCGTGATTTTTGAACAATCAACGACAACTCTACAGCAATTTTGAATCTAAAAATAAGGCTCCAATTATCGTCTTTTGATAATTGGAGCCTTATTTATTTTGGTGAGACAGTTTTGTCCCAGACTCTTACTTATTAGCTCTAGGAATTAGGGTCAATAATTTGTGAACGGAATTGACCTTTAAGCTTTTCTTCGTAATATTGCTCTCTATCATCAACGGTCTGTGAGGATAGAGCAACATAAATGTGACTGGGAATATCGTGAAAGATATGGGTGACGTTGTTGTCAAACTTAACATATAAGGTATACGTTTTTTCATCATAGCTGACTGAGGTGATAGCGGCTCCTGCTACATGATCACTTCTATTTGTCATCTGTCAGCCTCCTCTTTAGTAGAATTTATCTTACCCTTTCCCTTTAGTCTCCGGGAAAAAACTTTATATTCCGGGCCATGAAAATATCGTATGTAAAAGGAAAGAGTGAAAAGAATTGTAATTTAGTCGATATGAAGAATAAGGAAAATGATGAGCAGGTAAGTCTTCCTTTAATAATGGGTCGGTTCTATGCAAGGGAAATGTTGATTTTTTATAAGTAATTGATTGTAGATAAAAGCGCGAGACGCCTTATACCACGATCCAAAGATCCCGCATGATGGTTTTTCTAAGGAAGACGAAACTATGCCCGAGGCGTAAAAGACACCGGGAATGCAAATCTCTCATTTGTAACTTTGGGTGCAAGGAAGCATCTTTTACCGAAAAATCAACAACAAAATGTAACACTATGGTTTGGCAACAGATTCTTCATAGCGAGCTTTTCCTCTTTTCTTTGAGGAAAAGACGTACTTTAGCTAATTGAGGTGGATCCTATGAATAACAATGAATACTTAGATGTATTTATAGAAGAAAGTCAGGAACATATTCAAGCGATCAATGATAACGTGCTTCGTTTGGAAAGTGATCCTGCTGATTTGTCAGTAGTTGGAGAAGTGTTCCGTTCAGCTCATACGTTAAAAGGTATGTCTGCCACGATGGGATATCAGGATTTAGCTCTGCTTACCCATTCAATGGAAAACGTTCTCGATCTTGTAAGAAACAATGAACTGAGTGTTACCTCTCAAGTTATTGATATCATTTTTGAGGCTGTAGATGCCTTAGAGGAAATGGTCATTGATATCTCCCAAGGAGGAGAGGGAAAGAAAGATATTCAGGATATTGCAGCGAATCTTGAGCGTATCCAGCAGGGGAATCAGGCTCAAAACAGCAGTCCCTTACAGGAAATAGCAGCAGTCAAAGATCAGGAAATTCTTAAACAAACTGAACACTTCTATGATCAATTCGAAAGCACGGTACTAGTACAGTCATTAGAACAAAATTATAATGTCTTTGAAATCAAAGTAATGCTTGATAATCAAACCATGCTGAAGGCTGCCCGCGTTTTTATGGTTTTTGAGGTATTTGAAGGTGTTGGAGAAGTAGTGAAATCCAGCCCACCCGTTGAAAAATTAGAGAATGAAGATTTTGAAAACGAGTTTATTGTCACACTTCTTTCTCAGGAAGAGGGCGAAAAGATAAAAGCCAGTTAGAAAGTATCTCAGAAGTAGAGGAAGTACATATTCACTCAGTAACAAAAGAAGAGATCACTAGGCAAAAGGACACCACAGTAAAAAGTAATGAAGAAAACAACAAGGAAAAAACTTCTCCATTTACGAATGAGGGGGAGAATAAAAAAATAGAGAAATCTGGTGGTGAGGTAAACAAAACAATCAGAGTGAACATTGAACGTTTGGATGTCCTCATGAATTTATTTGAGGAGCTGGTGATTGACCGTGGACGTTTGGAGCAGATTTCTTCTGAACTAAACAATCATGAGCTCAATGAGACGGTAGAACATATGTCAAGAATTTCAGGGGATTTGCAAGAAATCATTCTGACGATGAGAATGATGCCGGTTGAACAGGTATTTAACCGTTTCCCTCGAATGGTCCGCAGCTTGTCTAAAGAACTAGGGAAGCAATTAAAGCTTGAAGTCATCGGCGCAGAAACGGAGCTTGACCGGACGATCATTGATGAAATCGGTGATCCACTGGTTCATTTAATCCGAAATTCCATTGATCATGGCATTGAAAGCCGGAAGTAAGAAGAGAAGCTGGAAAGCCGGAAGAAGGAAAAGTCATCTTAAAGGCTTACCACAGTGGAAATAATGTCTTTATTGAAATAGAGGATGATGGAGCAGGAATAAATAAGCAGAAAGTGCTTCAAAAAGCGTTGGAAAATGAAGTGGTTTCGGAAGAAGAAGCAGGAAAGATGAGTGACCAGCAAGTCTACAATCTTTTATTTGCTTCAGGTTTTAGTACAGCGGATGAAGTAACGGACGTCTCCGGGCGTGGAGTTGGGTTAGATGTAGTGAGGAATACGTTTGAAACGTTAGGAGGGTCTGTAACTGTTGATTCTATAGAAGGAAAAGGATCCATTTTTTCCATTCAGCTTCCATTAACTCTTTCTATAATAGATGTCCTATTAGTAGAGGTCGGAGAGGAGAAATATGGTTTGCCCTTATCAGCTATAGTAGAAACGGCGATTATCAATAAAGAAGACATTTACAATTATCATGGCCAGAAGGTAATTGATTTTAGAGGTAAAATAGTTCCTTTGGTTTTTCTCTCGAGTATTTTTGATGTATCAAAAGAGAAGCTGGAGAACCAGATTCATTCCCTGGTAATTGTAAAAAAAGGGGAAAAACTGGCTGGCCTCATTGTTGACTCACTGATCGGACAGCATGATGTGGTGCTAAAATCATTAGGAAATTACCTTTCAAATGTTTTTGCTATTTCTGGTGCGACAATTTTGGGAGACGGCCAAGTAGCACTGATTGTAGATACGAACGCACTCGTTAAATAAATTCCGTATAGGTAAGGATAATGTTAGTCTCTTCACTATGATGAATACCGATATGGCCTTCCCTGACGAGATTCTTGTAGGCTGGAATAATCCTGGGGAAGGCTTTCATCCTGCTGTTTTTCATAGACTTAAGCTGTAGTCCTTCTCTTCCAGCCAGGGAAAGCCTATATTATAAACAATAACAGCCAGTAAGAGACCTAATTTAGGAAAGGCGGTACCATGTATGACTACGGAAACTGATAATGACCAATTAAAGATGATTATTTTTCAATTGGGTCAAGAAGAATACGCCATAAACGTTACTTACGTACAGTCCATCGAACGAATGCAAAATGTAACAAGAATTCCTGGGGTCCAGTCTTTTATTATAGGAGTTATGAATTTAAGAGGGGTGATTACACCTGTGATTGACCTTAGAAAACGGTTTGGGCTTGAAGAGAAACATGCTGATGAATCTACACGGATTTTAATGATTACCCTTGAGGAAATAGAAGCAGGATTAGTTGTAGACGGAGCGAATGATGTACTGGATATACCAGTCGATAGAATTGAGTCTCCGCCTGAAATTATAGGTGGAGTGAAAGAAGACTATCTAGAGGGGATTGTTAACTTGGATGGACGTTTCTTAACCCTCTTACATCTTGAAAAAGTATTAAGTGAATAATAGAATCAGCAATAAGAAGCAAGCTTTCATTAATGATTGCTTGCTTTTTTAGAGTTAACATAAGTATAAAATGCTCTGTTTGCTGTTTTATCTAATAACCGAACGATTATGAAACAACGTAAAGGAAGGGTAGAATGAAATATTATTTTATGGTTACTGCTTTACTTCTAATCTCTGGTTGTCAAACGACAGAACCACCATCAGATATAACTCAGGACAACCTTTTAGCTGTACACTATATTGATGTTGGCCAAGGAGATGCGACTTTATTTGAGGCACCTGAAGGGACAATATTAATTGATACCGGACGCCATGACAGAGAAGAAGTAGTACCATACTTACAGAAAGCAGGGATTGAAGAAATCGATCTTGTCATTGGTACTCATCCCCACGCTGATCATATCGGACAAATGGAAGAGGTGCTGGCGTCCTTTCCGGTGGATGAGGTCTGGATGTCAGGAGGGGAACATACAACAGCAACCTTTGAACGAACTTTGGACGCTATCATAGAGTCAGAGGCTAATTACCATGAACCAAGGAGAGGAGAAGAATATGTTATCGGAGATTTATCAGTGGATGTTCTTCACCCAGATGAACTGACAGGAGATTTAAACGAGGATTCAGTAAGCGTGCGTATTTCCTATGACAGCATTTCATTTATTGTCACAGGAGATGCTGAGGAGGAAGGAGAAGCAGCTATGGTTAAAGAAAGCAGAGAACAGCTGCATGCGGATATATTAAAGCTTGGCCACCATGGTTCAAGCACCTCTACGAATCCAGACTTTCTCTCGGCTGTTGCTCCAGAAGTAGCTCTGTATTCCGCAGGAAGAGCAAACGAATACGGTCATCCACATGATGAAGTTATTGAGAGAGTAGAGGAGGCAGGCATTCCTGTATTTGGAACACCAGAGCATGGAACAATCTTAGTTGTTACTGATGGTGAGGAATACTGGCTGGAAGCAGAACATGAAAATGAAGAGCTTCAAGAAGCACTGGAAGCCTCCTGAAAAACTCGCAATGAGTGTCTTCGGTTCTGTTAGTATAGTTGAATACGATAGGCAGGTTTAGGGTGCATCACTGCCTTCCAGCAGTTTCAGTACTTGAAGGAAGGGTATGAGATTCAGGAGAAATAATTATATAAATCCAATAACCCTGAGACCCATCGTTTTGATAGTTTCTTACCTATGACCATGATTCTATTTATGTATAATATCCTCTCAGAAACATCTGTCACAGTTATACTTGCAGAAAAAGAAATATCCTTTGCAACTAGTGCAAAGGATAAAAGGGGGACGCCTTGAAAGAGAGTTGCTTTCATGGACGCACCTTCATAATACCAAAGAAACGTTAAGCCATTATAAAGCGATAGTGTAGATTATATTATTTAATAGTAACCGCTTTCATTTAATTTACAAAAAATTAACAAAAATTTATATTTGGGCAATGGATTGTGCAAACTTTCTCGTTTATTATCGAATTAATAAAACAATTAGGGAAAGGGGACGGAAGATACAGTGGATCAGACACCAAAACTTTCTGACCCAAGTTTATATAATAATCGGGAACTAAGCTGGCTGGCTTTTAATCGCAGGGTTTTAGAGGAAGCTGAGGATGAACGCAATTTCGTATTGGACAGGTTTAAATTCTTGGCAATATTCAGTGCAAATTTAGATGAATTTTTTATGGTTCGAGTTGCCGGTTTGAAAGACCAGGTGAAAGCAGGTTTTAAAAAGCCGGATAATAAGTCTGGCTTGACGCCCAAACGGCAGCTTGCACATATTGCTGAAATGACGAGTGAGCTCGTTTCAAAGCAGTATAAAATATACAATGAAACGCTTCTTCCTTTAATAAAGGAACAAGATATCATAATTACAAAAGTAGGCTCTCTTTCCAGTCAGCGAAAGGAGGAACTTGAATGGTTTTTTGACGAGGAAATTTATCCGGTAGTCACTCCTAGAGCTATAGATAGTTATCGTCCTTTTCCACAATTTTTAAGCAAAACTCTGAACCTTGCAATAATCATCAATGACGAGAATGAGGAGACAGATCAAGCCAAACAATTGAATGGGAAGCTTGCTATCGTTCAGGTGCCAAGTGTGATGGACAGGTTAGTGGAAGTGTCCTGTGCAACAGGGAAAGTCTTTGTTTTACTTGAGGATGTAATTACATATTTTATGGACAAATTATTCAGCGGCTACCAAATTAACAGTGTAACTCCATTCCGCATTACAAGAAATGCTGATTTAACTATTCATGAAGACGGGGCTTCAGACTTGTTAAGTGTCATTGAAGAGGAGATAAAAAAAGAAGATGGGGAGCAGAGATCAGGCTGGAAATAGAAGGCCCTCTATATGATGAAAAAGTTCTTTATTATTTGCAGAGAAGACTAGGCATACATGTTGATGACACATTTATTGTTGAAGGTCCTCTCGATTTAACCTTTTTATTTTCATTTTATAAGTGGGGGGAGAAGAATTATGATTCCTTAGTTGAAGAACCGTTGCCCGCCCGCATCCCGTCTGGGCTGTCTTCAGGAAAAGAACTTTTTGCCACTGCCTTAGAACGCGACATTTTACTTCATCACCCGTACGATTCTTTTGAGCCTGTAGTGGAAATGGTGAATGAAGCAGCTACAGACCCAACTGTTTTAGCAATAAAGCAAACCCTTTACAGAGTAAGCAAAGATTCTTCTATCATTCAAGCATTAAAACAAGCCGCTATGAATGGAAAGCAAGTGACTGTCCTTGTAGAACTTAAAGCAAGATTTGATGAAGAGAATAATGTCAGTTGGGCTAAAGAACTGGAAAAATCAGGGTGCCATGTGATTTATGGTATGACTCATTTAAAAACTCACAGTAAAATTACGTTGGTTGTTAGAAAAAGAAACGGTAAAATAGAAAGGTTTGTTCATTTAGGAACAGGAAATTATAATGACGCTACAGCAAAACTGTATACTGATGTGGCCCTCATAACGACAAAAAGAGAATTTGGTATTGATGCTACGAACTTTTTTAACTACATTAGCGGATATACAGCCAAACCGAAATACAATTACATCTCCGTTGCCCCTTTTGACATCCGGGAAGATTTTATAAGGTTAATTGAAAAAGAAATGGAATATCACAAGCTTCACCAAAATGGACATATCATTGTCAAGATGAATTCAATAACTGATAATATTCTAATTAAAAAGTTTTACGAGGCTTCCAATCAAGGGGTGAAAATTGATTTAATTATACGGGGCATTTGCTGTTTGCGTCCTGGTATAAAAGGAGTAAGTGAGAATATAAAGGTAAGAAGCATTGTAGGGAGATTTTAGAGCATAGCAGGATTTTTTATTTTTATCACAACGGTGAAGAACAGACATACTTCTCATCTGCAGATATGATGACTCGAAATATGGAGATGCGTATAGAAATCCTCTTCCCAATTCTACATCCTACCCTGAAAAAACGAGTGAGAGAATGGCTGTTTCTTTACTTGTCCGACAATGTTAAAGCAAGAGAACAGGATAATGAAGGCAAATATCATTATGTTAAGCCTTCTAATGACGCTCCTATTATTAATAGTCAACTGGAAATTATGGACCTTATTCATCCTTTGCCAACCACGGAAAAAGAGGGGGATACAGGGGAAAGGGAAGGATAAGAAAAAAGTCTACGCTATTTAATGGTATTAACCACCTCCTTCACATGCTTTCAGTTAAAAAGATGTAGTATCAATAGTAAAAGGGGAATGAACAGTGAATGTTGTAGAAAATATAACCTATAAGGTTGCATTGCTGGAGGATGAACCAGCTCATGCTTTGTTGATTGGCTATAATATAGAATTTAAAGGCCATTCAATTGAACATTTTCATACGGGAAAAGAGCTATCCTTAGAAATTGATTCCTCCTATGATTTAATAATTCTAAGTCTTGATTTAAGTAAAGAAAATCCTGTAACCATTTGTCAAGATATATTTTTTTCAGGGGTTGAAATTCCAGTGTTGTTTGTTACAACCAATAGTAAGCAAAAGGAATATAATGTAAGTGCTAATTATGAAATACTAGAAAAGCCTTTTACCCTAAAAGAATTAGGGGCAAGGATAGACAAACTTTTAATAAACAATTACGTGCAGCGATCCTAGCAGGATCGTTTTTTTTGTTCGATTCGATCTACTCTGTTTGGTCAATTAGAATGCTTGATTCATGTAAATTTATCAGCAGTTCAGCTTCCATAGATGGCTACTTTTTAATTATATTAATGAAGTTTACTAAAGATTTAAGTTGTCTTTACTTTCTCTACATGTAAACAAGTTACAGTGGAAGTGTATTGGAGGTGAACTGAATGCCAACAAAGGAAAAAATCGTGAAAGTAGCTGATTTTATTCAAAAGGAAGTGGAAGCAGGACTCTATTCCAAAGATAACAGATTACCTTCGGAAGCTGAACTGTGTCAGAGGTTTCTTACCAATCGCTATACTGTAAGGCAAGCATTGGATCGGTTAATTCAGGTAGGTCTTATACGTGCTGAAAAGGGGGTTGGATATTTTGTAGTCAATCCTCCGTTGAATTTTCATTATGAAGTTTCTCCTCTAACCCGGTTTTCCGATATCATCCGTAGAGCTGGTAATGTTCCTGGAGCTGAGCTTCAAAGTAAAAAAGTTGTTCTGCCTCATCTCCAAGTAAAAGACACTTTGGGATTAACAAGGGAACAAGAGGTATATCACTTAGAAATCATTCGTTACGCAGATGAAATCCCGGTAGCAAAAGGTGATACGTTTCTTCCTTGTTTTCTATTCGAAGACTTAGAAAAGTACCTGCACAACTTTCATTCTTTGTATCACATACTTGAAAGTGATTATGGTGTTTATCCCAAGCGACTTGCTTCAACATTTCAGGCCGTATACCCAAACGCCAAGGAGGCAATCCATCTTGATATTTCACCTAATACGCCCCTTTTGCAAATAGAAAGCGTGATGTGCGATCAGCGAGGGAATCGAATGGAATTTACAAGGGCTAAATTTCGGGGCGACCTTTGTAATGTCTCTGTTGGTTTTTAGCACTATCCAAAGAAAGGAATCGACATGATGACCAAATTTGATTGGAAAGTAACACTCACAGAAGCAGAGTTAGATGTTGTCAAAGAATTGCTAGCTCCTATCGAAGAGGTTTACACCATTGAAATCATAAAACCTCCTCAAAACAGCCTTGTGATGGTAAAAGGAAGAGATAGTGTGAAAGGTCAACCTTTTTACTCCGGGGAAGCCTCCTTACAGAGTGCATTGTTAAATTAGATGATAGTTACGGTTTTGGAGCCGTTTTAGGAGATGAGATAGAACGAGCGTATTATCTTGCAGTCATAGACCTCGCCCTCCAGATGAAGCTGCCAGAAATTGAAACTTGAAAAAAATAGTAATAAATGAAGAAAAAAAGCAAAAAAAGGATAAGCAGAAGGAAACAGAGGCAGTTCTAAAAACAAAGGTTGAGTTTGACACAAAGGAGGATCTTAATGTTTGACCAAATTGAATCTCGCTCATCCTTGATTACTGAAACTCAAAAAGTTTACCGGGATCTTTTATATGTATTCTCCAATCCTGGGCGAGTACGAGCATTAAACACGGAATACTATGACAATGATGATTCTTTAAAAAGTATAGGTACTTCAATGCTGCTATCTCAAACCTTACTCGATCAAGAAGTCTCTTATTATGTTCATGATCATTCGGAACTGAAAAAAGCTATTTCAGAGACTACATACGCGAAACATACTCCTGTAAAGGAAGCACAATATTTATTTTTTTATGAGAATTATGAAATTGATCTTAATAGTTTAGAGAGAGAGCTTAATGTGGGTACACTTGCATCTCCTGAAACGAGCAGCACCTTGATCATTAGGGTTGATGGTTATGACAAAACAAGATATAGATTGACAGGACCAGGAATAAATAAAGAAATTTTTATGGCCATTACCGGTCTGAACGAGAAATGGATGGAAGTAAGAGAGAGGATCAACAAAGAATTTCCGTTAGGGATAGACTTTATTTTCTATACAGAAGAAGGGGAAATATGTGCTCTGCCCAGAACAACAACAATTACAAAAATGAGGTGAACACATGGCTTATGTAGCAGTTACAGGAGGACAAGAGGCTATTGAGGAAGCAGAAAAACTAGTTAAGTCCTATCGGTTGACAAATTCCGAGTTTCCTTTGGATCCTTCTCATATTCAAAAACAAATGAGGCTCCTGATAGACAGAGTCATGAGTGAAGCGGGAATGTATAGTCCGTCTCTTGCTGCTTTAGCGCTAAAGCAAGGAGAAGGAGATACGTTTGAAGCAGTTTTTCTGCTGAGAGCATACCGATCAACATTAGAAAGAAACCATTATTCAGAGCCGGTAGATACGAATGGTATGCGAGTGATTCGTAGAATTTCTTCCTCGTTTAAAGACGTTCCTGGAGGACAAGTATTGGGTCCTACGTATGATTACACTCACAGACTGCTAAATTTCGACTTAACAAATGAACAAATAGAAGATTTTCTTCATGATGATATAGATCCTACGGAATGGGAAAATGAGGAAGCGATATTTCAAAAAGTAATAGATATCCTTCGTAATGAAGAATTGGTAGAAAAGACATCCTCCTCAACAAGTAAAGAACCGTTTGATATCACAAGGGATAATATGTCCTTTCCGGCCCCCCGTTCTGCAAGGCTGCAAACGTTAGCCCGAGGTGAAACAGGAGCTATGATGGCTCTTGCCTATAGCAGTATGAGAGGGTTCGGCGCAGTCCACCCGACGATAGCAGAGCTTCGAGTAGGGTATGTCCCTGTGTATATTCCTCATCCTTTCCAGCCGGGGGAAAAAGTGTATGCAGGAGAGGTACTGGTTACTGAAGTGGAAACGATTAATAGATTTGAAGAAAACAAAAGCACAGGTAATGTGGAATTTACTCTAGGATATGGGTTTTGCTTTGGCCAGAACGAATTAAAAGCGATCTCAATGGCGATTTTGGATCGAAGTATTACAGACGGGGGAAGTTCTCCTGCAGAACAGGAAGAGTTTGTGTTAACTCACATAGACAGTGTGGAAGCAAATGGTTTTGTCTCTCATTTGAAGCTCCCCCATTATGTTACCTTTCAATCCGCATTGGATCGAATTAGAAATGCCAAGGATGAAGATGAATAGGGGGCATAAGGATGAGTAAGATTGCAAAGCAGCCAAAAAGAAAGCCTTATAATTATGCGTTTCTGGATGAAGCTTCTAAAAAGGAAATAAGAAGAAAAACGTTAAAAGCGGTCGCTATTCCAGGGTATCAAGTGCCCTTTGCATCTCGGGAATTGCCCATTGGACGAGGATGGGGAACGGGAGGCCTTCAATTAACGTTATCGTTACTTGGAGACGAAGACTTTGTAAAAGTGATTGACCAAGGCAGTGATGACAGTGTTAACGCAGTCAGTATTCGAAAACTTATCAATGACACAACAAATGCCGGGACTGCCACGGACACCACCAAAGCAACGATTATTCAATCAAGGCACCGTATTCCAGAAGAACCATTAAATAATAATCAAGTATTAATCCTGCAAGTGCCCAAGCCTGAGCCTTTACGCAAAGTAGAGCCGAGAGAAGAAGTGACAAAAAGACAGCACGCTGAAAAAGATTATACGGCTATGTGGCTGGAAGTTTATGAAGACATTGTACGTTGGGGTAACAGCGTGTATGGTGCAGATTATCCTGTACTCGTTAATAACAGGTATGTCATGGCCCCAAGCCCCATTCCGAGATGGGACAATCCAAAACTTCACCAGTCATCTTTTTTAACCTTGCTTGGCGCAGGTCGAGAAAAAAGATATATGCTGTCCCGCCTTATACGAATGTTGTCCCGTTACAATTCGAGGATCATCCTTTTGAAATTGAAAGGTTTGAGGGGAAGAAATGTAAACACTGTGGCTGCTCACATTCTTTTCTTGAAGAAACAATGGATAAAAAAACAAACGAGATCCTCTACCAGTGCTCAGATACTGCTTATTGTGGAAAGCGAAGAAGTGAACCAGGAGGGAAAGTGAATGAATAAGATCCAAAGCAGGGAATCGCATGCATCGAAGGTTTCTTACTTGCAGGAAGAACCTTTACTGCAAGTAAGAAACTCATAAAAAAATATGGTGATGGATGTGAAAGCTGCAGGAATAGAAAAGGATTCTCGTTTCAAGGTAATCGTTGTTCTGGTTGTCAAACAATATGGGCCTGCCGCGATATCAATTTTGATCTCTATCATGGTGAGATCCTAGGCATTGTAGGAGAAAGCGGATCAGGAAAAAGTACTCTCGTACGCTCTCTTTACTTGGAAGAGATACCAACAAATGGGGAAATGTTTGTCCAAACTTTTGAACATGGCAAGGAAAATGTGTTTACAACCTCTGCTCAAAAGCAAAGGGAGCTTCGAAATCATCATATGGGTATGGTTTACCAAAATCCATACCTGGGCTTACGGATGGACTATTCAAGTGGAGGCAACATTGCTGAAAAATTAATCGCAGCAGACTGCTATCATGTCGGACACATACGAAAGCGTGCTGTAGAACTGTTAGAAAGAGTAGAAATCAGCCGTGTAAGAATGGACGAGCCTCCCAAGAATTTCAGTGGGGGGATGCAGCAAAGAGTCCAAATTTCAAAAGCTCTCGCCAATGAGCCGCCTATGCTATTACTTGATGAAGTAACCACCGGCCTAGATTTATCTGTTCAGGCAAAAGTTCTTGATTTAATTCGCTCTCTGCAAAAAGAACTGAAGGTTTCAATGATCGTGGTTTCTCATGATTTAAGTGTTATCCGAATGCTTACGGACAGGACACTTGTTCTCCATCAAGGAGGGATCGTTGAGGAAGGCCTGACAGATCAAATACTGGAAGATCCTCAGCACGAATATACAAAGCTGCTTGTTCATTCTCTTATATAGAAAGGAAATGAAGATATGTTAGAGGTAAAATCATTAAACAAAACATTCACGGGTAGCGATGGTTCTATGATTCAGCCTGTCAAAGATTTAACCTTTTCCTTAGACGAGGGAACATGCCTTGGGATTGCCGGACCAAGCGGTGTAGGGAAATCTTCTATTTTAAAATGTATTTATCGAACCTATCTTTCAAGCAAAGGAAGTATACACTATCAATCCCAACAGCAAGGATGGGTAGATCTTGTTTCTGCCAGCGAACGGCAAATCATTCTTTGCGAAAGAAAGAAATCAGTTATGTTTCTCAATTTTTGAGAGTCATACCAAGAGTAAGTGCCATTGATGCTGTCGCAGATGAATTGGAAGGCGAGAAAATAAGTAAAGAGGATAGGAAAGATAAAGCAGCTGTTATTTTAGAGAAGCTAGGTATAGAAAGGAAGCTTTTTAACATGTATCCTTCCACGTTCAGCGGGGGAGAAAAGCAGCGTATTAACATTGCTAAAGCTCTTATCAAGCAGCCAAGACTGCTCTTACTTGATGAACCTACCGCTTCATTGGATAAAGAGATGGAGAAAAAAGTGCTGAAGCTTTTAGTAGACGTAAAAAAAGAAGGCACAGCTGTCATCGGTGTGTTTCATGATTGGGACACAATGGCTCATTTATCAGATCAACTATTGGACTTGACACCTGTTCAAGAAACTATCGAATAAAGGAGAATGAGGATGATTAATAACGTTAGAATCATTAACGGTACCATTGTAACCCCCTCAGCTGAAATTTCACAAGGGACCATAGAAATTGAAAATGGAATGATCACTTCTATTCTGCCTCATTCTAGGTCTACAGGAGCCAGCCATGAAATCGACGCTTCAGGAAAATGGATTCTTCCAGGTTTAATAGACAGCCATAGTGACGCCATAGAAATGGAGATGCAGCCTAGACCCACTACCATCTTTCCTGCAAAACAAGCTTTTCTTGAACTTGAAAAAAAGTTAGTTGCACAAGGAATTACAACTACCTACCACTCGTTAAGCATGCTTGAGGATCCCAAAAAATGGGTTAGAAAAAATGAAAACGTAATTGCCCTTCTAGAAGAGATTAGGAACTTGACTAATTCTAACAGGCTAATGAACCATTTCATTCATTTAAGGTTTGAAATTACAAATTTTGTAGGAGCAGAATTTGTAAAAGGATTTCTGAAAGAAGAGAAAATAGACCAGCTTTCTTTTATGGATCATACTCCAGGGCAGGGACAGTACCGTGATCTGGAAGTACAAAAACGATACATGATGGGGAAACAAAATTTAACAGAGAAAGAGATAGAGCATTGGTTAGAGCATAAGAAAAGCATGGGGAAAGTAAACCCTGCAGTATTGTCAGATATTGCCCGCTTAGCAGAAGAGAAGGGGGTTCCCCTAGCATCACACGATGATGACACGATTGAAAAAGTAGAATTAGCACAAAGTTGGAATGCAGTTATAAGTGAATTTCCGATTACCCTAGAGGTAGCTTCCGAAGCTAAAAGAAGAGGGATGGCGGTTGCAATGGGAGCTCCAAACGTATTACTTGGCCGTTCCCACAGTAATAATCTATCAGCCAGGGAAGCAATAATAAACAAAGCAGTGGATATACTTTGTTCCGATTACTATCCACCTTCATTATTACAATCTATTTTCTTTCTTCACACTGAACTGGGGATACCGCTTCCTCAAGCTGTTAACATGGTAACGATCAATCCCGCAGAGGCTCTGGGCATCGGTAAGCAGACAGGTTCTCTTGAGGAAGGAAAAAATGCAGATATTATTATGGTAGATCTTCAAGACTCTTATCCAATAGTCGAGCAGGTCTTTGTGAAAGGAAAACAAGTCTGTGAAATGAGATACGGACTTACCCCATATAACAAAGTTGAGGAGGGGTTATTGTGATTACCAACCCTGTAGGCGTTACTATTCCTAACTACAAGGATGTTGCTGATTTACATTTATTAGAGGAAAAGCTGGTAAAGGTAAGTGAAATGGGTTTTACTGCCGTAGAACTTCCAATTCAGGGAATGGAGCTGATTAGAAACGGAGAAGTAAATAAGGGCAAGCTTAAAAGCTACCAATCTCTTCTTGGTGATTTTCATTTGTCTTATTCCTTCCATGCTCCTCATTCTTTAAACCTGTTTAATAAACAACAAAAAGGTAACCTTGAAGAAGAGGTCCTTCTAGCATCAATAGAAATTGCATCATGCCTGCAAGGAAAAACATTAGTATATCACCCAGGGAGGTATATAGCAGAAGAGAGTTTTCTATATCCAAGAGACTGGGTTGAGTACACATGTGAGGAAAAAGCTCGTTTTCTTGAAGAGGAGTGTTCTGTTCTAACAAAAGCAGCAAACGACGCAGCTAAAGGTAACCTGCAGATTGCTCTGGAAAACATGAGACCTTTTCTTGACCACAAATCTTACTGTTATGCTGTAAATCCTATGGAGTTAGTTTCACAGGTAAGGGAAATCGGGAAACCAAACGTAGGAATGACACTGGATATTGGCCATTTGTATTTAGCTTGTCCTTTTTATGACTTTTCCTTAGAAAATGTTCTGACTGAAATATCCCCCTACGTCATACATATGCACATTCACGATAATTTTGGGAAGGCATCCTACTCTACAGAAAAAAACCAACATGAACTAATCCCTCAGGGAAGAGGGGACATGCATATGCCGATTGGAAATGGTGATGTTCCTTTTGAGGTAATAAAGGAAATAACAATGAAGGAATATAAAGGCATGTTTATTCATGAACTAAGAAATATATATGAGAAAGACTGGCCCGAAGTCATTTCAAGATGGAAGGCGAATGAAGCAAGCTTTGTTTCAAAGGTTCGTGACTAACAATTAATTTAGGCTGTCGGAGATAGGGTCTCCGGCAGTCGTTTTTTTGTTTACAGCAAAAGATACGCTTATCTTTACGTAAAATTAAAAATATTAACAACATACTTACCTGGACTCAAATATAGGTTAATAGCCGTGTGCTAATATTCTTTGTGGATGGGCGGATAGAGAAGATAATAGATTAAATCTCGTTTGTCTGCTGTAAAATTTGGATGGAGGTTAGATACATGGGTGAGGCAGTCCTGGAAATCAAAGATCTTAAAAAAGTGTATGGTGATGGAACAGAAGCGTTAAAGGGAATTACTTCAAGGATTGGAAAAGGAGAGCTTATTGCAATTATCGGTCCAAGCGGGGCAGGGAAAAGTACATTTTTACGGTCTATTAACAGATTAAACGAGCCGACAAGCGGAGAGATTATTTTCAATAATGAAAATATATTAAAGATAAAAGGAAAGAAGCTGCGATCAGTCAGAAGACAAATCGGCATGGTTTTTCAAGGGTATAACCTGATCAAAAGATCTACGACTGTACAAAACGTTCTTCACGGGCGATTAGGTTACATGTCTACGATTAAGGGAGGGTTAGGCCGATATAGTAAGGATGATACAAAAAAAGCGATTGATATATTAGTGCGAGTAGGTCTCAAAGACCAGGCATTTAAACGAGCAGATGAACTTAGCGGGGGTCAGCAGCAACGAGTAGGTATTGCTAGAGCTATTGCTCAAAACCCATCAATCCTACTAGCTGATGAGCCGATTGCAAGCCTGGATCCAACTTCCTCAGAAAATGTCATGACCTATTTAAAGCAAATATCCCAAGAGGATGACATTACTACAATTGTCAATCTGCATCAAGTGGATTTTGCTAAAGAATTTGCAGACCGCATTATCGGGATTAAGGGCGGAAGTATCGTTTTCGATGGAAAGCCAAAAGAGTTAACAAATGGAATAACAGAAATGATTTACAAGGCATAAGAAAGGAGGATATTTTGCATGAGTATGCCAGCTGAAAAAGTAGTCAAACAAAGGGAAAAACTGAGCTCCTCTTCGGTAGATTTAGAGGGAATATATCAAGACTACGTAAGAAGAAAAAAGATGATTGCAAAAAATAGAGCATTAACCCTTTCTATTATTTTAGCAGCTATTATCTGGGCTTGGATTGAAACAAACTTCAGTATACTGTACCTGTTTTCTGGCGCTTCAAACATTTTTACATTTCTCTTTACAGATCTCCTTCCGCCAGATTTTTCAGCGATCTCCATGTTTATTATGCCTGCTTTAGACACGATTTATATGAGCTATGTTGGCATGATCGTATCAGTAGTGTTTTCTTTGTTTTTTGGGGTTCTTGCTGCAAAAAATACAACGTTCCATCCGCTCTTAGGGTTCACTAGTCGATCTGTCATTTCATTTTTAAGAGCAGTCCCAGCCATTGTATGGGGGATCATTCTTGTTTCTGCCATCGGATTAGGACCTTTTGCAGGAACAATAGCTATTGGTCTTTCAGGAATTGGTATTTTAGGGAAAGCGTATGCTGATCTAATTGAAGAAATTGACATGGGACAAGTGGAAGCTGTCAGATCCACGGGCGCAGCTGGTTTCAAGTGATTGGACAAGCAGTATGGCCTCAGTTTAAATCGGGGTTTGTCGGATGGTCTTTATACAAGCTGGACTTAAATATTCGTGAAGCGGCCGTTTTGGGCATGATTGGGGCAGGCGGGATCGGCTTGGCCTTAAGTGAAAGAATTAGCTTATTCCACTACCAACAAGCAGCGGTTGGGATCCTTATGATCTTTGCCTTGATTCTGTTGGTTGAATTTACCACAGCAAAGATTAGGGAGAGGATTTTATGAGTAACCATGTTCCGAGTCCAATAAAGGCAGAAAAAGAACGAACCACAAAGCAGTTGATCGGTATCGTTGCAGTGGTGTTCTTTTTCTTTAGTATCTTGCAGCTCAATATTGTTCCAGCCAGAATGCTAGCGGCTTTTGATGGATTTTCACACATCCTTGGGACCATGCTTCCTCCAGTGATAGATGAGCCTATTAATATTTTTTCCGCTGCTCTTGAGTCATTACAGGTAGCGATTATGGGCACTTTAATTGGCATTGTATTTTCGGTAGTTTTAGCTCTATTTGCAGCCAAAAATCTTGCTCCACACTGGTCTATCAGCTACGGTATCAAAGGCTTTGCTGCATTCGTAAGAGCGGTTCCTGCATTAATTTGGGCTCTTCTTTTTATCGTTGCGGTTGGGTTAGGACCACACCGGGGATCCTGGCTTTAGCAGTAAATAGCATAGGAATGCTTGTCAAAGTCTATGCAGAGAACCTAGAAGAGATAGATATGGGTGTTGTAGAAGCATTGCAAGCAGCAGGGGCCTCCAAATTTCAAGTCATCACCCAGGCAATCATGCCTACAATCATGAGCGCTTTTATATCCTGGTCTGTTTTCCGCTTTGATATAAATATTCGCTACGCTGCTGTTCTTGGGGTGGTGGGGGCTGGCGGAATCGGATGGGAACTTGTCAGAGCTTCCCGTCTCCTTGCTTATGATCAAATGCTTGCTATTACATTAGTTATTTTTGCCATGATCTTAACAATAGAAATGATTACGAGATTTTTGAAACAAAGAGCTGATACTGTCACGTCCAAAGCTATGAGTTAAGAAGGTGATGAGATGAATATAAAATTGATTATAACTGATATTGATGGAACTTTACTCCGTAATGATCATTCACTCACGAAAAGAACGGTAAAGGTCTTTGGAGAATGGAGAAGGCAAGGAGCTAAGGTCATGCTTGCCACCGGCCGGCATCCAGTTTCCTGCAGAAGTTTAGCGAAGCAGCTTAACTTAGAAGATCCTGTGATTTCGTTAAACGGCGGGTGTGTATTTGATCCAAGAAGCGATGAAATTTTTTATCAAGAAGGGTTAGAAATGGAAGATTTACATCCATTTATTGAATGGGCCAGGCCACTAAAACAGGCATATCACCTTAATACGATCAAAGGTTGTTTCACTGATACTGAGAAGATCGGTCATTTTGAACATCTTCAACAAATAAAAGATGTTACCACGATAAAAGACCCCGTAATGAAAATGGCAATTACAGGTGCAGAAGAAAAGCTGAACAGTATTTTTGATGAAGTGTGCTCTATCGAAACAACTCATCGAATTGTTAGAAGCGGAGAAGACACAATTGATGTTATGCCGTCTCACGTTAATAAAGGAGCAGCTATGAGAACTATATGTGAAAGGCTAGGCATTCATCCAAACGAGGTGATTGCTTTTGGAAACTACTTTAACGATAGGGAAATGATTCGCGAAGCAGGGATCGGGGTCGTAATGAATAACGCTCCGAGCGCCTTGAAAGCTGAAGCAGACATCATAGCTCTATCAAATGAGGAAGAAGGAGTAGCTGACATTCTTGAAGCTATGCTGGGAGAAAAGCCTTTCAAAAATACAGCAGCAGAGGCATAGGTTCTGCCTATTGTTTGAAATTTACATTATCTTATAAAAGAATACTGATTGTTGAACAAGTCTTAATTTTCCCTTAACATCTCTGTGTTACTTTTAAATTGTTACAAATACATAAGCCTTTGGGAGGGTTTGTCATGAAAAAGGAATATTTACTAAGCACTTGTTTGTTGGCTTCAGTCTTAATGATAACTGCTTGTGGTGGGGAAGAAAATCAAGAAGCGGGTGCTAACAGTACAGACCAAACTTCACAGACTGAAGGAAACGATGGTGGAAAGGATGAATCAGAAGACAGCTCGGACAGAGAAGACTGGCCAGATCCATTTGTTTATGGAATTTTGCCCGCTGAAGATCAACAAGTTCTTTCTAACCGGTATGAGCCTTTAGAAGAATATCTCGAAAATGAATTAGGGGTAGAAGTAGAATTCTTTCAAGGGACTGACTATAATGCCATGATTGAAGCGATGAGAAATGGACATATCCATGCAACTCACTACGGCCCCTTTTCTTATATTCTCGCAGCTGACAGGGGTAATGCCGAAGCATTTGCCATGGGAGTGGAGTCGGAAGATGAAGCAACCTATCAATCGTATATTGTTACCTTGGAAGACAATGGAATTGAGGAATTAGAGGATCTTGAAGGGGCAGATTTTGCATGGGTCGATGCAGCTTCAACCTCTGGTCATCTTTTTCCTAAGGGCCATATTATTAACGAGTTAGGTCTCTCGGCTGAAGAAGTTGATAATATGTTTGCCAATACGATATTTGCAGGGGGTCATGATACAGCCCTCTTGGCATTATTAAATGGAGATGTAGATGCAGCTGGAGTGGGTGATTTTATAGTAGAAAGAATCTCTGATACCCACGGTGATCATGACAACCTCGATCAAGTAAAAGTTATTGCTGAAACGGATGATATTCCACGGGGTCCAGATGCCATTCATGCGATCTGCCGGAAAGTTTTAAGGAAGCGGTGGCTGAAGCGTTCCACACTATGCATAAAGATCCATCCATGGAAGAATTTATGGAGGAATCTAATTATCAAGGCGGATTTTTACCTGTAGAAGATGAGGAATATGATATTATTCGTGAAACAGCCGATGCTTTAGAAATGTCACCTGAAGAATTATTGGAATAACTCAAACCATGTAAAAGGAATATTATATTTTTATCAGTAGGGTGCCTGGTCCTATTTTCAAAGGACTGGGTTCTCTTTTTACCATTCTAAGTAAATTTTTCCTTTTAAAGAAAAGAGGAGGTAAGGTCATGAACCTGAATGCTCTTATTGTTGATGAAGATGTTTCCCTGGTCACTATGCTTAAAAGATATCTTAAACAAGCTGGATTCACTGTAATAGTAGCAAGCGATGGTCAATCTGCGCTAAGTATATTAAGGAGTGGAAGCGTTGACGTTATTATCATGGATATAAAGGTACCCAAACTGAGCGGCCTTGAGTTTTGTAAGAAATTAAGACAAGGAAAGGTTTTCACTCCTATTTTTCTATTATCTTCAGAAGAAGATCACATTAATAAAGTGTTAAGTTTAGAGATCGGAGCTGATGCTTTCTTAACTAAGCCGATAAGTCCCAGAGAATTAGTGGCACGGGTAAGAGCGGTTTTGAGAAGAACAGCTCAACCCAAGACATTCAGGGGGAGGGCAATACTAGAAAGCTGGAAGTTGGGTCACTACATTTGTATCTTGATAGATATGAAGTGTATTTAAAAGATCAGTTGGTTAAGTTAACGTTAAAGGAGTTTGAGCTTCTGACTTATTTAGTTAGAAATAAGGATCGGGTACTTAGTAGAGAACATTTGTTAAATTTTGTATGGAACTATAGTTTTCCAAGTGATACAAGGATAGTTGACGTACACATAAGTCATTTAAGAGAAAAGATCGAGCCCAATCCGAAAAACCCCGTTTATATAAAACGGTAAGAGGGTTGGGATACAAAATGGAAGAACCGCTCTATCAGGAAAAAGAAATAGATCTATAAATTATCTGTTATAAGCTCTGTTGTATTTTACCGGATAAAGATATATTTTTTCTAAGTTTTTATCGGTACCAAGCAAGAATGACAACAAAAGTCTATGACTACAAAAAGGGAGATTATATGTTAGATCTTATTCAGTATATTCTGCTAGGAATTATTCAAGGGTTAACAGAACCCCTTCCTGTTTCCTCTAGTGGCCATTTAAGAATATTTTCCCACTTCTTTGGAATAGGGGTTCCGGACCTTCATCTTGAAACATTTCTAAATGCTGCTTCGCTGATTGCTGTATTTATTGTTTTTAAAAAGGATTTGACAGAGTTAATAACAGGAACAATCTCTTATGTTGCAAAAAGACGAGAAACAGATAAGGAGATGTTTCGCTTTAGCGTTCTCATCATTATTGGAACTATTCCTGCGGTAATAATAGGGGGTCTTTTTTACGATACTTTTGGAGCTGAATTTACACAACTTCACTATGTGGCGGCAGCTCTCTTGATAACTGGTATTGCTCTTTATATCATTCGAAAGCTGAGAGGGACAAAAGATGAAGGCAGATCACCATTACGGATGCGGTCATAGTCGGTATGGCACAGTCTTTTGCCCTTGCTCCTGGAATTAGCCGTTCCGGAGCTACCATAGTTGCTGCGTTAGCAAGGAAGTTTAATCCTGCTGCCGCATTGAAGTATTCTTTTTTCTTATCTATCCCAGCAAGTTTAGGCAGTGTCGTATTAACATTTGATGAAATTCTTGCGGCGTTTTCACAGCCTGGACAAATGCAGTTTTACATTTTATCTTTCCTGTTTGCACTAGGAGTGTCAATTTTAGCAATAAAACTGTTTATTGAAGTGGTTACAAGCGGCAAGCTGATTTACTTTGCGGTTTATTGCTTAAGTGTAGGTATTCTTTTATTGATATTTGCATAAGAATAGCACAAAAGAATGCAAGAGAATTATTTAAGAGCAGGTGATGCATTTTTATTCCCTTATTGAGAAAGGTAGTGTATGATTTTTCTAAGCTGATAATCAATGAAACTATTCAATTGATTGAAGAACGATAAGGAGAGAAATAGATGCAAGCCATTGTTGCTGAAAAGGGGAACCAGGCTCAAAAGCTTGCAGCCCCGTTTAAACATAAAAAAAGAGGTCATTATATAGAAATTTCTCCTTGTGATACGTTTCCGCAAGGAGCCTTTTTGACTTGGTGTTCTGGTCATTTATTTGAAATGGTCGGACCTGACGAATTAAATCCTCAGTACAAAAAATGGAAGCTTGATACACTGCCCATTATTCCTGAAACATTTAAATACAAAGTGATAAAGGAAAAAGCAAAAAGGTACCAGGCTGTCAAAGAAGTTCTTCTCAACCCTAAGGTAAAAGAAATCATTGCTGCAGGCGACCCTGGGAGAGAAGGAGAACTTATCGTCGAGCTTGTGATCCAGCAAAGCGGAGTGAAAAAGCCGGTAAAGAGAGTATGGGCTCAGTCGCTGGAAAAAAAGGCAGTAAAAAGAGCGTTTGAGAACTTAATTGATATTGAAGAAACGCGTCCTCTTTATTTTGAAGCCCTGGCAAGAAGCCATGCAGACTGGCTTGTCGGGATGAATATGAGCAGAGCCTATACATTATTAATTCAACAAAATGGCGGAGGTCGTTCTGTCTATTCAGCCGGAAGGGTGCAGACACCGACGCTGGCCATGATTGTCAACCGAGAAAAAGAAATCCTGTCTTTTGAATCGAAGCCCTTTTATGAAGTGATTGGACAATTTCGTTTTGAAAATAAAGTTTTTGAAGGAAAATATCAGACAGAAGACAATGAGAGCAGACTGTTTCAAAAGGAGCTCGCCGAAAAGATAAAAGAGGAGACGAGCGGGAAAGAAGCACGAATTGAAAAGGTAAAAAAGGAAACGAAAAAAGAGCCGCCTCCCCAGTTTTTTAAACTTTCTACTCTTCAAGAAACAGCAAACAAGATATTTAAGTTTCTGCGAAAAGAACTCTTGATCTGGCTCAATCATTATATGAAAAGTCCTTAATCTCTTACCCGAGGACGAACAGTGAATTTATTTCAGAAGAGGAAGCACGGTCCTTTCCTCAATTTCTTCAGCAAGTGAAACAGCTGGAACCATACAGAGACATAGCTTCAAACATCCAAAGGGATGTAATGAAGGACAGAAGATATGTAAACGCCAAAAAAGTCACCGATCATTATGCGATCATCCCTACTGAAAATGTTCCTTCTTTACATGAGCTGTCCGCAGACGAACGAAAGATATATGATTTAATCGTTAAGCGGGTAATTGCAGCTCATTATTATCCTGCAGAATTTTATCATACGCTTATTGTGACCCGAGTAGAAACTCACCTCTTTTACACGAAGGGCAAGCAGATGATAAAGGAAGGATGGAGAAGTACCCTTCAAAAAAGCCAGAAGAAGGATGAAAGAGATGTCTATCTGCCCGTTTTGCAGGAGAACGAAACCGGTCTTTGTGCAAGATCAGAAGTGAAAGAGGGCAAAACCACGCCTCCTAAACGGTACACGGAGGGAGAACTCATTTCATCCATGGCTAATGCCGGACGTAAAATTGAAGATCAGCAATTAAAGGCTGTATTAAAAGAAACAAGAGGGCTTGGAGAGGAAGCAACGAGAGCTGGTATTATTGAACGACTGAAGGCTCTTTCCTATATCAGACAAGAAAAACATAGAATTATCCCTACAGAAAAAGCTTTCATTCTTGTGGAAGCAGTGAATGGTACTGTGCTTGCTTCGGCAGAGCTCACAGCAAGGTGGGAACAGCGTTTAAGTGAAATAGGGCAGGGAAAGGCTGATGCGAAGCTTTTATCGATAATGCCAAAAAACTATCTGATAAATTAGTGAAGGATGCAATCAATAACTCTTCTTCCTGGGATATTTCTGAATCCACAGAAGCCTTGGACAACAGGGAAAACAGTGTATCTCTTGGGCAGTGTCCTAAGTGCGGAGCTGGGGTCGTGGATAAAACAAAACTGTATGGCTGCAGTGCTTATAACAAAAATGGCTGTGACTTTATTGTAAGTAAAAGGCTCCTTGGAAAGAAAATCAGTGAAACAAATATAAAAAAATTATTAAGCAGCGGAAAAACAAATCTAATTAAAGGGTTTAAAGGGAAAAGCGAGTTTAACGCTTATCTCACTTGGAAGGAAAAATCTCAGGGGACGATCACTTTTCAGTTTGAGAAACAAAAAAGAAAACAGCATGTCAATTAAACATGGGATATAAAACAGTTGTTAAAAAGCCTTTACCTCCCTCAGGTAAAGGGCTTTTTTATCGACTTTTTCATTAACCCATATTTATCACGGTGCTTTTTTTAAAGAGGGCTTAGGAATCATCTCAAAAATTTGACCGGACTCAAAAACCTCTGCTATTTCTGCAAGCCAATCATAGTATTCAATTGCATACTCCACTTTTTTCAGGAGATGATCAGCTTCTTTTCTTATTTCCTCTTCCGGGCTTTCTTCCCGCAATGTAAGAAGTTCCTCTTTTGATTCATTTAATTCTTCAATGTTCATGTCGGATACATGCTTCCAGCGTTCTGCAAACATATCAGCAAAGCTTTGATACCAGTCATCCTTAAACTGGTACAAATCTTTGCGTTCGCCTTTTTTCAAAACCTTTTTCACTGCTCTCATATCAAGCAGGTATCTTACTCCCGTAGACATGCTCGTTTTGCTCATTTGCAGATCTTCTTTTAATTCATCTAAAGTTAAGGCCTATTTGAAAAGTACAGCGAGCCGTAGATCCGGCCTGTTGACAAAGGAATACCGTTATAATTCATGCTTCTTGCTAGCGATTCCACTGACCGTTCCTTGGACTGTAAAAGAAACTCTTCATTTAATTCTTTTGATTCCGGCATGTAGGACAACCCTTTCATTAATGGTAAGGCTTTAATCTAAATACGTTTTATGACTTTCTTTTATAGTAAGTACATTAACACTAAAAGTAAATTAAAGCTATTTCCAGCAATACTTAGGTATTTACATGTAAATGATAGAAAATATATGGGTGTATTGCGTACAGTATATACTGTACAAAATTTACGCAAAAAAACTCACTATATGGAATTTGTTTCGTAATTTTGCAAAGAGTATAATTAGCTAGGTGTTCTATATTAGGAAAAAAGAACTAGACGATGTTGAAACGAGGTGTCAAGTTTGTCTAAGCCCAAAATCAAGGTAAATCAGTTGACAAAGATTTTTGGGAAGTCCCCTAAACAAGCAATGGAGCTGCTGAAACAGGGAAAAACCAAAGAGGAGATATTAAAGGAAACTGGAATGGGAGTAGGGGTTAACCAGGCTACATTTGAAGTCAAGAATGGTGAAATATTTGTCATCATGGGCTTGTCTGGAAGCGGAAAATCAACTTTGGTCAGAATGTTAAATCGATTAATAGATCCATCTTTTGGAGAAATCTACATTGACGATGATGAAATCGTGAAACTGAAGCCAGATAAGCTTAGAGAAGTACGACGGAAAAAATGAGTATGGTGTTTCAAAACTTTGCATTATTTCCTCATAGAACTGTGCTCGATAACACAGAGTATGGGCTTGAGGTTCAAGGCGTCCCTAAAAGTGAACGAGAGAAAAAGGCTACAACATCACTGGAGCTAGTCGGGTTAAAAGGGTACGAACAAAGCTATCCATCTGAATTAAGTGGTGGAATGCAGCAAAGAGTGGGACTTGCCAGGGCCTTGGCTAATGATCCGGATATTTTGTTAATGGATGAAGCTTTTAGTGCTCTCGATCCCTTGATCCGAAAGGACATGCAAGATGAGCTTCTTGAATTACAGGAGTCAATGGAGAAAACCATCGTCTTTATTACTCATGATCTTGATGAAGCGTTAAGAATTGGAGATCGTATTGCGCTCATGAAAGATGGAGCAATTGTACAGATAGGGACTCCAGAAGAAATCATGATGAATCCGGCAAATGACTATGTTGAAAGATTTGTTGAAGACGTAGACCTTTCAAAGGTGCTGACGGCTTCACATGTCATGAAACGGCCCGAAACTATTCCAAAAGACCGTGGAGTCCGTGTTGCTTTGCAGATGATGAAGGACGCTGGCGTCTCAAGCTTGTATGTTACTGATAAAAAGAAACGATACGTTGGGGCCGTAACAGTGGACGATGCTGCAAATGCAGTGAAAAATAATCAATCTCTTGAAGACATTTTACTTACGGATCTTCCGGAAGTGGCGCCTGATACATTACTAAATGACATGTTTGACAAAATGGCCTCGTCTCCCCTGCCGGTTCCGGTAATTAATGAAGAAGGCAAGATTCTCGGAATTATTGTCAGGTCTAAAGTAATAGGAGCACTATCAGGAAGCGATGAACATTTAAACGAAGTGAGGGGAGTTAAATGACCATACTAATGTACCAAATTCCCCTGGGAGCTTGGGTAGATCGATTCGTTGATTTTTTAACAGATAACTTTGCTTTTATTTTTGAGGGAGCGGCTATCCTTATAAACTGGATTGTAAGCGGCATTGCTTCCATACTTGCATTTGCTCCGGCTTTACTTCTGATTGCAATATTCACTGCGCTGGCGTGGTGGACCAGCAGGTGGCCGATAGGAATATTTACCGGCCTTGGTCTTCTCTTAATATACAACCTTGGATACTGGGACGGTACGATTTTAACGCTCTCCCTTGTGTTAACGGCAGTATTTATTTCAATTGTCATAGGTGTTCCTATCGGGATATGGAGTTCTCAAAATAATACTGTAAAAAACATTTTAACTCCTATCCTGGATTTCATGCAGACGATGCCTGCTTTTGTATATTTAATTCCAGCTATCCTTTTCTTTGGTATTGGAATGGTTCCTGGAATTATAGCTTCTGTCGTTTTTGCGATGCCGCCAACAATCCGGCTCACAAACTTAGGAATCCGCCAGGTTCCTGATGAACTGGTGGAAGCTTCAAACGCATTTGGCTCAACCAGGTGGCAAAAGCTGAAAAAAGTCCAGCTGCCTCTTGCTACTCCGACGATAATGGCTGGTATTAATCAAAGTATTATGCTTGCTTTGTCCATGGTTGTCATCGCTTCATTGGTAGGTGCTCCTGGACTTGGGACTGATGTATACAGAGCGGTAACGCAAATTCAGGTGGGTACCGGGTTTGAGGCAGGATTGTCGATTGTCATTCTTGCAATCATGCTGGACAGAATATCTCAAAATCTTGGCCGAAGAAATAGTAAAGAATAAACTCTTACCTGTATTTTATGAAACAGGTAATTGTAAATAAATCATTGACTAAGAAGAGGGGTTTTTACTTATGAAGAACAAACGCTTTTTAGCACTTGGAGGAGCTGTTAGTTTTGCTTTGGTTCTTGGTGCATGCGGAGATGGAGATGTCGTTGATGAGCTTGAAGAGGGTGCTCCAGAGGAAGAGACAGACGAAGCTGCTGAAGGTGACGAAGAGAGAGGAACTCTTAATATTGGTTTAAATAACTGGGCAGAAAACGTGGCAGTATCTAATATGTGGAAAGTCATCCTTGAAGAACAAGGATATGATGTAGAGCTGACAATGCTTGAAAAAGCACCGGTATGGCAGGGGGTTGCTCAGGGGGACCTTGATATTGCTCCTGAAGTATGGCTTCCTATTACCGATGAGCCTCTTTATGAAGAATATGAGGATCAAATTGAACTTCGAGAAATATGGTATGAAGGAACAGGCCTTGGGCTAGTAGTACCTGAATATGTAGACATAGACAGCATTGAAGAACTAAATGACCACGCAGATGAAATGGATGGACGCATCATCGGTATTGACCCGGGAGCCAGTCTTATGCGTTTGTCCAATGAAGCTGTGGAAGAATATGATCTTGATTACGATCTGGTTGACAGTTCAGAACCAGCAATGATGACTGAATTAGACAGTGCCTACCAAAACGAAGAACCCATTGTGGTCACTCTTTGGAATCCTCATTGGGCCTTTGCGGATTATGATTTAAAGTATCTGGATGATCCAGAGAATGTTTATGGTGATCCAGATGATATCTATTATATGACAAGAACCGGGTTTGAGGATGACCATGCAGAGGTTGTAGAATGGTTTGATGCCTGGCATATGGATGACGACTCTTTAGGCGAACTTATGTCGGTAATTAACGATGCTGACGATGAGGAAGAAGGGGCAAGAGAGTGGATTGAAGACAATCGTGAACTGGTTGATGAATGGTTAGGAGAAGAATAGACAAAAATTGAAGTGAAAAGTCCTGCAGATCTTTTATCTGCAGGACTTTTTGAATTCCCATTATATTAAGCTTTTTCTCAACTTTTCTTCAAACTTAATATTTACATATGCTTTCACAAAACGCTCTCTTTTCATTGTATCTTCCACACGAAGAAAAAGAGCTCTTTTTTGTCGTTCGCTTAGAGGAAGCGTATTCCAGCGAGTTAACGCTTCCGTTTCAAGATCTTCTTCAATTTGCCGGCGAAGAAGGAGGTCATGAATTCTCTCTTCTCTTTCTTCCTCTTTTGATTTAGCTTCTGGAAGTGCTTTTAACAATTCATCATAAGCTGATTGCAGTCTCTCCATTCTAGCTCTGGAAATCTGGTCGGCTGTATTATGTATTTCCCGTAGCAGTTCTTGTTTAAGTGAGTGCAAGTCAATAGTCTGAGGGGAAGCAGGCTCGGCATCCGGTGGGAAAGGCCGGAGTTCAAAATGGTTGGGAAGTTCGTTAAAGATGCCTTCGAGAGACCATTTTTTGTCACGTTGTTTTTTTATAAACAACCCTATTCTGACATCTAATTCCTCATAAATTTTTTCATTATCAGTTCTGTTAATGTAATGAATATTTCTTTCTTCGAGTTTTTTAAACCAGCCATCTACAGTGTTAACATGCTTGCCGATTTCCTTGGCAAAATCACTGATCTTCCAGTACTGATTCATCGCTTAATCACCTCTTTGTGGACAATATGTGGTACTAAAATCATACCCCGATAAAGAGGATAAGGCAAAGCTAATTTCAGGGAAGTAAATCTGAAATTCTTATGACCAATATATGGAATGCCCAGTGGGGCGAACAATAACCTGCCCTTTTAGGACAAGGGTTTCATGTTTTCTGCCAAATTCATCATAAGCTGTTTCTGGACTTGTCTTTCACCATTTTTAGTTTGAAAGATGAAGTGAGGGGTATAGCCAAAGTAAGAATCGAAAAGCAGTAAGGAGGAAGATGAAATGCCAACTCAACCTGTAGGAGAAAAAAGAGACGACAATCAAACAACTGAATATGGCAGAAGAGATCCTAATCCAAAACCAAAATCAAAATCACAAGAAACCCAAAGCAAATCTGAGAACACAATGGGAAAAAAGGTAGCGAAATAAATTAAAAAGTAAGGAATTTATTCAGGGTGCAGTTGTAGGAGGAATTGTTGGTACGGCTACTACAATGCTGACCTCTCCTAAGAGCGGTAAAGAAGTGCGCCAAGGCATCACTGATAATTATGAAAAGACAGCACAAAAAGGAAAAGAGGCGTATGAGCGTACAACTCAAAAAGGAAAAGATAAAGTGCAGGGTTTGAAAGATCAATCCACCCAGGGAGTGGAAAAGCTTAAAGGGAAAGTAGGCCAGGTACAGCAGGATGTTCAAAACTGGACTTCTCAAAAACAGGAAGCTATTGCTGATAATCTAAAAGACAAAGCATCCAGATTCTCTAAAAATGGTGCTTCTCAAGAAGAGGAGGAGCCAAACAACGAAGCTAGTGAAGAAGATACTTCCTATATGGATGAAGATACAGAAAATGAGAATCAAGAAGTTTACCATGAAGAAGGCGAAGAGATGGAAGAAGATTCTGGTGAAGAACATGAGGAATCAGAAGAAGAGGAATCAGAAGAGGAATATGAGGAAGACGAGTACGAGGATGAAGATGAATACGATGAAGATGAGCTTGAAGACGACGACGATGACGATGAGGAAGATGAACAGCGATAAAGAGTTGTATATTCCCGGTGGAAGAAAGACATCAGTGAACTTACTTACGTGGGAATAACCATCCTTTATTATCGATTCATCTCTGTAATATCGGCACTGATAAGAAGGATGACTCCATCTGCCTTCTACACCTGTACCGATAGGGCAAGAAAGGTGGTATTGACTCTTTTATGGCTGAAAATTCCAATCAAAATAAAAATAACAGTAATGGAAAACGTGCTGCCCTTGTAGCTGGAGGCATAGGGCTTGCTGGTGCCTCCTTATCACTTGTTAATAAAAAAAGTGCGTAAAAAAGCGAAAAAAGCAAAAGAACACACCAAAGAAGAAATAAAGGATCAGGCCAAAGATACGGTTGACGACATGCCTAAGACAAAGAATGCAGCTGCAGCGACAGCTGTCGGCAAAAAAGTTCTACAACCTTTTTGAAAAAGTAAGAAAGACCAAAGAGGAAGTCAAGGATGAGCTTCATGATAAAGGCGAAGAAGCCAAAGAAAACCTTGAAGATGCGAAGGGGCAGCTGAAAGAAAAAGGTGAAGAGGCCAAAGAAAATCTCCAAGGAGCTAAAGATGAGATGCAGGGCAAAGGAAATGACTCACAAAACAAAGCAGGAGGCATCAAGGGTAAGTTAAAGGACCAAGGCGAAAACATGAAAGAAGAGCTGAAGGATAATGCCTTGACTAATCCTGATGACTCCAATGACGATGAGGGAATTAAAAAGCCCAGTGATATTAAAGGCCCGATGGATGTAAAAGGAGCCAACGATATTAAAGGGGCAACGGATATTAAAAAAAGTAGATTAAGGAGTGAAAAATAATGGCTATTCAGAAAAGCACAGATACTTCAAGTCTAGCAGAAGTCATTGACAGAATTCTTGATAAGGGAGTTGTCATTGATCTTTATGCTCGTATTTCTCTAGTGGGTATTGAACTTATTACCATTGAAGCTCGCGTTGTTATTGCAAGTGTGGATACTTGGCTGCGCTATGCAGAAGCAGTTGGGCTATTAAGAGATGAAGTACAGGGAGAAATTGATGAAGAAGTCGGAGACGATGGGCGAGGAGCCAACCAGCTTAACTTTGCGTAGGAATAAATAACAATTCTGGCATATACGAATTTCGTATATGCCGGTTCTCTTTATAATTTAACAAGCTTTTCATAAGAAGCTTAGTCTCCAAAACAGAGGTGTAGATGAATGGCTAGTAAACTTGAAGAAGTAATTAATACTGTTAAAAGTTTTTTTCGTGAGAATGTTTACCCGGTTTATCGTATAACATCCATAGTCACTGAAGAGAAACATTGGGAAGTAGAACTGGAAGTCATAGAAGAAAAAGAATATATGAAAAAATACGGCAGGGATCAATTGATTGGAGTTTATCAAGCGCGTGTTAACGAGGACATGGAAATCGTAGCTTTTGAAAGGAAAAGCTTAAGACAGAGAACGGCAACACTAGAAGCGGAAGAGAGGGGGTAACAGGATGGCAGCAGAAAATATAGACACCAAGGAAGAAAAAACGAACAAGCTGAAGACAAAAGAAGCGCACAGCCGCAAAAGAAGAAAAAGGGGCAAGAAGAATCAACCTCCTCTTCAAAAGAGAAAGCATCTAGTAGTACGAAGAAAGAGAAATCGGACTCCGGCAAAAAAAATACAAGCAGCCGGAAAAAACCTACAGTGAGTGAAAGAAGAAAGATTGGTTCTCCTAAAGTAAACAAGCCGAAAACAGGAGAACGTAAAACCTACCCATCTGCAGAGGAACAAAAGAGAAAGCAAACAAAAAGCAAGAAGACTGAGCAGAAAGACCAGCAGCAAGAGAAAGCAAAGGAGAACATCCAGCAAAAGAAAGAAGATAGCAAGAACATCAAACAAAACAATCAATCACAGGATAGTATTACTTCCAAACAAAGAGAGCATAACCGAAATGTAGACATGGCGAACTTTGTAGAAACTTCTAAAATCAAGGAAATTTCTAATCGGTCAAAGATGTATCTGGAAGCAGGATACCCTGTCCATTTTATCGGTCCAGCCGGGGTAGGGAAAACGTCTCTGGCACTTCATATTGCTCGTCAATACGACCAGCCTATCATGCTTTTGCAGGGAAATCATGAAATGTCCAACTCTGATCTCTTAGGGGGCATGACAGGATATACGAGCAGTAAAGTCATTGATAACTATGTCAGGGCTGTGTATAAAAAACAGGAAGAAGTTAATGAAAAATGGAGCAAAGGACGCTTGGTGGAAGCTGTCAAAAATGGTTACACCTTAGTCTATGATGAATTTACTCGTTCTCGTCCTGAAACGAATAATTTATTTTTATCTGTTTTGGAAGAAGGAATATTGCCGTTATATGGAACAAAACAAAATGAAAGCTTTGTCCGTGTCCATCCGAATTTCAAAGTTATTTTTACGAGCAATCCAGAAGAGTATGCTGGAGTATATGAATCTCAGGATGCATTATTAGACCGTTTGATAACAATGGAGTTGGATGCTGGTCATAACAGCAATACAGAGCTTGACATTGTTAAAGAAAGAACAGATATATCGGATGATGAAGCAGAGCTGATTGTCAATCTAGTGAAGAAGATAAGGCAGCGTTGTGCTGAGGAAGATGAACAAGGACCAAGCTATAGAGCTTCAATTATGATCAGTGAAATAGCAGCGAAAAATGATATTTCCATTCGTTCATCGGATGAGGATTTCGTACGGCTATGTAAAGATGTACTGGGGGCTGTCGTATCCAAATGTTTCGAAGGCGACAGCATTGAAGAAGCAGAAGATATGGTAGAAGAGGAATTGAGAAAGGGCTAGGGGGAAGCAAAATGAGTACAGAGTCAGGAAAATATCTGTTTTGTATAATTCAGACAAACGAAGAGAAAACATTCGGAAAAGCAAAATTAGCTGGCGAACATCGAAAAGTCTATACCATTTCTCATAAGGGTGTATCCATGGTAGTTGCCGATGCCCCAGTAGAAATCTATGAACCATCACGTCAGAATGTGAAGGCACATCAGGAAATGGTAGCTTCTGTGATGGAGCAATTTACCGTGATCCCTATGAGCTTTGGAAATGTGTTAAAAGGTGAAGAAGATGTAAAGATTCTTTTAGAAAAACTTCTTCCTCAATGTGATGAGATTTTTCCACGTATAGACAATAAAATTGAAGTCGGACTTAAGTTAATCGGAAAGAAAGAGTGGATAGAAAAACAGGCTAAGGAACAGCCGGCTTTAAAGCATCTGGAGTCCAATGTGGCTCAGCGAAATAAGGATGCACGCTATTATGAAAAAATTCGCCTAGGAGAAGCAGCACGTAATTTCATGGTAGCTTTGCAGGTGGAATTTGAAGAAGAAATATTTAATCCTCTTGCTAAAATTGCTGATGCCGCAAAGAGTAATGAAGCGATTAGTGAGCGAATGCTATTGAATGGAGCATTTCTTGTGGATAAAGAAAAAGAGGAAGAATTTGATAAAAAGGTAAATGAATTGTATGAGAAATGGAAAGAACAAATCGACTTTAAATATACTGGTCCTTGGCCTGCTTATAACTTTATTGATATTAAATTAAAAGCAGCGGAGGGTGTGTAATGATTCGTAAATTGTTCACTTGGCCTCTAGACACAGTTGTATGGTTGGTGAAAAGGTGAAAGAAGAAGTGGACAAAGAATTATACGACGTAGAACACATCCAAAAAAAACTCGCTCACCTTCAAATGATGCTTGAGATGGAAGAAATTTCAGAAGAAGCCTATCAGGAGCAGGAAGAGGTTTTGCTGGCACGATACCGTATTGCCAAGAAAGCTGAACAGGAGAGACTAAGAGAAAGCCTGGAAGAATAGGGGGAGCATCATGCAAGTTGAAGCGGGCACTAGTAAGCTTATCTATTTATATGCATTTATTCCAACGGAGGAATATGAAGAAAATCCTTTACCCCATTTGAAAGGAATTGACCCACAGCATTCAATGGAGTGCATCGTGTTTGACCAGATTACTGCCATTACATGCCTGGTCAAACATGAAGATTTTTCTGAAGAAGTGTTGCAGAAAAAAGTAGAAAACATGGGGTGGCTGCAGGATAAAGCATTTCATCACCATGAAAAGATGAATGCTTTACATAACAGATATACGGTCATTCCTTTGAAGTTCGGGACGCTTTATGAAAATGAAGATCGAGTAAAAGAGGTCATGGACACTAACAAAGAAGGCATTATGGCTCAGTTTATTAAACTGAAAAATCAACAGGAATGGAACGTTAAAATCTACACAGCCAAAAAGAAATTTATTGAGGAGGTTGAGGTTAGCAGTCCAGAAATAGAAAAAAAGAAACAAGAAATCAAAGATCTTCCCAGAGGAAAACAGTATTTTGAAAAAAAGAAAATGAGTCAATTTGTTGAAAATGAAGCTGACAAGGAGATTGACAGGTTTTGTGAGTGTTTTCATGAACAAATGACTTCATATAGCAAAGAAGAAGAGGTGAAAAAAAACTGGGAAAGAAACCTCACTGGACGAAAAGATGATATGTGCTGGAATGGAGCTTATTTAATACCCAAAGAAAAAGTAGAACAGACGCTTGCATTCATTAAAAAAATAAAAGATGACCATGAGAATTTCACTTTTGAAATCACCGGACCATGGCCCGCGTATCATTTTTCTAACTTTACGGAACGAGGTGAAACAAATGGCGGGTGAATCCTTACAGACAAAAGACGTTTCTCTTCTAGATGTATTAGATGCAGTTCTTGAAAAAGGAGTGGTGTTACGAGGTGATATAACCATCTCAATAGCAGGGGTAGACCTGGTCTATCTGGATTTAAGGATATTGCTTTCTTCGGTAGAAACTTTGATTCAGGCACGTGAGGAAGAGTTGAAAAAGACAATCAATGAAGAAAGAATAAATTTTACAGGTGAGTAAGGAGTGATTAATCATGGCAGACCAAGAGCTAGTTGAAAAACATAATCCATCTGGACGAATTTCTCTGGATCCGGAAAAGGCAGAAGAAGGGTTGTCCCAGCTTGTTATGACCGTCATTGAACTCCTGCGCCAAGTAGTCGAACGTCAGGCAATGAGGCGCGTGGAAAATGGCAGCTTAACGGATGAAGAAATAGAAAAAGTAGGGGAAGCTCTAATGAATTTAGAGGAGAAGATGGAAGAATTAAAGGAAATCTTCAACTTAGATGATGATGATTTGAATATTGATCTTGGACCACTAGGCAATTTGATGTAATAAGCAAAATCTAATCATATGATGAAAAGGAGAGTGATCCCATGGATGAGATCAAACATCCAGCTCACCAATCAAGCAACCTCGTAGATGTGTTGGAAACGGTCCTGGACAAAGGGGTAGTCATTGCAGGTGACATTAAATTGAACTTAGCGGAGGTAGAGCTGATTACGATTAAAATTCGTCTTCTTGTAGCCTCTGTAGATAAAGCGAAAGAAATGGGTATTGACTGGTGGGAAAGTGATCCGCATTATTCCTCGAAAGCAATACGGATAGAGGAGGAGAATCAGCAGCTTCAAGAAAGAATTAAACAGCTGGAAGAACGTGTCGAAGGACAGCTGGAAGAACAGGAAAACAAAGGAGGCTGATTGATGAAAAAGAAGGATTTTTTTAAAGACCTGAAGCAGATAATCAGGGATTTAGAAAATCAGGATCAATCTATCGTGGGGAGGACAGAGGAAAAAAAGCTTGGACGGGGAAAGCGAGGCCCCACTTTGAGGTCAGAGTACGTGCTGAGAGCCAAAGTGGGGATCCAGGATGAGCAAAATAAAAGACAAGAAAGAGAGTGAGTTTGATTGACATCCTGCCAGTTTTCCTTTTGTCATTCTTTTATCGTGCTATTGTTCCTTTTGGTGATAGGTCCATTTCCTCCATAATGCTTCCATTGGTCCCTGGCTTCTTTTTGAGAGCCATAGAGTGCTGAACACGACTTGTAAAAGATAAATTCCTATGGCTATTAAGATGCTTTCCACTATGTTCACAGAACCAAACAGACCAAAACCAAAGCCGTAAAAGATAAAAACAAGAATAACAGACTGCATAAGATAGTTTGTCAATGCCATACGCCCAACAGCAGCCAAGGGCACGAGCGCTTTGAGGCTCTTTATTCTTTGAATAAGAAGAACAAAGAAAGAGACGTAACAGAGCATAAGCAAAGGTCCGGCGATAATGTTTAGGCCGTCAGCCAAGCTTATGGCTAAGGAATATGGGATAGGAAAGAGATCAAACAATAAGAAGGTATAAATAGATGTAAGCAATACCCCGCTCCAGAAAGAATGAATGAAAAGGTTTCTCCATTTCTTTTGATACTCCTCTGCTTTAGTAAACCACTCTTGTTTTCCGAAATATAAACCGATAAGAAAAATACCTAACACATTCGGAACGGTTAAGAATAGGTTAAGAAGAACGTAAAATACTTCTTCCTGAATACGAAAAGCGAGAATTTCCCCGTACGTGCCTTCAGAAAACACCTGGTAAGCAGCTGCAATGTTATTTTGTATGTCAGCCCCCATGGCGTTTCCTTTCATTGTCAGAGCAATGGACGACAGGATAAAAAGCAGGCTTAATACTATCCACGAAACCCCTAATAGTGCTATGCCCCATGTAAGAATTACCTTTGGAGTTTTATCAATAAACAGAAGGAGAAAAAAACCTGCCACAGCATAAGTATGTAAGATATCGCCAGACCATATGAAGACCAGGTGAATGAGTCCAAGAATCAGCAAAAAAGTCATTCTTCGCTTAAAAAAGGAATTTCCGTCTAAACCCCTTTGAACAATTCTGGAATAAAAGAAATAAAAGCCTAAGCCAAATAAAAGAGAAAACATAGGATAAAATTTTCCATTTACAAAAAATTCAATAACAAAATGGCCTGTCTGCTCAAGAAAAGGTGCTTCACCTAAGGGCTCAGGTACAATAACACCCTGCTTTTGAAATAGAGGGGACTTGAAAAACAAAATATTTGCAAGCAATATGCCAAGAAGGGCAAAACCTCTGATGACGTCAATGGATACTACTTTTTCTTTGCTTCTGGAAGCCTCCAGGTTCATCATTTTCACTCCCTTGTTTAGAAATTCTTACCTTGTCATCGTACATGATTCTACCCAGTAAAGGAACTAAAAAAGAAGACTCCCTTGCCCCTTCCGTCTGAAAAGGATTTGTTAAAAGAGGTTAGCGCTATAAACAGAGATTGTTTGATTTGATCTGTGTAAGTGTTCCAACTCATTTTCATATCAGCAGAGAGGTCTTTTGTTATGGAACAAATAACTGTTCAGTATTGATAACTACGAAAGAAGTATAAAAGAATGCATCTACCTCAAACTAAGCAAAACGGAGGTGGTGCAATGATTAGGAAGATATGTGAACGATTAGCTGTTTTCCTTGTGTGTTTATTGTTTTCTTTAGGATTCGTCTCCTCATTGGCAGCGGCCCCACAGCCTGAGGATCCGGAGGACATTCCACAATTAGAGGGGGGGCCTGAATATGCAGAAAGAGATCCATCACCGGTGGACATTGGTATTTTACACCAGCAGTACCCTGAAACGGTGATTTACAGAGGGTCTCCGGATGTAAGCCAGGTTGCTTTGACTTTTGATGACGGTCCGGACCCAAGATTTACACCAGAAATTCTTGATATCTTGCAAGAGTTTGACGTCCCAGCTACTTTTTTTGTCCTGGGTGCTAGAGCTGAACGTTACCCGGAAACGATTTTACGAATGGAAAATGAAGGTCATGTTATTGGCAACCATACCTTCTGGCATCCTAACCTTGTAGTGGAAGGAGTAGGACGATTAGATTGGGAACTTCCCCAGGCAGAACAAGTCATAGAGGAAACTGTCGGTTATCGCCCTCTGTTATTTCGTGCACCTTATGGTAATCTTAACGAGGACATTGTGGAAAGACTTGCCGACTTTGGAAACGTTGCAGTCGGATGGACAGTCGATTCCCAAGATTGGCGTCAACTTTCCGGAGATGAAATAGCAGCAAACGTTTTGACCAATACACAGCCCGGGGACGTTATTTTAATGCATGACGGCGGGAATTGGGATCAGGATCTTACAGGAACGGTTGAATCCTTACGGACGATTATTCCAGAGCTTCAAGCACAAGGAATTGAATTTGTTACGATCCCTGAGATGTTTAATATCCCAAGGGCCAAGTAAATCATTTCACCTTGTCTGTCTGATTAAGGACCGTTCTCAGACAGACATTTTTGTGAATGAAAACAGCTGTTATGGACCACGGTAAACCTCTTTTGATCAATAAATGAATAAAAATTGTGAACGATACTCGAGGAAGGTTGTATGGCCATGTGAGTTTCGGATATGATAGGCTATGACAACCTAGTCATAGGAGGGAAATAAAATGAAAGTTTTACATACAGCACTGCCAGCCTTGATAGCGTTTGGAGTATTGTCAGCATGTGGTCAAGGTCAAGAAGAGGCACAGGAGCAATCAGAGCAGCCTGCAAGCGGCGAGGAACAAGTGGAAGCAATTGAAGTTGAAATTTTAACCGAGAAATCTCAAGAGCCAGGAGAAGAATTTGAGCTAAAAGCGCTTGTTACTCAGGGGGACGAAAAAGTAAACGACGCAAATGAGGTTGTATTTGAAGTTTGGAAAGAAGGCGAAAAAGAAGAAAGTGATATGGTGGAAGCTACTGACGTAAATGAGGGTATATATACTGCTCCTTACACCATTGAAGAAGTTGGTGAGTTTGTTATACAGCCGCATGTGACAGCCAGAGGTATGCATAGGATGCCGACTCAAACCATTTCGACAGGAGACGCTGAAGAGGAGCACTCCGCCCACGGGGATCACGAAGACGGAGATGACCACGACCATGACCACCATCATGAGCACGATTCTGATATCCTATCCGTTGATTTTGCTGCAAAAGAAGGGGAAGAAGACGGGGAATCCTTATCTTTAATCGCAGACATTGAAAAGGAAAATGAAACATTAACAGAAGCTGAAGTACAGTTTGAAATTTGGCAGCATGGAGACGAGGCTCATAGCTGGGTGAAAGCAGATGAAATAGATCCGGGGAGCTATCATGCAGATCATTTATTTGAAGAAGAAGGAGAGTATCATATCGTCATTCATATTGAGAATGAGGAACTTCATGAGCACATATCAGAAAGTGTTGAAGTTAAATAATTTTTCACGTTGAAAAAGTCTGCCCATTCGGCGGGCTTTTTTGGTAGAACCCCCCAAAACTTAAGGACAGACGAAATGAATTTAGAGAGTTATATAAAAAATTGATAAATTTTTATTTTAAAAGTTAATGTGAGCGGGAAGGGAGAGAATAAGCAACTTAGAAAGGGGAACATATTTATGAAAAAAACAGCTTTGCGTATGTTTGGAACCTTAAGCATGGGGTCTGTGTTAATCTTTGCGACGGCATGTAATGAGGGAGCAGGTTCGGATTTGGAGAATGAAGCAGAAGGAGAAGAAACCAGCGGAGAAGATGTTGAGGAAATAAACGGTGAAGAAGAAAGTGAAGATATTAATAACGATCAAGACATTGATAATGAAGAAGATGATGACAGCCAAGAAGAGGAAAACGGAGATATTGAATCGGATGATAATAATGAAGAAGGAGACCGTTCAGAAATAGCTGAAGAGCCAGAGGAATTGAATGAGCAAGCTTCCGAGAATGTAATGACGGATAGTACAAAAAATGTAACCCGCCTTAATGAAGAAGACCCTGTCTCTTTTTCAATCATGGCATCTCAAACACTTTGGCCTGCTACACATTCTGAAAACCAGCCAGGAACAGTCATTCTTGCTCCAGAGGGGGAGTGGCAGGCAGCTTTGGCAAGCTTACACCTGGTGCATCACCCAAATAACGGGCCGATCTTACTTACAGAAAATGGTGAGCTGTCAGATGATGTTCTTGACGAAATAGAACGTCTCAACCCTCAGGGGAATGAAAATGGAACAGAAGTGCTTATTGTTGGTCAAGAAAGTGAAAACATTGAGGAGGAGTTAAACGATTATGAAGTAGACTCAATTAATGAAGAAAACAACCACGCAGCCTTTGCCAAGCAGGTTGATGATTATTTTGCCGAAACCACTGGTGAATACAGTGAGACTGTTTTGATCGGTTCTATGGAGGAAGAACATAAAGAACTGACCATTACAGCCGGAAATTGGATTTCGCATATGGATGAGCCGCTCCTCTATGTAGAGGAAGGAGAGATTCCTTCAGAAACCGCTGAAGCGATAGAAGGAAGAGAAGATGTGAAAATGTACGTCCTTGGCTCGGAAGATGTGATTTCAGAGGAGATTGTGGAGGATTTAGAGGCAGCCGGTGAAGTGGAACGCATTGAGGGACAAGATCCGACAGAGCTTTCCATTGCTTTTGCTCAATACAGGATGATGATAATGACTTTGGATGGGGAGCTGATGAGCCAGGTAAAAGTGTTTCCTTTGTATCAACGGAAACACCAAGCATAGCGATTGCAGCCGCTCCTTTTGGCCATCTAGGTAAACATGCTCCAATGGTTTGGCTTGAAGAGGGTGAACTGAACGAAGAGGTATATGAATATTTAGCTGAATTGAAACCATTGTATGAAGAAAATCCAATGGAAGGTCCTTATAGTCATGCGTACGTAATGGGAGACACTGAGACCATTTCTTTCGAACAGCAAGGCATCATTGATGAAAAGCTGGAGATAGCCCCAGAGAATGAAGAAGATGCTCATGGCGCTCACGGAACAGAGGATGAAGACGAACAAGGAGAAAGCTCAGAAGATGAGGACTCTGATTTAGATGAAAGTGAAAACGACAATGAAATTGGTGATGAAGAAGACAACAATGAAAATGAAATAGACAACGAAGAGAATGATGAGTAAGGACACCCTCTTTATCATGAATGACCAGTAAAATCCTTCTTTCCTTTGTTTTACTAGCATTGATTCACGTGGCTTAAGACATGTTAAGTATCGAAAGGGGGATTTCATCATGGCAGTGGATGTGCTTTGTGAAGTAAGCAACTGTACGTATTGGGATGAAGGTAATAAGTGTGCGGCAGACCGAATTTATGTAGTGAGCCACACGGGAAAGGAAGCTGAAGACCAACACGAAACAGATTGTAAAACCTTTCAACCTGAACAACATTAATAAAAAAGGGATGCTTTTTCAGCATCCCTTTTTGTAATTATATAGTCATAATTGAGGGAGGATACAGACTTCTTACCTCTATACGTAAAGGGGAAAATGGTGTATTATTTTTATCAGACTTTAGAAGAATTAAGGTGATGGCCTGGTGGCTGGATTAAATACAGAAACAAATGAAAAACAGTATGATATCAATATGCTTTTTGTTCTTTTCTTATTTGCAGTGGTCAGCTGCTTATATATTTTTTATGCTCAGCAGATGCCACAGTATAGTGACAATTTTGCTGTTCGGCAGCTGATTTTTTATTTTGTAGCTTTTGGTTTGGCAATTGCGTGCTGCATTTTGACTTTGAATACTATGCGAACATCTCCTGGGTGCTGTACGGGATCGGCTTACTAATGCTGCTTGTATTAGAACTTGCTCCTCAATCGATTGCACCAACCATTGCGGGGGCTGTAAGGTGGTTCAGGGTTCCTGTTATAGGATCTTTCCAACCCTCAGAACTAGTGAAGATTTTTCTCATCATTACATTAAGCACTGTGATTTACAAACATAACCTCAATAAAACGGAAAATAGCCTGAAAGCTGATTTTTGGCTGTTGGCCAAAATGATCCTCATTATTATTCCTCCGGTGTTTTTACTTCAGCGCCAGCCTGACATGGGGATGGTAATGATGACGGCTGCTATCTTTGTTTCCTTAATTCTTGTTTCAGGAATTTCATATAAATTGGTGTCAGTCATCATTGGCGGGCCGATATTAATGATCATCGGCTTTATCGGTGCATTTTTTCGTTTTCCTCACTTAGTTGAACAGTACTTTTTTAGTAATATCTCTGACTATCAGGTGAGAAGGTTTTATGGATGGTTAAACCCTGCCGAGTTTTCAGATGAAGGATACCATACGATGCAGGCTATGACAGCCATAGGATCAGGAAGGCTGTACGGCAATCCCGAAGCAGATGTTTACATTCCCGAAGCTCACACGGATTTTATATTTGCAGTTATCGGAGGAGAACATGGCTTTCTTGGGGCAGCATTCGTTATTACGCTGTATTTTGTCCTATTGTACCAGATTATGATGACAGCTCTTCGCTGTCATAATAGCTTTGGGACCTATCTATGCGCTGGAATTATAGGAATGCTCGCTTTTCAAGTGTTCCAAAATGTAGCATGAATCTCGGCCTTCTTCCTGTTACAGGCTTCACCCTGCCTTTATTAAGTTACGGAGGAAGCTCTCTTATGGCTACCATGTTCGCCATAGGAATTGTTTTAAGTGTAAGGTATCATTCAAAGACGTATTTCTTTGATAGTAACAAGCAATAGAAAAGCCCTGATTGGCGCTGGTGAGTTTAATTTAACCGGCTGCCAAAAAGGGCTTTTTTTAACCTATTTTTTTTGAACTCTCCTGTGGTTCAATTGTCGACTGAGAGTGTAAGGATAGCTTACTGGTCATATTTTCAACAGCTTTGATTAAGGTGTCAAGTTTCTTTTCCATCCGGTACAGCAGATAAAAAGAAATGACCACGGCAAAGCTGTAATCACCTATTGCTGTAAACCAAGTCTCCATTTTCTGTGCCTTCCTTTCCCTGCAGAGTAAAAAATCAACCCAAAACAATATTGTTTTGGGGCATAGAAAACCATGCAATTAGCTTGCAAAAATTGTGTCTACCGAACGACTCACAATGCGAGCGTCTCGTTTTGCCACGAGATTACCTCCACTTGATATGAATCCATTCCCTGCAATGACAGCATCCATGGCAGCACTGACTGTTTCTTCAGTCAAATTATCCAGGGGGTTATCGAGAGCGATCGTCACGATGTTACCCAGCTCGTTTTCGAAACGTAATTCCAAGCGTTTTGTCATTTTGTTCTCCTCCTTCTTGTGTTAAAGGTTATTGGGCCAGATCATATTGATTTACACGGTAAGAACTGATAACCGTATATCCCTGCAGTGGTGCGAGGGTCCCTACAATACTGATAAGACTTCGTTGGAAACGTCTGTTTTAATGTTATTAAAATGTTTGCTCATATACGTGGGCTTCCCTTCAAGGTCAGTGCCTGTTTCAAAAACGATGGTTAGACGTGAATCAAGAGTCAATTCGTTCATTTTCTCACCCCCTTTCACTATCTAAATAGCATCTATGACTGAAGAAGGAGGAAAAGAAATGTAAAAGATAAGTGTATGGTTTGGCAAAGTGAAAAGGAGGGAAATATCACTTGATATAAAAAGGAGTGTGGAGTAATGAGAGTTCTTATTGTTGGAGCAAATGGAAAAGTGGCCAGACATAGTCTCCGTCACTTTAAGGATTCCGATAAACACGAAGCTGTCGCGATGATTCGGAAGGAAGAACAGGCTTCAGAGCTCAAAGAGCTTGGCGCCGCAGAAACAGTGATAGCAGATTTGGAAGGAGATATTTCACATGCATTTAAAGGGATAGATGCAGTGATATTTGCAGCCGGTTCCGGTCCTCATACAGGTGCAGATAAGACGGTGCTCATTGATTTATGGGGGGCAATTAAAACAATTGATGAAGCGAAGAAGCAAGGAGTCAATCGTTTTGTAATGATAAGTTCAATTAATGTAGATGATCCGGAGGAAGCCCCGGAAAAAATGCGTCACTACGTGGTAGCAAAAAAATTAGCAGATGATCACTTAAAAGCTAGCGGTTTGGACTATACGATTGTAAGACCTGGTCCTCTTACCAATGATGACCCGACAGGGCAGCTTTTAATAGAGGAGAAAATCGGACATCGAAACGGGGAAATCACTCGTGGGGACGTAGGTCATGTCGTTTTTGAAACGGTAGATAAGGAAAATACCCACCACAAAGTGTTTGAGATTCTAAATGGTGAAGCACTGCTGGAAGAAGCTATTCAGCATGTATAAGGTTTAATGAGATGGAGTCCCGGTCGTAATGATCGGGACTTTTTTTCGTGCATAAGAAAATGGTATTCTTCATGTATTCTTCATATTTAAAAAATACAATAATGATGGTAAGCAAAAAATAACCCAATTCTATGTTTTTTCTTTAAAATAGAGAAGAAAGGGGGAGAGACAGTTGCAAAAACAAGAATTCAACATTAAGGGGATGACTTGTGCCTCCTGTGTGAATAGAGTAGAGAAAGTTGTTTCGAGAATAGAAGGAGTTTCATCTGTACATGTTAATTTGGCAACCTCTAAAGCTATGGTAACAGCAGAGGAAGAAATAAATCAGGACGCTGTACAAAAAGCTGTGGAGAAAGCAGGCTTTGAAGCGGAACCAGCAGATAACATAGACAAACAGACAGAAAATCTTCAATTTAAGATAGAAGGAATGAGCTGTGCCTCCTGTGTGAACCGAATAGAAAAGATGATATCCAAAAAAGACGGAGTTCAGGCCGTCAGTGTAAACCTGGCTGCCGGGCAGGCACAAGTGGAAACATACAAAGGAGCAGTCCCGGCCGGTGAGATAGAAAAAAGCATAGAAAAAGCCGGGTTTTCTGCATCAGTGGTCAATACAAAAGTACAAGAGAAAGAAGCGAAAAATGATCCTCAGGAAGAAGAGGCATCTCACCTTAAAAAGAGCTTTTTATGGAGTGCCGTTGTGACCACCATTGTACTAATTGGAAGTATACCCCATATGATGCATGGGTGGGGAAACTGGGTCCCAGCCTGGCTCTCTTCCCCATTTTTATTGCTGATTTTAACAACATATGTGCAGCTGGGTCCTGGATGGCGTTTTTACCACAACAGCTATAAAGTGTTAAAGCATGGGTCAGCGGATATGAATGTATTGGTAGCGATGGGAACTACTTCTGCCTGGCTGTACAGCGGGGCAATGACCCTATTCCCGGATACACTGACCGCTGCAGGATTTCCGTATCAACTTTATTACGATGTAACAACAGTTATCACCACGTTAATTCTTTTAGGTCGTTATTTTGAGGCGAAAGCCAAGGGGAAAACATCTACAGCCATCAGGAAGCTTATGAATATGCAAGCCAAGACTGCGAGAATTGTAAGAGGAAATGAAGAAATGGAGGTGCCGGTGGAGGAGGTTCAGGTTGGTGATCTGATAAGTGTTCAGCCTGGTGAAAGAGTTCCTGTTGACGGATCTGTGACTCGGGGTGCTTCTTCAATAGATGAATCCATGTTAACTGGTGAATCCCTTCCTGTAGAGAAAAGAGAAGGGGATGAAGTTATTGGTGCTACAATTAATCAAACGGGCCACTTTACTTTTAAGGCGACGAAAATAGGAAAGGAAACAGCTCTTTCACAAATCATAAAGATGGTAAATGAGGCACAGGGATCAAAGGCTCCGATACAGAGGGTTGTTGACGTTGTATCTGCCTATTTTGTACCTGCGGTTGTACTCATTGCATTTCTCACGTTTGTCATATGGTTTTTTGCCGGGCCTGAGCCGACGTTTATTTTTGCTTTGACAACTTTTATTGCTGTCTTGATTATTGCTTGTCCTTGTGCCTTAGGGCTTGCAACTCCTACAGCCATTATGGTGGGCACTGAAAAAGGGGCTGACAATGGAATTTTGATTAAAGATGCGGAAAGCCTTGAACGCGTCCATAAGGTAGATGTTGTGGTGCTGGATAAGACAGGGACCATTACAGAAGGAAAGCCTAAGCTGACAGATGTTCTCCCGGCCGAAGGATTTGATGGAGATACATTGTTAACACAGGCTGCCTCTGTTGAGAAAGGGTCAGAGCATCCGCTGGGAAAAGCGATTGTTGAAGGAGCAAAGGAAAAAAAACTTTCCCTGCAGGACCCTGATCATTTTCAGGCACTTGTTGGGCGCGGACTTGAAGCAAATTTAAATTCAAACAAGGTATTAGTTGGAAATGAGAAGCTGATGAAGGAACGAACCATAGATATTTCAGACTATAGCGAACAAGCTGCTGAGTTAGCTGAACAAGGGAAAACCCCTATGTACGTTGCAGTTAACGGGAAGTTTGCAGGTCTGGTGGCTGTTGCTGATACTTTGAAAGAAAATGCAGCAAGCGCTGTCCGTTCTCTTCACCAAATGAATTTAGAAGTGGTCATGCTTACTGGCGATAATGAAAAAACGGCTAAAGCCATTGCCAAAGAGGCTGGGATTACACGTTTTATTGGGGAGGTTCTTCCAGAAGATAAAGCAGCTGAGATAAAGAAACTTCAAGGGGAAGGAAAAAAAGTGGCAATGGTTGGAGACGGCATTAATGATGCTCCAGCTTTGGCACAAGCCGATGTCGGCATAGCTATTGGCACAGGTACAGACGTGGCCATGGAACTGCGAGTATCACGTTGATGCAGGGAAATATTGAAAAAGTGGCTACTTCTATTAAGCTGTCAAAAGCTACGATGAGAATGATCTGGCAAAACCTTGGGTGGGCTTTTGGGTATAATATTCTTTTGATTCCGGTAGCTGCGGGTTTATTGTACCCTCCTGCAGGAATTCTGTTAAATCCGATGCTCGCTGGTGCAGCCATGGCTTTCAGCTCTGTATCTGTGCTGTTAAATACTTTGAGGCTTCGAAGATTCAAAGCAGTGCCTTCCAGGTAAGATGAAGAAGGGCGTTAAGGCATGCCTCGCTTTCTATTGAGGCATGTTTCTATACAACTGAAACGTGACATTTATCTGAAGACAGTGTGTATGTATTGAAGTGCCTGTCCTATTCATGAGAAAATAGGAACCATCAACTTGGAATAGAAAAATTGGGGGATGAGTATGTCAAAGAAGCGTAGATTTATTATGCGCTCTTCTGTCCTTGGGGTATTGGCCATAACACTTGCTACGTATTTTATACAAACTTTATACAAGAAGAACAAACTCTTGTTCAAGAAGGAGATGCTGCCCCGAATTTCTCCCTTTACAATATGGAAGGGGAACAGGTAGAGCTTGCAGATTATGAAGGACAGGGTGTGTTCTTAAACTTTTGGGGAACATTTTGTCCTCCTTGTGAAGACGAAATGCCATACATGGAAAACCAATATGAGGTGTATGAAGATCAAGGAGTTGAAATTTTAGCAGTAAATGTTGGAGAGTCTGACTTGGTGGTTGATCGTTTCGTCAGCCGGCATGCCTTAACATTTCCTATACTACTAGATGAAGATCAGGCTGTTCTTGACCATTATGGTGTAGGCCCCTTGCTTCTACTTTTTTAATTGACGCAGAAGGGGAAGTAGTGGATATTATCACTGGTGGAATGACAGAAGAGCATGTAGCAGAATACATGGAAAGAATAGCTCCTTCCACATAAGACATAACAACTAGCTGTGCCACCCGGTTTTTAATGAAGCCGGGTGGCATTTTCAAAAGGGAGTGATCTTAGATAGGCAGGGACGAAAATATGGAAAGAGATATTACTTTTAAAGCAGTGTGGGCAGGTTTTTTTATCTTTATTTTCATTGGCTTTATGATCCTAATTTTTGGTATGGGAGATGAAAGATGGTTTTATCTCCTGTCTCTTTTTGGCGTGGAGAATATTTTTTTTGAGCTTATCGCAGGGATAGCCGGCGGAGGAATTTTTGCGGGCCTTACCTGGCTTGTCTATAAGTTCAGCCGGGCTTCCTTTCCAAAAAATGAACAAACAACCTTGATTCTGCAATTAATGAATAAAAGGTTCGGCATAGCTACCATCGCCTGGGGGGCAGGGGTTTCTGAGGAGTTTTTATTTCGAGGAGTTCTTCTTGGCTTACTTTGGATTCACTTTAATGAAATATGGGCACTTTTGATATCTTCTCTTGTTTTTATGGCTTTGCATATTCCCCAATACAAAGGTAGTTTGGTTATGCATACCATTGTTCTGATGATGGGATTATTTCTTGGCTGGCTTTTTATTCAGACAGGAACGTTATGGGCTCCGATTATGGCTCATGCTGTATATAACGGAGTAATCTCTTATGCAATTAAATATAGAATTCTACCTATAGAAAGTGAAAGATAGGGAAGGGGGAAGTGATTTGCAAGAGATCACATCGGCAGAAGAACTTGAGAACGTCCTTGATGATAACATGCAAAGAGCCTTTTTACTTTTAATCAAGGCGCCGCGGTGTACGGTCTGTGAAGCAGTTGAGCAGCAGCTGACCAGTTTCATGAACGCGTATTCCTCGGTAATAGTTAACAAAATTTCCTTGGAAAAGGTGCCTTCTGTATCCGGGAAATTTCTGGTTTTTGCAGCTCCTACTATTCTGATCTTTAAAGGTGGAAAAGAAGTATGGCGTGGCTCTAGGTTTATTTCTTATGATGAGATGGAAAGGGTTTTTCGTAACATGTAAAGAGGCTGGATGATAAAAAATATTTGTTAATTCAGAAAAACGCTGTTATTTCCAAGGAAATAACAGCGTTTTTCATAGCAAACAGATATGTGTAGTTTGGTTTGACATCGGTGGGGAGACTGTTAAAGAAATTGAGTAATATCAAGAAGACTTCCGTTTTTTAGAGAAGGATCGTTTAAGAGGTTTTCCAGCGCTTCAGCTGCTTTCTCCGGAGGAAGCAGCTGGCCTTTTTCCTTGTAGGCGCGAAACTGTTCTACTTCCTTAAATTCTTCTTTTGTTCTTGACCGAATCGCTTCCTGCATGGAAGTGTCCACGATCCCTGGAGCGAAGGAATAGATTTGCACAGGGTTATTTCCTTGCTCTTCCTGTTCGAGGGCGGCTGTCTGCGTGTAAAGGTCTAAACCAGCCTTAGCGCTGCAATACGCTGTCCATCCATATATAGGCTGCTTTCCAGCGCCGGATGAAATATTTACAACTTTCTTGTTCGCTTCAAACTCCTTACTGTGCTTAATAAATTGTGATGTGAGTATCATTGGTGCTGTTAGATTTACTTGAATGTTTTTTGCTATGTCTGCTGGTTTTGTATTTTCAGCCGGAGAGACGGGATCAATCATGCCGGCGTTATTTATTAAAATAATTTCATTTGACTCCTCGGGGGAAATAACTTGAAAGACAGCTTCCATTACTTGCTCAGTCTGGGTAGTATCAGAAAGGTCAGCAGAAAAGAAGTCAACCGCTGCTCCTGTTCCTTTGGCTTCTTCTACAATAGCCGTACTCTTTGTTCTCGATATCAAAAATAAGTGATGACCAGGCTTTAGAAAACGGGAAGCGACAGCTTGTCCAATCCCTTTTGAAGCTCCTGTAATAATAATATGCTTCATTTTCGATTCCTCCTTTGAGGTAGTAGAGTGGTTTGTTGCCATGGTAGCAGATTTTGGCATCCTTTTTCCAAAAAAGAAAGCTGTTCGTTTGACAGCTTTCTTTTATTCCTGCTCCTGGTGTTCTTTAAATGCTGCAATAGCCCTTCTTCTTTCTTCCTCTGGAATGTCATAGTAATAGATTCCATTTTCTGTTGTACTTTCACCACTTAGCTCAAATGTTTCCATATTACTTTCTGCCCCTTGGTATTGCTGATAAATACTTTGTATCTCATCAAAGGTCATATTTGTTTCGATATTATTTCCGAGGATATCCAACAATTGATTCGCCTGGACAATAGATTGAAAAGAAGAAGCCCGTTCAGCTAATGCTTCGATAACCTGACGCTGTCTTTCGTTTCTCCCCAGGTCTCCTCTCGGATCTTCTCTCCTCATGCGCACATAGTGGAGTGCTCGTTCCCCATCTAGTTCAATAGTTCCTTCAGGATAATGGTAAGTATTCTCTCCTATTTCATCACCTTGATCGAATTCAAAGGGATTATCTACTTCAACCCCTCCCAAGGCGTCTACAAGTTCTCGAAATCCATTCATATTCGATTGGATCACGTAATCAAACTCATGTTCTAGAAACTCTTCGGTTGTTTCAACGACCAGAGGAGTTCCTTCGTAGGCATACGTGTGGTTAATTTTATCCGGCTGATTCCTCCCAGGAATGTCCACTCGTGTGTCTCTTGGAATATTGAACATAACAACTGATTCATCAGCCTGATTCACAGAAACAGGCATAATCACATCAGCTCTTCCTGGATCATCCGGTCTGTCTCCAATACCAATTAAAAGGAAGCTTACACTGTCAGCTTGTGTAAGGTCATTATCCACGTCTTCCTGTTCACTGGAAAAAGATTCACTTTCTTCGGGAGTACTCTGTTGTTCTGTTTCTGCGCTAAAGTTCTCATTCATCTGTTCCATGCTTTGTTCTGCTTGCTGATAAAGGTAGAAAGCATAGCCTGCGGCTGCACCAAATATCAGTGTGAATGATAAAAGAAATATAAGAGTGATTTTTTTCCACATGTAATCTACCTTTCAAGAAAACCGTATGTTAAGTATTTGTGTGATAACTGTCACATGCCAAGAGTCCTTTTCTAAGTATGATAGAAGCAGGATCAATGGTACTCTTATCCCCTTTTTTACTTTTGATAAATCCTTAATTAGAGGGATAGAAGAAAACAAGACTTATCTTTTCGCAAGAAGCTCTTTTTGCAGGGCGGTTAATCTGCGCATCACTATAAGTAAACAAATACCTGATAGAACGAAAAGAACCTCTGAAACAATAAAGTTTTGGGTGTCGTTCAGAAGGAATTCAATCGTTTCTCCTTCTGTCCAGAAATTTACCGGATTTGATGCTAAGTAAGAAGATATGAACGTGATCCACCAGACAAAAATAATCAAAGTGTGTCCTTTATTTGGTTGATTGTTGTTTTTTTGCTTCAGGTGGCTGGTATAAAGGTGGAACATAGATATGAGGGGGAGAACCAGGTTTACGAGTGGAATGAAATAAAAAGCAACTCCCCACCCAGGTGTATAAACTACTCCCTCAAGATCCATGATGCGGGCATTTTCATGCATCCGGTAAAGCCAGAATAAGTAAAAGACGATTGAAACCATAAATATGAGGGTGTTAGGCAGATGAATAAATAAACTGATCATCCCGAGTGTTTCCATGTCGCTGCTGCTAATCTGATCAAACGTTGTGCCAGGATCGTACGCATTAAAAATACCAGCTTCAATTAGACTTGCTGCAATAGATATGATGGAAAATACAATTGTCAAAACAATAAAAATAACAGAAACCTTTGCTCTTCGGCCAGGATCTTTTGAATGTTTGTTATGTAGGGCTTCTTGTTTCATATTGTCCTCCTTGCACTTTTTTCATAGCAGGAAAAATTCCTGCCATAGACCATACTACAATATTTTGGGTCGTTAGGTTAGAGAAAAAATATAATTGGCAGGGAGTGGAGGGGAGTGCGGGGAAGTAAGAAGAGTATAATAATGGAAAGTTGAGGAGGTACACGTGCAAAATATTAAAAACACAGTAATGGAAGTAGTGTTAGCTGTTCTTCCTATTACTTTTGTTGTCATTATCCTTCAGTTTTCACTTTTATGGATGCCTGCTGAAATATTTTTTCAATTTTTGGCAGGGGTTGTGATGGTAAGTGTTGGTCTTATTTTATTTCTTCTGGGAGTTCACGTAGGACTGCTTCCTGTAGGAGAAATGATAGGGGCCGCACTGCCTAAGACAAAAAAGATCAGTTTAATTATCTTTTTCGGTTTTTTATTAGGCTTTGTGGTTACCTTGGCAGAGCCTGATGTTAGGGTACTGGCCTTACAAGTGGATTTGGTTTCCGGCGGAGAGGTCTCTCGAAGCCTTCTTATTTATTCTGTTGCAGCCGGAGTAGGGGTTTTTGTCGCTTTGGCAATGGCCAGAATTATATTAAATATAAAAATTACTTACCTCCTTGCAGCAGGATATGGCCTTGTCTTTTTACTGGCTGCTTTCACGCCTGCTCATTTTGTTCCGATTTCTTTTGACGCTGGGGGAGTTACCACCGGCCAATGACTGTGCCGTTTATTTTAGCTTTAGGAATAGGGGTTGCTTCGGTTCTCCGGGGAAAATCGGCTTCCAGCGATGGTTTTGGACTTGTTGCCCTTGCATCTATCGGACCGATTATTGCTGTTTTGCTAATAGGGGTGTTTGGTGGATGATTGAGAATTTATTTTATGGATTTTCCCATGTGTTAGTTGAGGTCTTTTTTGCATTAATCCCCCTTGTCGTATTTTTTGCTTTATTTCAGCTTATTTATCTGAAACTTCCTTTGAAAAGGCTTCTTAATATCGGTGTAGGTATTATTTTAACGTTCTTTTGGGCTTGCTTTTTTCCTTCAGGGTGTTCATATAGGGTTTTTGCCGGCTGGGGAAGCCATGGGGGCAATTCTCGGCGAGCTGCCAAACAGGTGGATATTGATTCCAGTCGGGTTTGTACTGGGTTTTGTGGCTACCTTTGCTGAGCCTGCCGTACGAATTCTAAACCACGAAGTAGAAAAGGTATCAGGCGGGTACATTTCCCAAAGAGTGTTATTGTTTACTTTGTCAATTGGAGTAGGTATATCAATTGCCCTGTCCATGGTTAGAATTCTGGTTGGAATACCCTTGTGGTATTTTATTATTCCTGGCTACCTGGCTGCTCTGGTTATGATGAGGTTTTCCTCAAGAACTTTTACATCTGTCGCTTTTGATTCTGGCGGGGTGGCCACTGGTCCAATGACAGTAACATTTATTCTCGCGATGGCCGTAGGAATCGCCGGGACAGTGGAAGGGAGAGATCCTTTGCTGGATGGATTTGGTATGATTGCGATGGTAGCCCTTGCTCCAATTTTAGCTGTTTTAACATTAGGCCTACTTTATGGACGTGAGGAGAAGAAAAATGAAGATGACATTAAATCTGAGGCATAAATTAGTCGTTTCGATTCTGAAAAAAGGTTATGCAAGAAAAGTAGTAAAGGCTGCCAAGGAAGCGGGAGCTGAGGGTGCGACCATATTATTTGCAAGAGGAACCGGTATCCATGAAAAGAATAATATTCTGGGCATTACTAATGAACCTGAGAAAGAGGTCGTCCTTATACTGATAGAAGACGAGAAGGAAGAAGAAACATTAAACAGGATTGTGCCTGCAGGAAAACTGGATCGCCCTGGATATGGAATTAGCTTTGTTCTTCCAACAAAGGGCATAGGCGGTATTGTACATTTGATGGATAAGCTTCAGGATGGACAAAAGAATCCGGAAAGGGAGGGAGAGAGGATAGTGAATGAAGATACTGGAAAAGAGTATTTAGAAAGCTCTATTCATTACGATCTGATTGTCAGTATTGTTAATAAGGGGCAATCAGAAAAAGTAGTAGATGCTTCCTGGGAGGCAGGCGCAGAAGGCGGGACCATCTTAAACGGCAGGGGAACAGGTATTCATGAAAAAGCAAAGCTCTTTTCAATCCCAATCGAACCAGAAAAAGAAGTCATCTTAACACTGATCGACCGGAACAAGACTGAGCAGGTTCTTACGGCAATTACAGAAAAAGCAGAACTTGATAAGCCGGGAAAGGGAATTGCCTTTGTCCTGGGAGTGGACAAGACCGTAGGTATTAATCACATTCTGAATAAGATGGTTAATGAAAAATTTAAATCAGATAAGAAGATGAAAGCAAAGAAAAACACTAAATAATACATCCTAAATAATCCCATCCTCTGACAAAGGTCGAAATAAGGTTTAAGGTTTTCTCTTCACAGGAAGAAGAAAAAGAGCAAGCCTTTTGGCAGACATGTTTTCAGGGGGAAGAAGCCATGGCTATTGATGCGATTATTACAGGACTGGTGTTTATCACGATTCACCTTTTAGCAAATAATATATTGCCTGTTGCCAGGGTAAGGCAGTTAAAGTGGCTTTCGTTTTCCGGCGGAGTTGCTTGTGCCTATGTATTTGTTTATATTCTGCCTGCTTTGCATGAGGAACAGCAGGATTTTGGCGCCCAGACCACTGAAGAATTTGTTATGGAGTCGGAGCTCTATTTCTTTGGTTTGCTGGGCCTTTTGATGTTTTACGGCATGCAAAAAGCTGTGGATGCTCGTAATGAGAAGCAGGGTGAAAAAGGGAAGTCAGGTTCCTTTTTCTGGGTACAGGTTATATTCTTTTCTATCTATAATTTTATGATCGCCTATATCGTTATTGCCACTGAGGTGGAAGGCATTCAAGCTGTCTTCTATTCTACAGCGATTGGGCTTCATTTTATGGCCATCGCACATGATTTATGGCGAGAAGATAAGGAACGTTACAATCGGACAGGACGTTTTGTTCTGGCTGGAGGCATTATAGCAGGATGGATCATGGGTATGATGGTAACCCTTTCTTCTTTTGTTCTTTCTATCATCTTTGCTTTTGTATCTGGGGCAATTATATTAAACGTCCTCAAGAATGAGCTCCCATCGGAAAGAAACGCTCATTTTCCAACGTTTGCCCTTGGGGCTATGTCGTACACACTGTTTGTTATGGGAATTAAATTTTTCTTTGAATGGTAGATGTCACTGTTTTATTGGAAGGAGCTTCTCGTAATGAGAAGCTTCTTGATAATGTTTGTCTGGACGTGTTGAAGGTTAGATAAGAAAGAGAACACTTGAAAAGGAGGCAGCGTAAGGTGGGTAAAAAGTCAGATGGGAATTTAACAGGCATGGTCTTCATTGTTTCTGCTGCAGTTGTGACCCTTATCACCTTGTGGGGATTTATTTGGCCTGAGCATATGGAGATGAACATGGCTTCCGCTTTGGAAGTAGTGATAGATACATTTGGATGGTTTTACGTAATGGCAACCGCTGTACTCGTTTTTTTCTGTTTTTATCTAGGGCTCGGCCCCTATCGTTATGTTAAGCTTGGAAAAAAAGACGATGAGCCTGAGTATTCTTACTATACATGGATCGGAATGTTATTTGCAGCTGGTATGGGTGTGGGTCTTGTGTTTTGGGGTGTGGCTGAACCAATGTCTCATTTTGTAAATCCTCCTGAAGGAGTTGAGCCGGGGACACAGCATGCTGCCGAGACGGGTCTTCTTTATGGGGTGTTTCATTGGGGGATTCACCCTTGGTCTATATACGCAACAGTGGCACTGGCACTGGCTATTGCCAAGTTTAGAAAAAACCTCCCTGGCTTAATTAGTTCAGCCTTCTATCCTATTCTAGGGGAGAAAGTAAAAGGACCTATCGGAAAATGGATAGATATTATTGCGGTAGTAAGTACAGTAATAGGGATTGCTACCTCTCTTGGTCTGAGTACAATGCAGGTGGGAGGAGGCCTGTCTCAGGTTATAGGGCTGGAGAATGACAACTTTCTGCAAATGAGTATCATTGCCATCATTACCCTTGTGTTTTTAACATCTGTACTTACCGGCATCAATAAAGGAATGAAATACCTGAGTATAGGAAATCTCACCCTTGCCGGCATTTTAATGGTGACCGTAATTATTGTAGGTCCCACTCTATTTATTATGGAACATTTTACAATGACGGTCGGTTCGTATATAAGTAACTTTGTTTCTTTGTCCTTTTTTACCACCCCTTACACAGACAATGAGTGGGTAGGCGAATGGACTTTTTTCTATTGGGCTTGGCTTATTTCCTGGAGTCCTTTTGTTGGTACGTTTATAGCTAGAGTGTCAAAAGGAAGGACAGTTCAGGAATTCATATTCGGGGTATTATTAGTACCTACAGCAGTCTCTGCTCTGTGGTTTGTAGCTTTTGGAGGAACAGGACTTCACCTTGACATTACCATGGGTGCGGGTTTATCTCAGCTTATCAGTGAGGAGCCGGAAGCGGGACTGTTTATTGTCCTGGAAACCTTGCCTCTAGGTTTTCTGTTAAGTGTTGCTGCATTGATATTAATTACAATCTTTTTTATTACATCTGCAAATTCAGCAACCTATGTACTTGGTGTATTTTCTTCACGTGGAAATCTGGAACCGGCAAACACAATTCTTGTCGTGTGGGGATTATTGATTTCAGCGATCGCTGCAGCCTTACTGCTAAGTGGAGGCATTGAAGGGTTACAAGCAATTGCAATTACCATCGCTCTTCCCTTTACTGTGATTTTGTTAGTAATGGTTTTCGCTATCCATCGATCTTTGAAAGAGGGTTATCAACAAGAGCCTATTGGTGTGAAAAAGGAAGAAGAATAAGAACTTCTCTGTTTGTTCCCCGTTTTCTTTTCCTGGTCCTGGGGAAATAACACTACAGATTGCTTTCCTTGGAGGGACTAAAAGTGGAAAAAATGTACATTAATGGTAACTTTGTAGAAAGTAAAACCCATGAATATATTGATGTAGAAAATCCGGCCACTGAAGAAATTTTGGGAAGGTTCCTAACGGAAACGAATATGATGTGGAAGAAGCTGTTAAGGCGGCGTCTCGGGCACAAAGAGAGTGGGGAAAACGCCCGGCAATAGAAAGGGGGAAGTACTTACTTTTTATTGCTGACAGGCTTGAAGAAAGAAAAGAGGAGTTTGCTCAGCTCCTCACTAAGGAACAAGGAAAAACACTGCCACTTGCCCGCGATGAAATGGATATTACAATTGAATACTTCCGGTACATGGCCGGATGGGCTAGACGATACGAAGGTGATGTCATTAATAGTGACCGCCAAAATGAAAATATTATTTTGTTAAAGAAACCAATTGGAGTGGTTGCAGGAGTCGTACCGTGGAATTTCCCGATGTTTGTGTTGGCAAGAAAGGTTGCTCCTGCCTTGATAACCGGGTGTTCCATTATCATTAAGCCGAGTCAGCAAACCCCGTTAACCGCTGTTAAATTTTCAGAGGTTATTCATGAATCAGAGCTGCCTCCAGGGATCTTTCAATTAGTTACTGGAACCGGTTCTTCTGTTGGCACTCCTCTGGCTTCACACAAGAAAGTAAGCATGATTTCTTTAACAGGCAGTACTCCAGCTGGTTCAAAAGTAATGGAGGCTGCCGCGCGGAACGTAACAAAAGTAAATCTCGAGCTTGGGGGAAAAGCTCCAGCTATCGTCAGTAAGTATGCTGACCTGGATCTTGCTGCAGAAAAAATAATTGAATCACGCATTATTAACTCCGGACAAGTGTGCACGAATGCTGAGCGAGTTTATGTGCAGGAAGAAGTAGCAGATGAATTTATTGATAAAATTGTAACAAAAGCAAAGGAAATACGTTACGGGAATCCCCTGGTTAAGGAAGACATCGAAATGGGGCCGCTTGTAAGTAAGAATCAGCTGGATTCTGTTTCGGAAGCTGTGGAAAAAGCAAAAGCAGCCGGTGCTAAAGTGCTGGCAGGCGGACAGAGAGCAGACACAGAAAAGGGTTATTTCTTTGAACCAACGATATTAACCAATGTAGGCCAAGAAATGGATATCATGCAGGAAGAAATTTTTGGTCCGGTTCTTCCTATTACGACGTATCATTCTTTTTCAGAAGCTATCGTCATGGCAAATGATTCAGAATACGGCCTTTCATCTTCTATCTTTACAGAAAATTATCATGAAGTGATGCAGGGTGTTAATGAATTGGAATTTGGTGAAGTCTTTGTGAATCGGGAGAATTTTGAAGCGTTGCAAGGATTTCATGCTGGCTGGAGAAAATCAGGAATAGGCGGAGCTGATGGAAAACGTGGATTAGAAGAATTTCTTATTACTACCGTAGCGTATATGGAATACGAACGATAAGTAAACGATCAAGAAAAAGACATCTAGCGAAAGAGAATCTTTGCAAATTGCAGAAAATGCATTGACAGGTTTCTGAAATCAGCGTATATTCATGTTTGTGTTGGAAAAACGTAATATTTCTCGTTAGGTGAGGCTCCTGTACGGAGAGACGCTGCTGCCCAAAAATGTCCAAAGACGCCAATGGGTCAACAGGAACCATCGATATAAGGTGGTTTTTAATGCAGCTGGCATAGCCTATGCCGTACAGTGCTAAAGCTCTACGAATGGGTAGCATGTTCTGTTTTGAGCATCTTTGTGCTGATTTAATAAGCGCTCTCCATTTGTGGAGGGCGCTTTTTTTACTCAGTTAAAGAAGACGTTTCAGAAAAATTTTAGGAGGTGAGGGAATTTTATGGACAGCAGTCCGGATTCCAGTTTTAGGTGCAGTGTAGTATATAAGGCTTTTAAGTCAGTGCGAGGATCGATTCCCTCATTTTGGATACTTTTAAAAACAAAGTAAATTAATGAATCAGGGACTCTATCCTCTTTTAAGAAGGAGGGAGAGCAATGGTTAAGTTAAATGATCATACCAGAGAAGAGTATATGAATAATATACTCGATATTTTGGAAAACAAAGCCATTGAGCAATTTAGAAATGCTTTTTTAGAGCTTCATCCAGCTGATCAGGTGGATCTTTTCAGCCGCCTGGATCAAGAAAAAAGAGCTCGTGTCTATGAATACCTAAGCCCCGAAGAATTTGCAGCTATCTTTGAAGGGCTGGAAGTAAATGATCAAAAAGAGATCGCCCTGGAGCTGGATAAAGAATATGCTGCAGAGATGTTTAACAACATGTACGCAGATGATGTAGCAGATTTTCTCGGTGAACTGCAGGAGGATAAAGTATCTGCTATATTAAAAGCAATGGATAAAGAGGATGCCCAGGATGTTAAAGAGCTTATGGCTTATGAGGAAGGTACAGCCGGGGCCATTATGACCAAAGAGTTTATCTCTATTAAGGCTACTGATACAGTGGCAGATGTGATCGAATTACTACGAAGAGAAGGACCCGATGCAGAAACAGTTTACTACTTATATGTAACTGACGAGTATAATAAATTGGCAGGTGTTGTTTCTCTTCGTGATCTGATTATTGCAGCAACGGATGAACCGATTATAAATATCATCAGTACGCGAGTGGTCTCAGTGCATGAGAACACTGATCAGGAAGAGGTGGCCAACCTTATCCAGAAATATGACTTCCTGGCAGCACCAGTGGTAACAAGTACAAATGAACTTGTGGGGATTGTAACTGTTGATGATGTTATTGATGTTATTGAAGAAGAAGCAACCGAAGATCTTGGGGAATTCTCTGCTTCAAGAGGGGCAACAGACGTAAATGTTACAGCTTTCGAAGCAGCTAAAAAGAGGTCACCCTGGATTATTCTGCTGATGTTTTTTGGTATGATAACTGCTGGAGTGATTGGCCAGTTTGAGGAAACATTAGAAGCAATTGTAATACTATCGGCTTTTATCCCGTTAATTATGGATTCAGCTGGTAATACGGGAACTCAATCACTAGCCGTTGTGGTCCGTGGTCTTGCGACAGGTTCTTTAGAGAAGAAGGGTCTTTTTAAAATCCTTCGAAGAGAGCTTGGCACTGATGATGATTGGTTTAGCATGTGCGATCGTACTCATGGGCTTGATCCCTATTTTATATGATGGCAACATCTTATTAGCCTTTATAGTCGGAACTTCTATTTTCCTTTCTTTAACCATATCTACAGTTATAGGGGCAACGGTTCCATTGATTATTAATAAATTAAAGCTTGATCCTGCTATCGCTTCTGGTCCTTTCATTACAACAGTAAATGATATACTTGGACTGCTGATTTACTTCAGCATAGCAACTTCTCTTCTTCAGTATTTATAAATATGGCTACGAATTGTGAAAAGCGTGAGCCGGAGATTCTTACAATGAATCTCCGGCTTTTTTCATTCCAAACATGCAAAAAAACGTAAATGCTGGATAGATTTATTGGTTTTTGTGTAAAAATGGCTAATAGTTCAAAATCTTTATTTACAAAGGGTTTTTTTGTCAAGTAGAATGAGAGTAAGAGTAAAGGGGGCGATTCTTTTGTTCGTAAGGAATCAATTTTCAAACGAAGGCATGGAAAGTTGGAAAATTGCTGTTCAGGAAGCTGTCAATAACGTTGTGGCTGAGTCATTGCTTCTTGCTCCTGACCAACGCACGGAGATCCAGCTGTTAGACATCATGAAAAAGCATTGGAGAGATAAGGTTTCTCCTCTGTGGTTTACTAGTGATACCCTTTACTATTTATGGCTCATCCATGCTGCGAACCACCTCCTTCCTCGCATTGAAAATGAAGATGGTTACCTGGCCGGATATGTACAATATAAAGAGTTTCCGAGAGCTCTTTCTACGAAACATTTGACAGTGCCTCTTGTACGAGAGCAGCGGCTGCTGAAAGGGTATTTGTTTGAAAAAGAGGCCAAGGTTAAAATTCAGATTGCAGAGGCAGTTTCGGAAATGATGATACACAGCGAGTCCTCTTCTCCTAGTCATATTGCTATTTTTAGTATAGAAGCGGGAAAGTGGTCAATTTATAGAATGAATAAAAGAAAAGTATATTAAAAGCCTGCTCATTCGTTTAGAGAGCAGGCTTTTTATAGTTGCTTAGCAGACAATATAGAGTTAACCAGGTGGCGAGGAGAAAATCTCCTGTCGTAAGAACGGATTTTGTCTTGCCTTTATGAAAAAGCAGGCGGGTAATCTCCTTGGAGGATAAACCTTGATAGTGGTAATAAAGTGTTTCTTCCTGCAGCCACTCCAAGAACTCTTTTTTCTTTTCCAATGCTTCTCTTCCTTTAGGTACAATGCCAGCGTGCCCGCAGAATACGTTGCCTACCTTTAATGCGAGGACTTTTTCAAGGGACGCAATCATATCAGGAACTGATTCTTCCTTCATTCCATATTTTAAATGAGTTCCCAGAAATAAATCACCGGTATAGAGATGAGTGGTGTCAGGATCATATAAAACATAATGGTCAAACGAATGTCCTGGTGTATAAATGACTTCAAATGTTTTTGAATCAATCTGCAAGTGTTTATCAGCTGCTTCTCCATCGAAGAAGCTGTGAGGATTTCCCCACATTGCTTTACGGTAAAAGGGAAGGTCAAAGCCCTTTTTCAACTCAGCTTTTGTCTGCTCACCCATGTAAACAGAAGCTCCAGTTGCTTCTGCCAGACTCTTTATATTGCCGGAATGGTCTTCATGATGATGGGTTAGGAAGATGCCGGAGGGCCTGACAGCCTGAGCAAGCTGAAAGGCTGCCTCAGACGCGCAGGGAGGCCCTGAATCCACCATTAAGCCGGGGGGAGCGTACAGGTAAAAGTGAAAAACTTGCCCGAACAACTCCACTCTGCCTTGTATATAGTAAATGTCTTTATATTTTTTTAAAGAGGTGGATACTTTTCTAAACATTCTAAAAGACCTTCTTCCAATAATAACTTTTCTTTAAGCTCTATAAATACAAGCGGTGGCAGGAAACATGACGCTCTCCAAAAAGATATGGGGCAACACACTTGGCAGTCAAAGCAGATTGTTGGAATGCAAAAGAACCTTTAAAAGGCAGTTAACATAAATAAAGATGATAGATAACCAGCTAAAAATAAAATAATGCTCCCGCCTATAGAGAAAAGTACATAGAAAGCTGCCTGCTTTTTCTTCTTCTTGTATAGAAGGTTACTGTTTCGGTGCTAAAGGTGGAAAAAGTGGTGAAAGCACCAAAAAAGCCCAACCCCAGGAAAAGGTACAATGAATCATCATAAGCTTCAAGGGGAATCGCCTGAAAATATAAACCAAAGAAAAAGCCGAGTCCCAGAGAACCCACAAGATTCACGATGAGCATAGCTACAGGGAAGGGAGGCTCGGGAAAACGACTCATAAGCCATACGCCCGCCAGATACCTTGCAACGGCTCCTAATCCACCGCCTGTTAACACCCAGAGAATATTCATCGTATGGTCACCTCACGGCTTTTTTGCTTCTTTCCTATTTTCAGACCAAGGAAGAAACCTGTAAAGGCAAATGTCAAACCGCCGATAAGAGAAATAGATAGATAGACCAATGGCTGGACTACAGGGTGAATCCCCGCTAGAAAAAAGGTATCAGCAGCCAAAGTTGACATGGTAGTAAATCCGCCGCAAAACCCTGCTCCAAACCCTGCCTTTACCCATTCTTTGAGGGAGATATATGTAATAAGGCCGGCAAACAAACCAAGAAGAAAGCTTCCTAAAATATTTTCTATAATGGTTCCAATTGGGTATCCTAAGAAAAGTGTTTGAAAGTTAATGATATAACGAAAATACGTCCCTGCTGCCCCGCCAATAAATACAGCAGCAATGATTATCCATTTCATGGTTTTCCCCCTGCAGACACAAAATGTGGGTGACAATACCCTCATAAGAATATATATTACCATGGAAGCAGGCAGCATACAAAAGTGAGCGTGAGCGGTAGTGTGTGATGGGCTCAGATATACCAGGTACAGGATAAAAGCAATAAAAAATAGTCTATTCTCAACAATAGACTATTTCAGCGTTTTCAAGAGAAGGCTCAGCTCCTCAGGATTTGTAAGCATATCCGCCAGGGTATATTTATCAAGAACACTTAAATAGGCGTGAAGGGCTTCCTTAAGTACTCCTTTAAGGCGGCATCTACCTGATAAAATGCAAGTATTCTTTTCAGCGTTAAAGCATTCAACTAAGTCCAGGTTATCTTCTGTTTGCCTGACAACCCATCCTAAGTTAATGTCCTCAGGATCTTTGGCAAGACGTATACCTCCATTTCTTCCTTTTATGGTAGTGATAAGACCAGTTTTAGCTAGTTCGTGGGCCACCTTTGTTAAATGGTGGTAGGAAATATTATAGCTATCAGAAATTTCCCGAATACTTGTTAATGAGGGACGGGGAACAGTAGCTAAATAAAGAAGAACTCTTAGCGAATAATCGGTATAGATTGTAAGTTGCATAACATCCCTTCCTTTGCGAAGAAAGCGGGATAAGGAAAGTATATAATAACTCCTGTATCCTATAAAATCAGTGTAATACAGTGAAAATTTTTTTACCAATACTAAGTATAATTATCTTACATAGTTTTTAACTGGAAAAACGTTCTTTTTCAGTTCTCTTTGCTCGGGTTTAGGGAAAGATAGAGAAGGGGAAAAGAAGTTTTAGTGAAAAAATAAATAATAGCCAGGTGTTGTAAAGGAGGGAACAGGACCGCCAGGACGGCCTTACATGTATGACGAAATTACTGAAAAAGCTTTTTTGGCTCATTCCTTTAGCAGTCATGGTGTACGGTATTTATAAGCCGCTGCCCAAAGGTCTTTCTTACCGGGGAAAGATTCATAATGATAGTGCTATCCGTTTTCATTATAATCTGCGTTATGATACTGAACAGCAAAGCCATTGGGAAACACCATTATATGACAAAGTATGTTCAATGATAGAAGAGGCTGAGGAATTTATCGTTTGTGATTTGTTTTTATTTAATGATTACTACAAAGAAAAAGTAAAGTTCCCTCCTCTGGCTGATCAATTAACAGAGGAACTTATCCGAAAGAAACAAGATAAACCTCAGATGAGAATTTTATTTATCACTGATCCCGTAAACACTGTGTACGGATTTCATGAGTCTCCTCATATTGAAAGGTTAAAAGAGCATGGGGTAGAGGTAGTGATAACAAAGCTTGAACTTCTCCGGGATTCCAATCCGTTGTTTTCAGGATTTTGGAGAAGCTATATACGATGGCTTGGAGTGAGAGGTCAGGGATGGCTCCCCCATCCAGTGAGCTCAGTGCACCCTCAGCTGACGCTTCGCGCTTATTTGTATATGTTTAATATAAAAGCCAATCATCGAAAAGTAATCCTTACTGAAAAAGAGGGACTAATAACCTCTGCTAATCCTCATGATGCAAGTGCCTACCATGCAAATATTGGCTATTCTTTCAGAGGGAGAATGATTCAAGACATATTGGAATCTGAAAAAGCAGTCGTTGATTATTGCGGAGTTCATGAGCTTCCGGTTTGGAAGCCAGGATCTTCTTCACCTGTAAAAGAAAGGGAATCCTCCGTCCAGGTCTTAACCGAGGGGCAAATATGGAAGGATACCTTGAAGATAATAGAGGATGCTCAGCCTGGTGATGAGCTTCTGATTGCAACTCTCTATTTATCAGAGAGAAAAATGATTAGACAGCTGGTTAATGCAGCAAGGCGCGGGGTAAAAATAAAGATAATCTTTGACCAGAACATGGAAGCTTTCGGTCAGTCTAAAATAGGACTCCCTAATGTGCCAGTAGCTGAAGAGCTTAAGAACAGAACTGCTGACAAAATCAAGATACGATGGTATGAAACAAAGGGAGAGCAGTTTCATCCTAAGATGCTTATTTTAAAACGGGGTGAACAAGCGATCATTATTGCAGGATCAGCAAACTTCACTCGAAGGAACCTGAAAAATTTAAATCTGGAGTCAAATGTTAAGATCCAAGGCAATGTCAGCAATGAGGCAATCAAGGATTCCATAGCGTTTTTTAATCGTCTCTGGAACAACGAAGATGGCTTGCACACCGCTGCTTATGAAACATACAAAAGCTCTTCCCGATTTTTAAAATTCATTTACCGTATCCAAAAGCTCCTGAAATTATCGACCTACTAATAAAGAGGCTGGCACAAAATCCAGCTAATAAGAAGGCCCTCGCCGTCGGTGAGGGCTTTTGCTATAGCCATCAACCCATTTCTGATCAACAAAAAGGTGCCAGCTATCAAAACCGATAACTGACACCTTTTATTCCTTTTTAGAGACAGTTTTGTCCCAGCCCCTTTTCTTATTACTTTTCTTTATCTTCTGGATTGTTCTTTTTGTTTATTAATTTTTTTCCAGGTTTTTTCTTTTGCTCTGCTGGTGAAGACGATGTATCACGGTTGAAGTCCTCTATTTCTTCCTCAAGCTCCGTAAGAATTTCTTCTTTCAATCGTCTTCGTTCACGTTCTCGAGCCTGGTTCTTTTCTTTCTTTAGGTCCTGGATAAACATTTTCATCATAGAGACAACCATAACAAGCATGATTAATGAAAATGGCAGGGCAGCCACAATAGATGCGGTTTGGAGTCCCTCAAGGCCGCCGGAAAGAAGCAGGACCGCTGCTGTCCCGGCAATTAAGAAGCCCCATGCCAGCTTTACATACAAGGTAGGATTTAAGCTTCCCTGTGACGTCATGGCTCCCAGCGTATAGGAGGCTGAATCGGCAGATGTGATAAAGAAAATAACAATGAGGATAACCGCCAGCGCACTCATAATGCCGCCAAGGGGAAATTCAGCCAGAGTGGCAAAGAGAGCAAGCTCTACAGTATCCATGACAATCGCGGCAATGCCTGCATCATGAAAGATCTCCTGATATAGAGCCGAGCCGCCAAAGGCTGTAAACCAAACGACAGCCAGAAGAGATGGAACAATTAAGACGCCAGCTACAAATTCTCTGATTGTTCGTCCTCTTGAAATACGGGCGATGAACAGCCCCATGAATGGTGCCCAGCAATATGCCAGGCCCAATAGAAAATTGTAAAGGATCCCAGCCACACACTGTCAGTAAAAGGTGTCAGCGTTAAACTCATAGGGACAAGGTTAGCAATATAGCCGCCAAGAGTAGTGGTAATATTTTCAAAAATATAAACGGTTGGCCCTACGGCAATCATAAACAGGAGCAGAATCGCTCCGATTGTCAGGTTGATAACGCTTAAGTAACGAATGCCCTTGTTTACGCCGGTTGCTGCTGAGAACATAAACAAAAAAGCTACGATCCCAATAATAATCATTTGGGTGATAACGTTGTTTGGGATGTTTGTTAAATAGGAGAGCCCTCCGCTGATTTGCATGGCACTAAGACCGAACGTGGTAGCAACTCCTGTAGAGGTTGCAAGAACAGCAAAGATATCGATGCCTTTTCCAAAGGCTCCGTAAGCTCTGTTTCCTACTAATGGGTAAAAGGCTGAACTGATAAGGCCGGCTGGTCTTTTCGAAACTGCACGTAGCCTAAAGCTAGAGCAACAAGAGAGAAAATGGCCCATGGGTGAAACGCCCAGTGGTAGACTCCGTATCGAAGCCCCAGTTGGGCTGCCTGTGCTTCGGTTTCTACGTCCTGGCCAAGAGGAGTATCTACATAATAAAGTACTGGTTCAGCAACCCCCCAAAAGATAAACCCCACGCCAATACCTGCTGAAAACAGCATTCCAAGCCACGTATAGAATTTATACTCGGGCCTGTCTTCTGGTTTACCGAGCCGCAGCTTTCCAAAAGGACTGACGGCTAAGAAAATAACAAAGGCCACAAAAAAAGCAGCAACAATCATATAAAACCAGCCAAAGGTTTCGATTGTAAAGTTAAGGGCGGCCGTGGCTGTTGCTTCTAAATGGGAAGGACTGATAAACCCCCAGGCAACAAATGCCGCCACTAAAATAGCCGACACTGTAAAGACGATGTCCGGCTTTTTTGTTTCATAAGTATACTTTTCTTCACTCATAATCTCCCTCCAATAATTAAGATGTAGGTAACAGGGCATTATTATTCAATGTACCAGAGAGCTGAATGGGAAAAGGACAGATTGTTTGAAAAAGGGAAAGAAAAAGGGAATAGTACAGCCTCGTTTGATAAGTGTTACCACCGTTCACTTACTCTTTTATTATGGCTGTAGTATTCCCTATCTTAATTAAGTACAAACGGAACTTACGTAACTGCTTCAAAACGTTTTAAATCATTTTTGTGCCCAATTACAATTAAAATATCATCTTTATAGATTTTGTCATGAGCAAGCGGGGAAATATTAATATCTTTTCCTCTTCTAATTGCTAAAACAGTAACGCCATATTTGGCTCGGATATCTAAATCAATAAGCGAGCGGTTGTGTATAGAATTAGAAACGCCTATCTCCACAATGGCATATTCTTCAGATAGTTCGATAGAATCAATAACCTTATCAGAAATAAGGTGCTGGGCTATGCGGTTTCCCATGTCATGTTCGGGATGGATGATCTTATCAGCGCCTATTTTTTCTAATACTTTGTGGTGATTGTAGTTCTGGGCTTTGACCCACACTTGCATTATATCCATATCCTTTAAGAGCAGGGTGCATAAAATGCTGGCTTGAAGGTTATCGCCGATGGCTACGATCACATGGTCAAAATTTCCCACCCCTAAGCTTCGAAGTGATTTCTCATCAGTTCCATCTGCTACTGCGCTGTGGGTAGAATAATTAACCATCTCACTGACTTTGTCTTCAACCACATCGATTGCCAGTACATCATGCCCGAGCTATATAATTCTCTGCAGACACTTACGCCAAAACGTCCTAATCCTATGACGGCAAATTGCTTTTTCACCATGTTCCCCTCTTTCTTAAAACATCCTCGCAGCACAGGTCCGGGACGGTGCGGCCCAGTCACATGCTTCTAGCTCTTACAGTCAAATAAATACTGCCACTAGATACGATAAGTGGAAAACAATGGTTTGTCAATTTAAGACTGGAGGGGATCCTTTTTCAGTAATGCTGTCATTCCTCAGGAAAGGTCAGCTATGAAGGACAGACTCTTGCTCTAATGGGGATTTTCCTTTGAAATAAGCATCCATCGAATGGCGTGCCTGCCTTTTTAAATTGGCGTTTAAGTAGCTGATTGATCCTTCGTAGCCACGGCAAGTGTACGTATAACGGGAAAACATTCCATCATTCTCTACAAAAAAGCTTTCATTTTCCGCTGGTGCATAAATGATTTCACTTTTCGTGCATCCTCATGAAGGGAGCGAAGAGATTCATTAATCAAGAGATAATAAGGATCCTTCAGCTTAAAGGGACCTTTTTCAATTAATTGCAGATCCCTCTCAAGCACTTTTTTACAAGAGGCAGGAGAATGCTATAGTGAAGCATAATATGTTCTTCCTCTTTCACGTGCATGACTCTCACTCCTTTTCCCATTATACGAACGTATGTTTGTTTATTATTATAGCGATGTGAAGATTTTTATACAAGAAAAAATTTAAGAGGGGAAAATATTGGAGGAAGAAAGGATAAGTAAGTAGGTCAAAAACCAGGTAAAAAAAGGCCCTCACTCTGTTTAGGTGAGAGCCATGTCATATACGAGATGATTTTGTTCCAATGCATCGTTTATCCAGGAAAGACAAAGTGAAACACAACAGAAAGCAAGGCTACAAAGAAGACAGAAATAAGGGAAAAGAGAAGAGTAGGCTTAAATACTTCCGCGTCTTTTCCTTTGAGCCCTGCTGTGCTCGTCCCCAGGATAACGTTTGCCGGTGAAATAGAGTTACCGATAGCCCCGCCGGCAGACTGAGCTGCAATGAGATGAGAAAGCCTGAGCTCATCCATTGTTTGGGAAACTGAGCCGTGAAGCGGTGAAAACAAGATATTGGACGAAGTATTGGAGGATGTCATAAACGATCCTATAACCCCAATTAAACTTGCTAAAGCAACATAAACAGCAGGAGGGGAGACTTCAGCAATACCTAAGGCGAGAACTGTTGTCTGCCCGGAGTTTTCAAGAACCTGAGTCATCGTTAAAAAGGCAGAAATGGCAAGTGATGCGCCGACAGCATTGTCCTTAAACCCGGTGAGAATATCCTTGCCTGCTTTGTTGTTATATTTTCCTAATTTTTTATACCAGAAGTAACCAAAAATGACGGAAATGAACAAGTACATTCCTGGATGAGTCAGAGGAGCGATCGGCGAATAGGCTTCTTCAGCTTCCTGTTCAAATCCATACCCTGTTTCAACAGCTGGGAAAGGAGGGCCGAATTCAAACTGATCAAGAAAATCATGGATAAACGGGATGCCAAGCATAAGAATGGAAAGCCCTGTTAAGACGTAGTAGGGCATAAAGGCTTTGTGCAGTCCCATGTCAGCTTTTGGCTCGTCGTCATCGGAATCACTTTCTTCGAGAATGTCAGATTCATCTTCGAGATCTGTTTTTTCCTTGTACTTGTCTCTTCTAGCCATTAGAAATAACACACCAAGGGCTACGGCAGCTGGAACAAAGTTGCTTAAAGTCGGGTTAATCTGAGTCAAGGCAACCTGGCCGCCGCCATGGATGGCAGAAATGATAATAACGACCCAGAAGCCTTCTTTTACACCTTTCCATTTCGCAAACAGCCAGCAGATCATAAAGCCGGCAATAATATTAGGAATCCATAATAGTATACCTGTGTATAAGAGTGTAAGACTTTGTTCCTGAAGCTCAATAACGTTAATGGTTGCAATCCACCCTACGGCTAACGTGCCAAACATATTGGCCCAGGCATGACCGATAAGTGGAATAACAACGGCTGTGACAGGTTTCACGCCTAAACCGATCAGAAGAGGCGCAACAACAGCAATCGGAGCTCCAAAGCCTGCGATTCCCTGAAGAAAAGAGGCAAACACCCAGCCAAAAGCGAGGATGAGAAACAAATAATTACGGCTATGTTCCTGGATTCCTTCTCGTATGGCAGTAAAGGCTCCTGCTTCTTTTGTCGTTTGATAAAGAAGAAGGGCAGGCCAGACGACAAGAAGAATAAAGAAAGCATCCCACAGCCCCTGACCGACACCTACAGCCACGTTATCGAGCGGGGCCTCGTATAATAGAAAGGCTGAAGCGGCAGCAACAGCCAGAGCAACCCCGCCGGCTAACTGTCCGGACCACTTCAGCACAACAAGCATGATTAAGAGAAGCACCAGGGGCAGTACAGCTACGCCCCAGTGCAGAAAATCTACCGGTAGTTCTTCCATGATGCAAACCTCCAATGTAAGATTAGAATATTACCAGGATAAAGCAATCCCGTCTCCTCTAGGATCAGCCCCGGCACTATAGACTCCGGTTTTCTCATCGATCACAATGCCTTGAGCATGTCCCATTTGCTGAGAAAAGCTCTCAGTTTTTTCAATTTCGTGGCCGCGGTTTGCAAGTTCCCCCGCTATCGAATCTGGTATTCTGCTTTCTAGCTTTAAAGAGGAGCTGTCCTCACCCCACGTGCGGCCGTAAAGCCACCGAGGTGCTTCGATAGCCTGTTGGATGTCATAACCAAACTCCACTACGCGGGTGAACAAAGCGGCCTGGGTCTGTGGCTGTCCTTCTCCTCCCATGGTTCCAAACAGCATAAAGGGCTTGCCTTCTTTAGTAGCCATCGCTGGTATAATAGTATGAAAGGTTCTTTTTTCAGGCTCTAATGCATTTGGATGCTCAGCATCAAGCTCAAAGAAGGAACCGCGGTTTTGTAAAAGAATCCCTGTATCTTCAGGAACGAATCCTGAACCAAACTCATGGTAAATACTTTGAATCAATGAGCAGGCATTTCCTTCGCTGTCAACAGCTGCCATGAATGTTGTATCCTTGCTTGTACTCACCTTTGGCATTTCCGGAAGCTTGTCTAATGGGTAAGCTTTTCTCCAATCAAGTTTTTCAAAGATTTTATCGGTATGCTCTTCAGACAGCAGCTTTTCAACAGGAATTGACAAGAATTCAGGATCTGTTACCCATTCGTCTCGATAATGAAAAGACAGCTTGGCGGCTTCTGCCATGAGGTGATAATAGTCCGGAGTGTGATCCCCAATGGAGGGAAGGTCAAATTTCTTTAACACGTTTAACATCATTAATGTAGCCAGACCTTGAGTATTAGGGTGAAGCTCATGGATTTCATAAGAACCATACGACGTCGAGGCTGGTTTTTCCCAGGTAGACTCGTGATTGGAGAAATCCTCAAGTGTAAGGACTCCGCCTTCTTCTTGAAGACTTTGAACAATCTTTTCCGCGAGATCTCCCTGGTAGAAAACTTCTGCTCCTTTTTCCCCAATCAAAGCAAGCGATTGTGCAAGATCAGGCTGTTTGAAAACCGCTCCTTCAGCGACAGGCTTCCCGTCAGGAAGAAAGATGTCAGCTGTTTTGGAATGCTGACTCAGCACCTCCTGTTTATCAAAGATAAACTGAGCTACCTTAGAAGAGAGAGGAAACCCATTTTGGGCATAATGAATGGCATCAGTAAACAAATCCTTCCATTTTATTCGTCCATATTGCTGGTGAAGGTCTTCCCACGCCTTTACAGTACCAGGGACCGTATTAGAGGACAGAGGGCCTCGGTCGGGGATTTCGTCATAACCTTTTTCTTTGTAAAAACCAATAGCAGCCTTCAGGCCTGATCTGCCGCTGCCATTGATAGCTTGAATATTTGATTCTTTCCTGTCTGAAATGATGGAAAATAAATCTCCGCCTAGACCTGCCATATGAGGGAGGACTACACATAAGACTGCATTCATACTGATCGCAGCATCTACCGCATGTCCTCCTTGCTGAAGAATTGATTTTCCTGCCTGAGTGGCAAGATAATGGGGAGAGGTCACAGCTCCCTGTGTTCCTCGGACGGCAGGACGTCCCGTCTGGGTAAACTCGTGACGGCCTCCTTTTTTTACGTGGCTTTCCATAGTAAAAACCTCCTTATGGCATAAATAATTGCTAAATATAGGAAATTGCTCCTATAGTGCTTTCTGCAGAGTGTATTTCCTTCCTATAAGAATTAAAAACATTGAAACGAAAAAAACTAGAAATTAAGAAAGGGAGAAATAAAATGAAAATAAAAGTTTTATGTTCAGGGTTTGAGCCTTTTGGAGGCTTGGAAGTCAATCCAACAGTGCAGCTGGTTAAAGAGCTGGAAGAACAGCAGCCGTGGGCCAATATAGAGCTTAAAAGCATACAGCTGCCTGTCATATATGAAACGTGCGCCCAATCACTGCTTGAGGCAATAGAGAAAGAAAAACCTGATATTATCATTTCCTGCGGGCTCGCTTATGGCAGAAGTGCTATCAGTCTTGAGAGGATAGGGATCAATATTCAAGACACAAAGGGAGAAGGTGAAAAAGGGGACAACACGGGGGAAAAGCCAGTGGACAAACCTATTCAAATGAACGGTCCGGACGGTTTATTTTCAACTCTCCCCTTCGGAAGATGTTGGAGGCTCTTCAGCAAAACGGAATACCGGCTGAGATTTCAAATACAGCAGGTACATATATTTGTAATACCACTTTATACCAGGTTCTTTATTTTCTTAGAGAAAAAGAAATAACGGCCAAAGCAGGGTTTATCCACTTTCCTGCCACCCCGGAGATGACCTTGGCCCGCCTCATCTTCCTTCCATGACATTTACTTATCAAAAAAAGCATTAATGATAGCCGTGCAAGCAGCCGCAGAAGGTATTACAGGTAAACAAGCATCAGGTATATAGATACAAGTCGTTTTGAAACGAAAGGAGAAGGGTAGACACAAAACAAGTTCATAATTCCAGAATATATTCAGGGTAAGGAGAGGAAAAATTCAGCTGGAAAGAGAAGTAATTACGTACCTCAGGAATGGCAACACTCGTTATGCATGTAATTTTTTAGAAAAAAGTAAAGAGAACAGGTATAAGTAAGGCCCATTGGAAATAATTTTATAAACAACAACAATTTTACATCTATGAAAAAACAGCCCAGAGGCTTAAGTAATTATTCCTGAAGACCAAATGAAAGAGTTTAAGGCAAGCGTCAGGCGGGTATCTTTTAATTAACAATTAAAAAAACATCCGAGCCTCTACATCCGCGCGTCACCCGCCAATTCATAGGGAAACGAAACTATATTTCGGTTCAGATAGGGGGTTCGACGAACATGCTACATCCAACACATGAACAGCACTTTATGAAAAAAGTAAAGTCCATGAAGCATGGCAGACGTCCGACTAGACAGGTCCTTCAATCACTGTACGCAAAAATGATGATGGAATACGCCGTCTTTAACTTTAATAAAGAGCGGTTGCAGCGCATGATTGATGAGGCATTGGATGAAAGAGATGAATCTAGATTTTTAGTACTGACTGAAAGCTATTACGACCTCATGGAAAATTACAAACACGGAAAAGTAATATCTGAGCAGGGCTATGAATTAGAGCTAGATTTTGATACTAATTAGAAGCGCCGCCCCTAACACGGGGCAGCGTTTTTTTTGAGCTGAGGCTTTGTTCTTCTTCTTGGAAAGGATAGCAATAAAATATATACTTGTAACAAAGACTATGATTATTGGGTTGTGGATCAGTGACACGGTTTGTTTGGATAGCCAAAATATACATCACAATAAAGCAAATCGGTAATAGAGAACATGGTGAGGTGACACAAAGATGATCTTATCAGATCAAACGATACGAGAAATGATGGAGGAAGGCAGCTTAGCCATTACTCCAATGACAGAGCATCAAATTCAGCCGCTTCTGTAGATATCCGCTTGGGAACACATTTCTTAAAAATAGATGAAAATTCTATTGAATCCATTGCCTTAGACAAACCAGCAAAGTATGTAGAATTTGAAAGTGAAGAAGTAGTCATCCCTCCAAATTCTTTTTTACTGGCAACTACTACGGAGTACATAAAGCTCCCTGATCACTTAACAGCATTTGTTGAGGGGAGAAGTTCTATAGGAAGGATGGGGCTGTTTATTCAAAATGCAGGCTGGGTTGATCCTGGATTTGAAGGAGAAATTACATTAGAGCTCTACAATGCAAATCGCCTTCCTATCCGTTTGACCTCAGGCCGAAGAATAGCCCAGCTGGTGTTTGCGTTAATGGATAAAAAAGCAGGCCATCCATACAGTGGAAAGTACCAGGGGCAGCGAAACGCAGTTGGAAGCCAGGTATATTTAGATAAAGAAGCAAATGAATAGGGAAGCTTGAAAAAGAGGCGGAGGCCTCTTTTTTGTTAGAAAAGCGGTACATATGGGGAGAAATTGATAGGAACACTAGGCGTGAGAATGCTATAATGGACGATGGTGTTTTTTTACGTTATGATGTAAAAATATTTAAGAATGCTGACTAAGAGAGAATTGTGATCTCTTCATTGTAAGGCTCTGCTTAAAAACCACTGTGGTTTTGCTGTAAGCTTCACCTGGCTGCTTTTCAATCTTGCCGGATATTGAGGCTGCCTGTTTTCAGGAAACCTCTTACGGATGCAGAAATGCTCCACAGAGAGGGAGGGCTGAAAGCTTAAGACTGCACGACCATTGATTTTTAGCGGGGCCCATTATAAATTTCAGGCAGCTTGTTTTGAATAAGACTGCGTTAGGTATAAGTGCATGACTTGTAGAGAGAAAGGAAGGAAGCGCGATGAGTTTCCAGGAGGATAAAGCTGTAGTAGTCTTTAGCGGCGGCCAAGACAGCACTACATGCCTTTTTTGGGCTTTAGAGCGGTTTAAAGAGGTAAGTGCTGTTACGTTTCAATATGGACAGCGTCACAGCAATGAAATTGATGTAGCAAAGGATATTGCCAAAGAGCTTGGAGTTGAACACCATGTGCTGGATATGGAATTACTGAACCAGCTGTCACCAAGCGCTCTTACTCGGGCGGATATCGAGATGGAAGAAGGAAAAGACGGCCAGCCGCCCAATACATTTGTAGAGGGAAGAAATCTGCTATTCTTGTCCTTTGCCGCCATTTTTGCAAAGCAGCAGGGCGCAAAACATGTAATTACAGGAGTATGTGAAACAGATTATAGCGGTTATCCGGACTGTCGGGATATATTTATCAAGTCTTTAAACGTTTCATTAAACTTATCAATGGACAATGAATTTGTTCTCCATACGCCTCTCATGTGGCTTGATAAAGCAGAGACATGGGAGCTTGCTGATAAAATGGGAAGACTTGATTATGTAAAGAATAAGACACTCACATGCTACGAGGGAATTCGTGGTGATGGCTGCGGCGAGTGTCCCGCATGTGTGCTTCGTCAAAGAGGCTATCAACAATATATAGAGGCAAAGGGGAGTGAGTAATTATGCTTTACCAATCCTATCCCCAAGTAAACCATCAATTTCGATATGAACTTAATAAGGACATGCATATGGCTGCCGCTCACTTTATTCCTAATGAGCAGGCAGGCAAGTGTCAGGATATTCATGGTCACACGTATGTCATCAACGTTACGATAGCGGGAGACAGCCTTGATGAATCAGGATTTTTAGTTAATTTTCAATTATTGAAAGAAATTGTTCATAAACGGTATGATCATACATTATTGAATGACCATGATGAATATGCTTCTCAAGAAGATCCTAATCAATTTCCTACGACTGAAGTAGTGGCTCGTGTGATCTGGGAAAGAATCCAAAAGGAACTTGACCAGCGTTTGAATAAGCCGCGCTGCCTCCAGGTCTTTGTTCGGGAAACGCCGACAAGTTACGTGGTATACAGGCCGAAGGAGGAGGATTTCTCTGAATGAAGAAAGTTCCTGTATTAGAAATATTCGGGCCAACCATTCAAGGAGAAGGAATGGTCATTGGCCAAAAAACAATGTTTGTGAGAACATCTGGCTGTGATTACCGGTGCAGCTGGTGTGATTCAGCTTTTACATGGGATGGAAGCCAAAAACCTGACATGATGAAAACAGACGAAATTGTGGACCGGTTAAACGACCTGGCACCTGGACGTTACAGTCATGTAACGATTTCGGGAGGAAATCCGGCTCTCCATGAAGGGATCGGCCACCTTGTGCAGACTCTTAAACAACAGGGAATCAAGACGGCTGTGGAAACACAGGGAAGCACGTGGCAGGAATGGATGCTCGACATTGATGAAGTAACGTTGTCGCCCAAGCCTCCAAGTTCTAACATGAAAACAAACTGGCAACAGCTTGACTTTTATGTTGAAAGGTTAAAAGAAGAAGGCAAAGGACAAGCTAGCTTTAAAATTGTTATTTTTGATATAGAGGATTTAAAGTATGCACTCGCTGTTCACCAAAGATATCCCCACATTCCTTTCTTTTTACAAGCAGGGAATGAAGATGTAAAAGAAGCAGATGATCAAAGTGTGAGGGACCGGCTGTTAACTAAATATGAATGGCTGGTAGACACAGTGACCAAATCTGAGGATTTCAATAATGTGAAGGTGCTGCCTCAACTTCACGCTTTGTTATGGGGAAATAAGCAGGGAGTGTAAGACGAAAGGAGATTTATGATGTCAGGGAGAAAAGAAACTGACTTAACTGAGGTTACACATCTGGGGAGCCAAAATACAACATATCAGTTTGATTATGATCCTTCTGTGTTAGAAACCTTTGATAATCATCATCCGAAAAGAGATTATTTTGTAAAATTTAATTGCCCTGAGTTTACCACTCTATGTCCTAAAACTGGTCAGCCTGATTTTGCTACTGTGTATATCAGCTATATCCCGGATATTAAGATGGTGGAAAGTAAGTCGTTAAAACTGTATTTATTCAGTTTTAGAAATCACGGAGATTTCCATGAAGATGCAATGAATATTATTTTAAACGACCTGGTGGATTTGATGGATCCACGGTATATCGAAGTATGGGGGAAATTCACCCAAGAGGGGGCATTTCAATAGATCCTTATGTGAACTATGGAAAGCCTGGCACGAAGTATGAAGAAATGGCAGAGTACAGACTCATGAACCATGATATGAATCCAGAAACGGTTGATAATCGCTGATAACGAGCATTATGCAGGGAATTCTTCAGAGCGTGACCTTGCAGAAATAAATAGCACAACAAGTAAAAGGTGTCTCGAAAGGTCACATGATTAATGATCTGGATGAGACACCTTTTTGTGGTTGAATATTTATGTTAAGCATTTGTTTTGAAGCAATGGATCAGTACGACAAATATAGGGTGGTAAGAAAAGATTCTTACCACCCTGAAGACCTCAAAAGAGGATTGCCTTTATTTTATTCCTTATTTTCCGGCTCATGTTCCTCGTCTTTACGCAAAGATAATCTTGCTTCTTTTTTTAGGACTGACATATCTTCATGAATCTTTCCATATACCTCACTGCCTCTTACCAGCAGCTGGCTTTTTTGCTCTTCAATTCTGGATTTTAATCTAGATGGGATATTTTTGACTTTCCCTGCTGTATCAGTAGCTTTCATTCTGGAAGTCTTGCCGTCTGCAGGGGCAAAGAGCAGGGTAAGCCCTGCTCCAATAAGAGCACCTAAACCTGCGCCGGCACTGAGAGAAAATAAACGGCTGGGCTGTTTAGGGATATGGCTTTCCTTCATCATGGATTGCCTGCTCCTTGTTGTTGGAATTCATCCTTTAACGTTTTTCTTTTCTGTGCAAGGAAATAAGTGAGAGCCAGTGCTCCGTACAACCCGCCCATGTTTTTCTCTTTTACCTTAGAAGAGCCCTCAGTGGAGTCTTTCTTAAAGGAGTTAGTGATGTCTACCAACGAAGAAGAAAGTCTTTGTGACGCTTCCCCGGTATCTCTTACAATATGAAAAATTGGATTTAAATCATCCATTTTCTGGTTTAAGTCTAGAATCGTCTCATTGCTGTTATGGAGGATAACTTCAGTCTGCTTTGAAATTTCATCCATTTGATCAGGAAGCTTACCGACGGTCTCCTCAACTCCCCCGAGTACTTTTGTAAGGGAGTTCAAAGCTTTAATTAGGAAGATGACTAAAATTAAAAACGCGATTGCAAAAACTAATACTCCAATGCCTAATAGATCCATAAAAATTCCTCCTGCTCACATAATTAAAATATGGTATATATAACTTATTCGCCAGGTTCTCCATTTTCCCTTTGTTCATCGATAAAATCCAACATATCAGCTATATATTCGCCGACAAGAGGAGCGGAAACGAATAAGTTAAGGATGAATATAAGTAAAGCCAAAAAGATTGCTGTCCCTAACGTAAGCCCCACGCCGCGGGCAATCCCGGCAATCAGGTTTGTTTTTATTACTTCTTTGGGACTTGTGAAGTGATAAGCATATCCTTAAAGCGCCCTTTTGTCGTCACTTCATCAAGACGATCAGCAATTTTTTCCAGACGTGTTACTTCCTCATGCTCCGGGCGTCGTCTTGTTTTCTCCAGACGTTTTTCCTCTTTAGGTGGATTGTCGTTAGATTGATGATTTTGGTCTTCTGCCACTATGTTCTCCTCCTTATTGAAACCAAAAAGACGTGTATAAGGCTTCCTTACCCTGTACATTCCTGTTTCAAACAGAAAGAAGAGGACAAGCAGGAGAACAAAAAAATTAAAGAGGGCACCCCATTTAAGGGAGACCCTCGCCATTACGTCAAGTGCACGTATGCGTTCCTCATCATTGGCTCTTTCAGGACGTAAGCATCAAATACCATTTTTAAGGCTTCATCCTCATCACCAATGCTTCTCTTTATCTCTTCAAACGTGTGATGGAGAAATCGGTCGGTCTCCAAAAGTTTTTTCATTCTGCTCTCTTGATAGCTCATCTTTATCACCTCAATTGGTCGGAGCTTGTTGTACTACTACTATATGCAAAAAATCAATTTGCGTCTCCGTACCTTGTTTATTTTATGCATGAACTGTGGAAATTAATCGATTATATTCAAAAGCTGAGCGGATATCTTTTTCGGTGATTCCTCCAGCGTCCACCGTGGTCAATCGGACAGTGATCTCTGTATGGTTTATAGTAAGATGTGGATGGTGGTTTACTGTTTCGGCGTGTTCAGCAATTTTGTTGACAAAATGAATACCATTAAGAAAATCCGAGAATGTATACACTCGCTCTATGGTTTTTTCATCCGCCCGTTTCCATCCGTTAAGACTTTTTACTTTCTCTTCAACAATTTCATTGTCTAATATCATCGGTCTCCCTTCTTATAGTATCCAAATTTATCCTTTGATGCTTCCGCTTTCTCTTCATATCTTCATTATACCACCAAGAAAAGAATTTCAAACGAAAGAGCTCTTACTCCGCCTCAAAAAATTAAAAAATTTTGAAAAATACAAGAGGAACTCACCTTGTATTTCTTTTCCTATATTTCCTGCCTGTAATAATGAGAATAAAAAGAGTGTGAAAAGGTACGAAGGGAGGAATAATAAAATAACCAAGGAGGGGTAAACAGTGAAGGTTGCGAGTATGCCGCAGGTAAAAACAGATTTTGATACATTAAAAGAGGTCATCGTATGTTCTCCTAGAGCGATGGAAATTCAGGAAATCATCAACGATACACAGGAAGAATATGCAGGGTCAAATATTGATAAGAAAGAAGCTGTTAAACAGCATAATAACATGATCGAGGTGTTTGAAAGAGAACAGGTAAAGGTTCATACACTGGCTGTAGACGAGGCTCTGCCTGAACAAGTCTACACGAGGGATTTAGGAGTAGTGATTGACAATATCCTGGTTGTAGGAAAAATGAAGCAAAACATTCGGAAGAAAGAGACAGAAGTATTCAAAGGCTGGTTGAAGGAACATGGAATAAAATATTATGAGATTACAAAAGGAGCCTTAGAAGGCGGAGATGTGGTAATAAGCAAGAATAATATCTACGTTGGACAAAGCGGGAGAACGGAAGCTTCTGCTATAGAAGAGCTTGCTGTTTTATTTCCTGGGAGAAGTGTGGAGAAAGTACCAATCGAAGACAAGTATCTGCATTTAGACTGTGTGTTTAATCCTTTTTCCGAAGAATATGCGCTGTTGTATCCCGATGCAATGTCTGAAGAGTGGGCCGATACATTACGTTCAAGGTATAAATGCATAGAAGTCACAGAGGAAGAGCAGTTTAACCTTGGTGTCAATATCTTTTCAATCGGTCATAATACAGTAATCAGCCAGGACAAGTGTAAAAGAATTAATAAAGAGTTACGTAATGCAGGCTTTACGGTGTACGAAGTATCCTTTTCTGAAATTATTAAGTCAGGTGGATGTTTTCGTTGTGTTACCTTTCCTATCTCCAGACAGTAAGTCTCATTGGAATTTCCGGTGAGGCTTTTCCATTTTTAAAGTGTACGGGTAAGGAGATACGTAAAATTAGAAAAAACTTGAGCAAAAAACGAGGAAAGAATACAATGGAGAAAGAAACTACAACTTTTTTTATATAAGAGAAAAATTCCTGAAAGAAGAAATTGACAAAGTGAAAAATTTTACATAGAATTTAATTACAGACTGACCAGTCGGTCTAAACCTGACCGGATGTAAGCGTTTAAAAAAATGATAGAAATGGCAAAGAGGGTGAAGGAATGTTTACGAAAGTGTTAATAGCCAATCGAGGGGAAATTGCAGTTAGAATTATCAGAGCTTGCAGAGAGCTGGGCATTGAAACAGTAGCCGTTCACTCTGAAGCGGATAAAGAAGCCCTGCATGTCCTCATGGCAGATGAAGCTTACTGCATTGGTCCTCATTCATCAGCTGAAAGCTACTTAAAGAAAACGAACCTTGTAGCCACGGCACTGAAGACAGGGCAGAAGCGATCCACCCAGGCTACGGTTTCCTGGCTGAAAATGCTGAGTTTGCCGAAATGTGTGCTGACCATGATATTACATTTATCGGCCCATCGCCTGAAGCGATAAATAAAATGGGAGCAAAGGCCGTGGCACGTGAAACAATGGCAGAGGCCGGAGTGCCGATAGTTCCAGGGACAGACGGAATTATTGAAGAAGAATCAGAAGCTCTCAAAACCGCTGAAGAAATTGGATACCCGGTGATTGTCAAGGCTACAGCAGGCGGCGGAGGAAAAGGAATGCGGGTAGCCTATGAAGCAGGAGAGCTGAAAAAAGCCATTTCTATGGCCCAGCAGGAAGCTGCCACCGCATTTGGAAACCCGGGTGTGTATTTAGAGAAATTTGTGGAAGAACCTCGCCACGTCGAAATTCAGGTTATGGCTGACTCCCACGGAAATGTTGTTCATTTTGGAGAGCGGGATTGTTCCATTCAAAGGCGTCATCAAAAGCTGGTTGAAGAAGCACCCTCTCCAGCTTTAGACGAAGACATCAGAGAAGCGATGGGAACTGCTGCAGTAAAAGCAGCCCAGGCGGTTAATTACTGTGGTGCGGGGACTGTAGAGTTTTTATTAGATAAACACAAAAATTTCTATTTTATGGAAATGAATACGAGAATACAAGTAGAACATCCAGTAACCGAAGAAGTCACAGGCATAGACCTTATAAAAGAACAAATTAAAGCAGCGGCTGGAGAAAAGCTTTCTGTAAGTCAAGAAGAAATTGTGATTGATGGCTGGGCTATCGAATGCCGTATCAATGCAGAAAATCCGGAAAAAGGATTTATGCCTTCACCAGGGAAGCTTGATATGTACCTTCCTCCTGGCGGCTTAGGTGTCCGCATTGACAGTGCAATGTATCCTGCTTCACGATTACACCTTTCTATGATTCCATGGTGGCCAAGCTTATTGTCAGAGGAAAAACGAGGGAAGAAGCCATTTCACGAATGAAAAGAGCGTTGATGGAATTTGTCGTTGAAGGAGTAGACACGACCATCCCTTTCCATTTAAAACTAATGGAAAACGAAGACTTTATAAACGGCACCTTTGATACTAGCTTTCTCGATAAGACAAAGCTTTTATAAGGGAGGTAATTTGGGAAAGAGCAGGTGATGAACATGGCCGAGAAACCAACCAAGGAGCGCATCACAGAAGCTGCTTTAAAACTTTTTGAAGAATATGGTTTTCATGCTGTGACAGTGGACAAAATTGTGAGAGAAAGCCGGACGTCAAAGGGCGGCTTTTACCATAATTTTAAATCAAAAGACGAGCTTCTATATACCATCCATGATTCATTTATTACATATGTGCTTGATAAAGCTGTAGAAGCTCATTCGAGGTACGGAACTCCAACAGAGAAGCTGTACGCAACTGTAAGGTCATTTGTTAAAATGTTTGAAATGTACAGAGCTCATGTAACAGTTTTCTACCAGGAGAGTCTATATCTTGCTCCGGAGTATTTTACCGAAATAAAAAAGAAAAGAAACAAGTATAAAGAGCTAATGTTTTCAGTGGTGAGAGAAGGAATTACCGAAGGGGAGTTTAGAAAGGAAATACCTGTTCCGATCATGTCCATGGCGATTTTCGGAATGATAAACTGGACCTATAAATGGTATAAAGATACAGGAGAATATTCAGTTAATGATATAGCTGACATCTATGCAGATTTAATTTTGCATTCTGTGCTCACTAAAACAGCTTTGGAAAATCCGGCCTATCAAAGGTTATTTTTACGTCCTACAAATTTCAGCAGCCTTTAAAAGGAGTGAATGAACATGTTTAAAGTAAATGAAATAAAAGAATTGATCAGAGCCATCGACAACTCATCTATTGGCGAGGTTGAGATCCGCGGAGAAAATAAAAGAAAAAATCACCATCCGCAAAGAAGGTGTCCAACAGACAGTGAGTGTACCGCAAGCAGCAGTGCAGACAGCACCAGCGCCAGTACCTGCCCCGCAGCCGGAACAGCCGAAAGCAGAAGAGCCAAAGCAAGACCAAGGCAGTGAAAAGCCAAAAAATGAAGCGGCAAGCAAACATAATGATGATTCATTAAAGAAAATTACCTCTCCAATGGTAGGAACGTTTTATGAAGCGCCGAATCCAGAGTCTGATCCTTACGTAAAAGAAGGAGACAAAGTCTCTCCGGATACAGTAGTTTGTATTGTAGAGGCAATGAAGCTAATGAATGAACTAGAAGCAGAAGTAAGCGGGGAAATTGTTGAGGTTCTTGTGGAAAATGGAGAACTTGTTGAATATGGACAGCCCCTTTTTCTTGTTAAGCCGAACTAGTACACCTTTAAAGGGCCTGTTATGAAAGCAGGCCCTTTTTTATACCCAGCCGTGCTTTATGGAGAAGAAGAAGGAATGAGACGGCTTTTCAAATCCGCTTTTTAGCACGGTTTCAAATACTTACACAATTACAGTTTTTAAGGAGGATGCAGCATGGATGATATGTTTTCAAAAATAGAAGAAATGGAACTTCGGCGGGAAAAGGTTAAGTTAGGCGGAGGGGTCAAGAGAATTGATGCCCAGCATGACAGGGGAAAGCTTACTGCCAGAGAAAGAATTGACGTGTTAGTAGACGAGGGAAGTTTCGTAGATTGAATCCTTTTATTGAAAACAGAGGGATGGATTTTGGGGGTGCCGAATCACCTGGAGAAGGAGTCGTGACAGGGTACGCGAAAATAAATGAAAAAACGATATTTCTATTTGCCCAGGATTTCACGGTCTTTGGAGGCGCCCTTGGAGAAATGCACGCTCTAAAAATTGCGAAAATTATGGATTTGGCAGCGGAGAACGGAGCACCGATTATCGGGTTGAATGATTCAGGAGGCGCCCGCATTCAAGAAGGTGTGTTGTCTTTGGATGGCTATGGACAAGTCTTTTATCGCAATTCTATATACTCCGGAGTCGTCCCGCAAATTTCAGTCATAATGGGCCCGTGTGCCGGGGGTGCTGTATATTCTCCAGCTATTACTGATTTTGTGTTCATGGTTGAAAAAACAAGCCAGATGTTTATTACGGGTCCAAAAGTGATCGAAAGCGTCACCGGTGCCAACATTAACAGTGAAGATCTGGGCGGTGCTGCCGTTCATTCTACCAAAAGCGGGAATGCCCATTTTACAGCAGCTTCAGAAGAAGAGGTACTCGGAGAAGTGAGACGCCTCATCAGTTATCTTCCTTCAAATTTTGAAGAAAAGCCGCCAAAGGCAGAAAAAAACAATGCCAGGGATACTGAGGACCGGGTGGATGAATTACTGGATATCGTCCCTGTAGACAGCATGAAAGTGTACGACGTACGAAAGGTTATTGCCAAGATTGTGGATAATGAAGATTTCATGGAAGTTCAAGCGGGGTTTGCAAAAAATATAGTAGTAGGCTTTGGAAGAATTAACGGGGAAACAGTAGGAGTGGTGGCTAACAATCCTAAAATGATGGCCGGGGGGTTAGACATTGATTCTTCAGATAAATGCTCTCGTTTTATCAGGTTTTGTGACTGCTTCAACATTCCTCTTATTACATTTGAAGATGTAAGCGGTTTTATACCTGGGGTGCAGCAGGAACACGGGGGAATTATACGTCACGGGGCCAAAATTCTCTATGCCTATTCGGAAGCTACAGTGCCAAAGCTGACAGTCATTTTGAGAAAGGCTTTTGGAGGAGCTTATGTTGCGTTAAATAGTAAGGCCATAGGCGCGGATTTAGTATATGCATGGCCAAACGCTGAAATAGCCGTGATGGGGCCTGGAGGGGCAGCCAATATTATTTTTGCTAAAGAAATTAAGGAAAGCAGCGATCCTGAAAGAACCCGTAAGGAAAAAATAGAAGAATACAGAGAACGATTTGCCAACTTATATTGCTGCGAGAAATGGGATGGTGGATGATGTCATTGATCCAAGAGACACGAGAAAGGTACTGGCAAGTGCCCTTGAAATGCTGAAAAATAAAAAGAAAGAAAATCCAAAGAAAAAGCATGGCAATATTCCACTCTAGGAAAGAAGGTGAAAAACATGAATCAAGAGGATGTTAAAAAAACAATGGAACAAATTTGCGACTTTCCTATTCCGGCTACAGTCTCCTGGAAGGAAACAGCAGAGAAATCGTTAAAAGGAGCATCCTATGAACGCAAGCTTCTTACCCAGACTTACGAAGGGATTACGATCCATCCCCTTTACAGAAAAGAGGATATTGCCGGCTTGCCTTTTATAAATGTAATGCCAGGACAATTTCCCTATACTCGGGGTACTTCAACTTCGCTTCCTGTGAAAACACCCTGGGAGATTTCACAGGAAATAAGAGAGAGTACGCCGGAGAGATTCCACTGTGCATTAAAGCATGATATTCAACGAGGACAAAATTCTTTGGTCATTATGCTGGACCAAAATGTAAAGCTTGGAATCGATCCATTCGATGGAAAAGAAGCAGCGGGAAAAGAAGGACTCTCCATTTGTAATGCAGAGGATGTAAAAACGGCTTTACAAAGCATAGAAGCGGCAGACGTTCCTTTTCATGTTGAAACCGGGGAGCATCCTCTTCCTGTTTTTTCCCTTTTTTTAGCTGCTTTAGATGGAAGCGTTAAAGAACTGAAAGGAAGTATAGCGGCTGATCCTTTTGGTGCCTGGGTAATAAAAGGAGAGTTAACTTATGAACTTGAAAAGATTTTTAATGGGATGGCTGAAATCGTTCGGTGGTGTCAGGAACAAGAGTGCCCGGTGAAAACGATACTTGTTTCCACTTCTCCCTATCATAATGGAGGGGCAAGCGCAGTTGAAGAGTTAGCTTATGCACTGGCTACAGCAGTAACTTATATAGAAGAATTAAAGGAACGGAAAATTCCTCCTGAGGAGGCTGCGAAAAGGATCCGTTTTCAATTTTCTATCGGGTCAGATTATTTTTTAGAAATAGCAAAGCTGAGAGCAGCTCGTTCTTTGTGGGCAAACGTTATGGCAGCTATACAGAGGACGAAAAGGCAAGGAAGATGAATATCCATGCAAGAACCTCTTCTTGGACAAAGACTCTGTATGATCCATATGTCAATATACTAAGAGCTTCATCGGAAGCCTTCTCAGCAGCAATTGGTCAGGCAGACAGTATACAGGTGAGCCCATTTGATGAAAGCTTCCAAAAACCTACCTCTTTTTCCCGCCGAATAGCAAGAAATACCCAGGTGATTTTGCAGGAAGAAGCACATATAGGGAAAACGGCAGACGCGGCAGGGGGTTCGTATTATATTGAAACCATGACAAATGAACTGGCAGAGAAAGCGTGGAAATTGTTTCAGGAAATAGAACGGAAAGGTGGAATGACAAAAGCGATAGAAAACGGTGCAGTACAAAAAAGGGTAGAAGACATTTCCTCAAGAAAAGAAATTGATATAAATCACCGCAAAAAGGTATTTGTTGGCACGAATCAATACCCCGACATAGAGGAAAATCCAGTAAGCGTCATTCCGGAAGATGACAGTCAAGAGATTGAAGAATTTGTGCAGAAGACGACCTCAAAAAAGAGAACGGAAGATATTGAGGAAAGAGAAACTAGAGCTTCAATCGTTTACGAGGGAATTGAGCGAGCGAAAAAAGGGTGGACCCTTGGCCAGATCGCAACGTGGTGTGGAAAGCAGGTGCCAGGAAATGAGATTACATCTATTGAACAAAAAAGAGGAGCAGAACGATTTGAGACTCTCCGCAAAAATGCACTGGCCTTTGAAGAAAAGTCGGGAGAACCATTGAAAACGTTCCTGGTTAACTTAGGAGAACTTCGCGATTATAAGCCTCGAGCTGATTTTGTTACTGGATTTTTTCAGACAGGCGGGTTTAAAGTAATCTCTGAAAACGGTTCACTGCACGCTCAAGAGGCAGTTGAAAAAGCAATGAAAGCCAAAGCTCCTTTTGTTGTTTTGTGTGGAAAAGAAGAGGATTACTCAACCATGGCTCCTGAAATTATTGAAGGAATCAAAAAGACAGATCCTACCGTTACTGTGATGATTGCAGGTAAAACACCTGACTCCCTGCACACCATTCTTATGGAAAAAGGGCTGGATGGCACAGTTTCTCTAGGTCGAACGCCTATGAACTTCTGAAAACACTTCAACAAAAGAAAGGAGCTGAAGCATATGAGCAGGCCTGATTTCACCAAAATAAGCTATCGGCCCCAAGAGAATCCCGCCAAACCGGAATTAGAAAGCTTTTCTGCTTCTGAGGGCAGCTTTGAAACTGTTGAAAAAATTCCAGTAAAAAAGGTATACAGTCAGGAGGATATAAAAGACTTTAAGCATGTAGACTATGTATCTGGCATTCCTCCATTTTTAAGAGGTCCATACCCTGCTATGTATAAAACACGCCCTTGGACGGTACGCCAGTATGCTGGTTACTCGACTGCTGAAGAATCCAATGCATTTTACCGGAGAAATCTGGAAGCAGGACAAAAAGGACTGTCAATTGCCTTTGATCTCGCAACGCACAGAGGATATGATTCAGATCATCCCGTGTGGTAGGAGATGTTGGAAAAGCAGGGGTAGCTGTGGATTCTATACTGGATATGAAGATTCTTTTTGATGGCATTCCTTTAAATGAAATGTCAGTGTCTATGACGATGAACGGGGCTGTTCTCCCTGTAATGGCTTTTTATATTGTCGCCGCAGAAGAACAAGGAGTGAGTCAGGAACAACTGACCGGTACAATTCAAAATGATATATTAAAAGAATATATGGTGAGAAATACGTATATTTATCCTCCTGATATGTCTATGAGAATTATTGCAGATATTTTTAAATACACGTCAGAACGTATGCCGAAATTTAACAGCATTTCTATCTCAGGCTATCATATGCAGGAAGCCGGAGCTACAGCAGATCTGGAGCTGGGCTATACTCTTGCGGACGGTCTGGAATATGTTCGAACAGGATTGAAAGCAGGAATTGACATTGATTCATTTGCACCCCGGCTATCTTTTTTCTGGGCTATAGGATGAATTATTACATGGAGATTGCAAAAATGAGAGCAGCCAGGCTTCTTTGGGCAAAATTAATGAAGTCTTTCCAGCCCAAAAACGAAAAGTCAATGGCTCTTAGAACCCACTCTCAAACTTCAGGCTGGAGCTTAACAGAGCAGGATCCATATAACAATGTGGTTCGGACAAACATCGAAGCAATGGCGGCAGCTTTAGGGCATACTCAGTCCCTTCATACCAATGCTTTGGATGAAGCGATTGCCCTGCCTACAGACTTTTCTGCCAGAATCGCCCGTAATACTCAGCTTTACTTACAAGAAGAAACCGGGATTACCAATGTGGTTGATCCTTGGGGTGGGTCGTATTATGTGGAAACTCTTACGGCCCGGCTTGCTAAAAAAGCCTGGGATCATATTCAGGAAGTGGATGATTTAGGGGGCATGTCAAAAGCCATAGAAACTGGCCTTCCTAAAATGAGAATTGAAGAAGCGGCTGCCAGGAGGCAGGCTCATATTGACTCTGGCAAGGAACTGTCGTTGGGATTAATAAGTACCGTCTTGAACAGGAAGAGCCTCTTGATATATTAGACATCGATAACAGTGCAGTAAGAGCTGCCCAAATAAAAAGGCTGGAAAAGCTTCGGGAAGAGAGAAGTGAAGCAAAGGTGAAAGAGGCCCTTCAGGCTTTAGGAGATGCCGCTGAGTCGGGTAAAGGAAATCTACTAGAGCTTGCGGTTGAGGCAGCGAGGGCAAGAGCAAGCCTTGGAGAGATTTCTGATGCTATTGAAGAAAAGGCCGGCCGCCACCAGGCAGTGACTCGCTCAATCAGCGGGGTTTACATTGCAGAATATGGAGAGGAGGAGCTTATGAAGGAGGTGCGTGAGCTTACGGATGAATTTGCCCAGAGAGAAGGAAGGCGTCCTCGTATTATGGTAGCTAAAATGGGACAGGACGGCCATGACAGGGGAGCAAAAGTAATTTCCACAGCATTTGCCGACTTAGGATTTGATGTAGACATCGGTCCGTTGTTTCAAACCCCTCAAGAAGCAGCTGTCCAGGCTGTAGAGAATGATGTCCATATCCTTGGAATGAGCTCATTGGCAGCAGGTCACAAAACTCTCCTGCCAGAAGTCATAGCTGAATTAAGAAAGCTTGGGCGAGAAGATATAGTGGTGGTTATAGGTGGTGTGATTCCGGCACAGGACTATGAATTCTTAAAGAAACAAGGTGCAGCTGCGATCTTTGGACCAGGTACTGTAATTCCAGCAGCAGCTAAACAAGTCCTAGAGGAAGTGAATCAAAGAATAGAAGAGGAAATATAATGAAGCGGCAAAGTCCCCTGTATGTTTCGAAAAGGGATGGAGGATAAGAGAGTCCATGCAGCGAAAGGGGCAAGTGTACATGGAAAATAAATACCAGGAAAACCGAAATCACCCGAAAAGAAGGAGAACGCTGTCAGTAGAGCAGTATGTAGAAGGTGTATTAAACGGTGACAGGGCCACTATCGCCAGGGCCATAACCTTGGTTGAAAGCAATTCACCCAAGTATTTTCATAAATCACAGGAAGTGTTAAGGCTTTTAATGCCTATACAGGAAATTCGATTCGTTTAGGAATTACCGGCGTGCCAGGAGCCGGTAAAAGCACGCTGATTGAATCACTTGGCACAAAGCTTTGTGACAGGGGCCATCATGTAGCAGTTCTAGCGGTAGATCCTTCTTCAAGTGTAAGTAAAGGCAGTATTCTTGGTGATAAGACGAGAATGGAGAAGCTTTCCAAAAACCAGCAAGCCTTTGTAAGGCCTTCTCCTTCTGGGGGGACACTTGGGGGAGTATCCAGAAAAAGCCGGGAACGATGTTAATTTGTGAAGCGGCAGGCTATGACGTTATTATTGTAGAAACAGTTGGCGTCGGCCAAAGTGAAATAACTGTCCGTTCCATGGTAGATTTCTTCTTAGTTCTGATGCTGACTGGAGCAGGAGATGAACTGCAGGGAATGAAAAAAGGCGTCATGGAAATAGCTGATGCTCTTTTCATTAATAAAGCAGACGGCCCAAATAAACAGACAGCTGAAAATGCGAAGGCTGAATATAATCGCCTTCTTCATTTTCTTCAGCCGGCTACGCAAGGGTGGGAAACTAAAGCCTATACAATTTCCGCTTTAACTGGAAACGGAATTGATGACTTGTGGAATATAATTAACAAATATAAAGAAAAGACTTTGAAGTCAGGTGTTTTTCAGAAACGAAGGCAAAATCAGCTTTCAGAATGGATGGACTCTTTGATTGAAGAACAGTTAAAAAGGGACTTCTATGAAAACCCTTATATTAAAGAGATCTTAACAGATACGAAGAAGAAAGTAACAGAGGGGACCCTCCCCCCTGCCCAGGCAGCTGAAAAATTGCTTAGTGAATATAATAAAAATAAGTAGATTTCTCTAATAGAGAGGTCTGCTTTTTTGTTTCAGCTTCAGTAAATAATGGTAAAATAGTTCTAAGAAAAAAGGATTACTGCTTACCTTAAGGAGGGTATTCTTAATGGCTGACTATAGCTGCACGAGCTGTACCAGAAGGGATTGAAAAGAAAGAAGAAGCAGACTTTGTAAAAAGCCTGGGCTTTCATTATGTACAAGGGTTTTATTTGGGAAAGCCCAATTATTACCCTCTTCCTAACAAAACAACCAAGTCGTTTTGATAGAAATTATGTAGCACGTAAAGACTGTTTGGTGCACTGGGAACAGTCTTTACACTATTTCTTACATTGAAGACCCCATTACCATAGCGGTTACACCTACTACACCTAGTACGATAGGAAGGTTTTTGGCCATATACTGACGGTTGGGCATCCTGCTGATGATCCAAAAGCTTCGGTCAGCTACAAAGAATAACATAGCTGCAATCATAGCCATAATTGTAATGTCAATATTGTAAGTGAATAAATAGGCAAGTGATCCTCCGATCAGGTGAAGGATAAAAGAAATCGTATTGAAATGTTTTTCAGCCTGACGAGCAAGAAAGTCAGCGATAAAGGATACGATAGAGCCAAAGAATACAATGGGTATTAAGGAGAAAAATCCATAGATGGTATAGCTTTGCAGAATCATCCCAAATTGGTTTGCACCTGAAGTTGTCTGGATGGGAAACAGCATTCCCATAATAAACATAAACAGTGTCCAAACAGCAAGTCCTGTTAGTAGTTTATTCATGATGATCTTCGCCTCCGTTACCAGCTATAAAATTTTATCTGTGTCATTCGTTCGTTATATATCCTTCTTTTTAGACTTATAAACGGCCAAATCTATCATACATACGTAAATGGGTAAAATAACGAGAAAAAGGGAAAGAAAGTGAATGACAGCAGGCTAATGATAAAAATTGACTGGCAAACAGGAAAGCCAGCTGACTGGAAGGTATTTGCGGTAAGAATTCAGATCATGAACCAGGTAGATAAAATAGAAAGGACTGAGAGGATGGGAAAGCAATTAATATTATTTATGCATCCTGACAAAGATAGTTTTAACGGAGCCATTTTACAAAAAGTGAAAGAAACGTTTCAAAGCAGCGGGGAAGAAGTAATGGTAAGAGATATTCACCAGCTGGCCTTATCTCCTGTGTTATCAAGAAAAGAATATAAAGATTCTCTTCAAGGCATATATCCTCGAGAAGTAAAAGAAGAACATAGATATATGGAGTGGGCAGACAAGATAACGATTATTTTTCCACTTTGGTGGGGAACATTTCCAGCCGCGGGAAAAGGGTATCTTGATCGTATTCTTTCATATGGGTTTGCTTATGAATTGGACGGAGAGGATCCGATCGGAAAAATGAAAGGAAAGGAAGTTGGTGTTATTTATACAACTGGCTCTCCTAAAGAAGAGTATGAGGGAAGCGGGATGGCCGATAGTGTAAATAAAATAATGGAGGAAGCCATCTTTTCCTTTTGCGGCTTTACTCCCCTCCCACCTCTTCATTTTGGCAATGTAGTGTTAGCAAGTGAAGAAGAACATGAGGAGATGCTTTCTCAGGCAAAAGAGTACATCAAGAAATATTATTTAAACTAATCTTGCTCCCATTTTCCAGTCTGATTACAATAACATGTCTGCAAAATAAGTAATATATTCTTCTACATACCTAACTTTCCCTACAGCTTTTTTCTTCCCCTTTTTCACAGGAGGGAAGGAAAAAAGCTTCTGTATAGAGCCAAAAGTAGAATGTTGCCAGGCCGTAAAATAAAAGCAGGTTTACAGTAAGGGAATCAGCTTCATTAAATATGTAAAGAAGGTCATAATTCCCCTCCCTGAGGATTTTACGATCTTCTTTGGACAAATGGATATGATGAGAGGTCCTCTCTTTTCATAATGAAGTACTAGGTGAAGTTTATTAATGCTTTACGTTTTACGCTTCTACAATCTTTGCAGAGGACAGGGGCAAATGAAAGACTTGTTTTTCTTTCGTTTGCGTATGGTAATACACAATCAAGTATTCTGGCTCCTTCAAGAACGTACCAGTTTGTAAATAATGGCTTAATGAGAAATCAAGAAGCTCAGTTACCGAATGCTTATGAAGTTCTTTTTCCGACGCCTGAAGACTTTCAAAGGAAGGCCCTGCCAGCGACGGAGCATGTGCCAGACTTTTGAGGAGAGAGGAATGCTCTTTTTTTGATAAGGTATGCTCCCACCATACCTTTCTAGGTTTGTGCTTTTGATGAAGGAAATAATCATACTTCATTAAGCCTTCAATGACAGATAAATGTTCTGTATCTATATCTAATAAAAATTCATGAAGGCGAAGGAAAAGGTCTTCCAGCTGATGCCCTATTCTGCTCCAGCCCTGCTTTTCCCAGTAGTCACCGAAATCCTGAAAGAAGTCAAAAGGAGTTGAAAAGGTGTGTTCTACCAGGTATTCAATTGTATGATCCATCCGATGATCATTCCAGTACTTTTCTAACACGTCTTCCACTCGCTTAATTCGGGAAATATCACTAAAGCTTAGTATATTGTTTTTGAGCATTTCATATGGCGCGTGATCCATATAGACGTAACCGTGGTCTTCGGCTCGAAGACGCAGGCCAGTTCCCCGGAGCATTTTTAAAAAGCCGAGCTGCAGCTCTTCAGGCCGCATCTCAAATACGTCGTTAAATGTCTGTTTAAAGCGCGTATAATCTTCTTCCGGCAAACCAGCGATTAAATCCAGATGCTGGTCGATTTTGCCCCCCTCTTTTACCATCGTTACTGTCCGCTGAAGCTTTTTTGAAGTTTTGTTTTTCGTTTTACAAGCTCATTGGTAGCATCATTTGTTGATTGAACACCAATTTCAAAGCGAAACAGGCCCTTGGGGGCATTTTTATTAAGGAAATCCAAGACTTCCGGGCGCATGATATCTGCTGTAATTTCAAACTGGAATTGACACCCTTTATGGTTTTTAATAAGGAAATCAAAGATTTCAAGGGCATAGTCTCTCTTAATATTGAACGTGCGGTCGACAAACTTAATCATTTTAGCCCCGTTATCAATTAAGTACAAGAGGTCGTCTTTGATTTTTTCCATATCAAAATATCTGACTCCGGTTTCAATGGAGGATAAGCAAAATTGACAGCTGAAAGGGCACCCTCGAGAGGTTTCAAAATACGTGATTCGTTTTCCTAGCTCACTAAGATCTTCTGCAAAGCGATATGGCGAATTCATTTCGTTTAAGTTAAATTTGGGACGAGGAGGTGAAATAACAACTTCTCCGTCCTTTCGGTAGGCTGTTCCAAAAAGGAAATGGTATTTTTGCTCTCCCTCTATTTCCTGTAAAAGGTGCTTAAATGATTCTTCCCCTTCACCCATGACAATGAAATCAACCTCAGGAACCCTTTCCATCCAGTACTTTGTGTCGTAGGAAACTTCGGGTCCGCCCAAAACAATCGTGAGCTCTGGCCGGATTTTTTTAAGCATGCTTACGACCTGAATAGTTTCTTCTATGTTCCAAATATAACAGGAAAAACCAATGACATCCGGTTCTTTTTCAAATAGGCTGGTTACGATATTCATTGCCGGGTCTTTAATGGTATACTCAGCCATTTCTAATTGATAATCAGGTTCAGCATAGGCTTTTAAGCAGCGCAGAGCCAAACATGTATGAATATATTTTGCATTTAACGTACTAATTACGACTTTCATAAGATCCCTCTTTCTATGTGACGCGACCTTTTTAAAGAGGTGGGTATGTTTTTAAAAGAAGATCGTTCGCCATTTATGCTAGGAGTATGATACCATATTTCTGTTGTCTTTACAGGCTGGCATTGTTTAACTGTATGATAAAACAGAGGTTTTTCATAGAAGAAGGCGAAAAAGGAAAAGGATATGATACATATGATGACATTTACCCCGTGGTTTTTTTATTTACTTCTCTCAGTAACCATTATCATTCTCGTGTCAGGTTTAGGCTGGCTCATGCAAAAAGGCATAAAAAATTTGAAGAAGGAAGGCAGTAAACGGTGGGAACGAGGCGGAGCGGTTCTCCTCGCTATTCTGATGATTGGGTTTTACTTTTGGATAGCTGAAGGGTTTACAGACAGGGCTTCCTATGGGGAAACCATTGTTACTCCGCAAGGATTCGAACAGGTAGAAGAGGGTCAGAAGGTATTGATTCCTTTTTCTTCTTATTTAGTAATCGAAAGATTATATGAATTTGGCTTTGCCGCGCAGGAAGAAGTGAAGGGAGAAGTGATAAATATCCGTTTGTTTATTGAAGATCCTCCTTCTTTATTACAAGAATTTCCAGAATGTATTGAAGGGGATGGAGTGTTTACTAACCATGCTCGTTTTGATTTTAGAGGATGCTACGAAGGACATTGGCAGTCAGCAATTGTAGAAGAGCTTCAGCAAGAAGATTCTTTAGAACAAGCCTCAAGAGATATTGAAGGCATGTTCCCGTATTTTTCAGTAGGGCTCGGATCTGAATAAGGAAAAGCGCTAAAAAGGCAGGATTCTTTCCATAATGGAGAGAATCCTTTTTTGTACTGCTAATTTATTACTATATGAAAACAGGAAGGTGTGCGACAGAACATGAAGTTTGTGACAGCAAGAATCGGAGAATATGAAACAGCAGGTGTGGTATCAGAACAGGAGCAGATCATTGATTTAAAACAGGCTCAGTTTGCGATGAAAAATGAAGTCTCCATTCCTGAAACGGTCGCAGGGATTATTGAACAGGGCGCAGAAGTGATGGTGGAAATTAAGAAAGTAGTAGAGTGGGCTTCTCACCAGAAAGAAAGTAAAACGAATGGAATTTATTCATTATCAGATAGAGACGTGCGTCTATCCCTCAGCCGCCAAAGAACGTCCTTTGTATTGGCAAAAATTATGCAGATCATGCGGCAGAAATGGGCGCCGAAAATCTTCCTTCTCACCCAATTGTCTTCACGAAAGCCCCCACGACGATTATTGGTCAGGAAGAGGAAATTGATCCCCATAAAGAGGTAACAAGTGAATTGGATTATGAAGGTGAAATTGGAGTAGTTATAGGCAGAAGGGGAAGAGGGATCTCGAAAGAGGAAGCAATGGATTATATTTTCGGGTATACGCTCATCAATGATGTTACAGCAAGAGACCTTCAACAAAATCATAAACAATTCTTTCTAGGAAAGAGTTTAGATACAAGCTGTCCTATGGGACCTTATATCGTTCATAAAGATGCTGTTTCTCATCCTGATAAGTTGGAGCTGATAACAAAAGTGAATGGGGAGATACGCCAGAAAGGGAATACTTCTCAGCTTATTTTTGATATTCCAACCCTTATACATATCCTGTCTAAAGGAATGACACTTGAACCGGGTGATGTAATTGCTACAGGGACCCTGCAGGAGTAGGAAAGGATTTACACCTCCGAAATTTCTGCAGCCAGGAGATGAGATTGAAATTACTGTTAATGAAATTGGTACATTGATAAATCGGATAAAAAAATAAAACAAACGTCCCGTTCATTGATTGAGCGGGACGTTGTTTTGTGTTTAAGTTTCTAAGCCAGCGCGCAAGCTTACGCTTTACTTACTGTGTTGTTACTTTCTTTTTCTTGAGGGCTTTTCGGCTTGAGGCATATCAGGCATTTCATTTACTGAAACGACTTCTTCCACCTTTTTCTTAGGCTTCGTCCAGTATTGTTCGTTTCCTGGCAGATCATCAAACCAAGCTGCATTTTCAGGATAGTCGAGAACCATAAACTTACCATATTCCTCATCTCGGGATTGATGATATTTAAGATATGCTTTTCCGTCTTCAATGCCAAGAATTTCAATTTTTCCTGAAGTATGACTCATGGACAAACGAATTCTTTTTCCTAGTCCGCTTGTTTTCGCTTTAGCAGCTTCTACAGCGTCATACGCCTCTTTTAAGGTAAGTACAAAATCATTGTTACCGGCAACAGGGCGGTTAATAAAGAAGTAATAAGGAGTTACTCCTGCCCAGGAAAGCTTATCAAGCAATTCTGCCAGATCATCCGGATTATCATTAATCCCTTTTAATACTGGCGTTTGATTTACGACAATGGCCCCAGCTTTATGCAATGCATCAAAGCCTTTTTTAGCTTCCGCCGTGATTTCACGAGGATGGTTTACGTGAGCCATAATATAAATTCTATTGTCTGGCGTAGAGTACTCACTGATTAATTGTAACAATTCTTCATCCTCATAAATACGCATTGGATTAAATACAGGAAGCTTTGAACCGATGCGAATAATTTTTACATGAGGAATCTCACGGAGCTTTTCAATGATATAGCGCAGCTTTTTCGTTGCAAGAATAAGAGGATCTCCCCCAGTAAGCAGCACGTTATTGATTTCAGGAGTATTTCGGATGTATTCAATTCCTGGATCAACGTCTGACATGGCTTCTTTTACATCATTTCTGAATAAACGCTTGCGGAAACAGTAACGACAATAGGCTCCGCAAACCTCCGAACAGATCAAAAGAGCAGTCGTTTTATACTTATGCTGGCATCCTGGTGCTGCATAGTTTGTATCTTCATCTGATGCATCCCAGCGTCCATACTCTTCAAGTTCTCCTTCGTTAGGAATAACAAGGTTTTTTATCGGATCGTTAGGATCCTCCCAGTTAATTAAACTTAAATAGTACTCATTTACCCGGAAAACAAATTTGTCAGTAATTTTTTTCAGTTTTGCCCGCTCTTCTTCTGGGATTTCTTTAATCTTATCGATATCCATAATGTACTTCGCTGTGCCATAGGATCACCTTCCCTTGTGGTAATAACCGCCTTAGTAAGACGGTTGTTTTCATAGAATAAGAGAGTTATAAGGCTTTAAAAAATATGTAAATGACTCAGTAAGGAGTCAATTTACAGCTATATAGATTAAAACATATGAGTTCAAAAACGTCAAAAAAGAAAGAAAACTTTAATAAAAAAGGGAAAAATGAAGGGGAAATTTCGGTATATTGGACATACAATGTGCATATGAAGTTTGACTTTCTTTTTTGTTTGTACAATGAAACTAATATTTCATTTAAGTTCTCTTTTTTTTGAAATTATAATTTCATTTATTGAGAAATTATGAATAATTGCCTTCACATTTGGGTAGTGTTATCATAGAATGAAATTAACAATTCGTGCTTTTCATCAAAAGAAAAATTAATTTCAAAAAGTGAGGGAATGAAAGAAAATGGCTATTGAGAAGAGGCAGCATCCAGTCATGGAGCTGGCAGAACGAACGAAAGGCTCTTATGAATTTATGGAAGAGGCAAAAAAAGTAATGCCTGGCGGTGTGACAGCTAACATTAAGCACTTTGCTCCGTATCCTATTGTCATGAAGCACGGGAGAGGGGCCTATCTTACAGACGTAGATAATAATCAGTATATTGATTATTTAATGAGCTACGGAGCCTTATGACTGGCCATGGGGATGAAGAAGTAAAAAAGGCAGTGATCAAGCAGATGGAAGAGGACGGAACATGGCTGTTTGGTACTCCTCATGAGCTGGAAATCAAGATGGGGAAAAAGCTCCAAGAGTATTATCCAAGCATGGAGCTTCTTCGTTACACTAATTCAGGGACAGAAGCCACACTTCTTGCTATACGCCTTGCTGCAGCTTTTACTGGCAAACAAAAAGTGGCCAAGTTTGAGGGACATTACCACGGAGGTTATGACCAAATGCTTGTTAGTGTAAATCCGTCAGTCGACGACGCAGGAGAAGAAGACGAACCAAAAGGTATAGCAGAATCAAAAGGCATGTGTCCATCAACAGTTAGAAATACGGTGGTCCTTCCCTTTAATAATTTAAAAGCTTGTAAAAAGATTTTAAAAGCGAGAAAAGATGAAATTGGTTGTGTGATGATTGAACCTGTACAGGCTGGTTTTATCCCCGCTGAAAGGGAATTTATCCATGGCCTGCGTAAGATTACTGAAGAGCTCGGTATGGTATTAATCTTTGATGAAGTGAAAACAGGCTTTCGGGTAGCCCTTGGAGCGCACAGTCAATTTATGATGTGAAGCCCGATATTACTACGTTAGGGAAAGCAGTAGGAGGCGGCTACCCTGTTGGAATGGTTGGAGGTAAAAAAGAAATTATGATGATGAGTGCGCCGGCAAAAGGAGCTGATGTTTTTGACAGCAGTCAAAGTAAAGCCTCTACTGCTAATGATGTTTTATTTCACAGCGGCACGTACAATGGGCACCCTTCCATTCTGGCTGCGGGGTTAGCTACCATAGAAATACTTGAGAAGAAAAGTGATGAAGTATTCTCCTTAACCACCTATTTAAAACAGCGGTTGGAATTAACATTTAAACGCTATAAAATTCCAATGAAGGCAGTTGGCGTGGGCTCAATTTTTAGTGTAGTATTAACTGATAAGAAGAAAATTTTACACTACCGGGACCTTCAAAACACAGACCTGCAAACAAGAAAAAAGATAGATATTGAGCTGTTAAAAGAGGGGATTTATACAAAGCCTTTAAATCGTTACAGTCTATCAACCGCTCATACAAAAAAAGAAGTGGATGAGACCATTAAAGCCTATGAACGGGTGCTGTCCAAGATAAGCAGCCACCCTGCCTATAAATCTTAATATGCAGAAAGTGTGAGCAAAAATAGATTCCCTCCTTTTATACCAGTTCAGAAGGTTTTGGCAACAAAGGGATGAGAGACCATGCTGGAAAGTGAAGTGTATCAGCGCATCATTGATCTTCAGGATGAGATGAGCAAATCTCAAAAGAAAATCGCAAATTATTTAATAAACAATCCAGAAACGGCTCCCTTTTTGACAGCTTCTAAGCTCGCTAAAAACGTGGAGGTTGGTGAGGCTACAGTAGTTCGATTCGCTGTCTTCTTAGATTACAAGGGGTACCCAGATTTGCAGCGTCACTTGCAGGAAGCACTGCAAAGAAAATGGACTTCAGCAGAGGTCTTTGCAAGAACAACTGATAAAGAAGATCAGCCTGAAAATGCTGTAACAGAGATACTGGCAGATGATATTCAAAACTTGAATACAACTCTTCAACAAATGGACTCCAAGGTTTTTCATGAAGCAGTGAACGATATCATTCAGGCCAAGCGAATTTATATCATTGCTTATCGAAGTGCGGCCAGTTTAGGTCTTTTCTTAGAATTTTATTTAGACCTGGTCTTGCAGAATACAGAAATGGTGACACAGGCTGATGGAGTTTCAGAGCATTTGCTTGATATCACTGATGAAGACCTTGTGATAGGCTTTGGGTTTTCCAGATATACAAAAAGAACAGTAGAAGTGTTAAAGTATGTCAAGCAGCAAGGTGCTAAAACATTGGTCATTACAGACCACTTAATGTCGCCCCTTGTACCATACGGAGACCGAAAGCTCCTGGCGTCAACGGAGATTAATTCATTTATAGACTCGTTTAGCGCCCCTTTGAGCATAGTGAGTGCTTTAATTACTGCGGTCACCCGCTCAGAGCATGAGAAAGTAGAGGGTCGTTTAAAAGAATTAGAGGAATTATGGGGGACATTTGATGTCTTTCATGATTAATAGAAAAACTGTGCGGAGTGAAACCGCACAGTTTTTTGATGTTATGCTGTTTGCTGTTTGCTTCCACGGTTGCGGAAATGGTGGATAATACCGATAACAACCAGAATTGCTATACCTGGTAGAGAAATCATTAAGTTTCCAGGGTAGATAGCCATAAGCCTCCGGCTAATAACAAAATCCGTTCAATGATATTTGGCTTAGCAAAGTAGTAACCCATTAATGAGGCACTTACACCAGCCATACCAATCAAGGCAGTCAATACTGCTGGAATAAGCGTCATAGCCGTAGCATCCTCAAGCACCAGCACTGGATTGTACACAAAGGCGTACGGGATGATGAAGGCTGCAATGGCAAGCTTTAAGGCATTTACCCCGGCTGCCATTGGATTGGCCCTGGCTATCCCGGCCCCTGCATAAGCGGCCAAACAAACAGGGGGTGTAATATCTGCCACAATACCAAAATAGAAAACAAAGAAGTGAGCTGCAATATCTGGGACACCAAACTGAATCAATGCTGGAGCAGCGATAGAGGCAGTCACAACATAGTTGGCTGTTGTTGGCAGACCCATACCAAGCAAAATACAAGCAATCATTGTATAGAACAATAGTAAGAAGAAATTCCCTGCAGCCAAATCCAGGATAGCGCCTGCAAGTTTACCGCCCAGTCCTGAGAAGGTAACGACGCCCACGATGATCCCGGCTGTGGCACACGCAGCAATGACAGGAGGGCAATTCGAGCACCCTTTTCAAACGCCCATAACAGATCGCGGAGGGACATTCTTGTATCTTTCCGGAACAAGCTGACCACAAAGGCTGTAACGATACCTGACATGGCAGCAAAGGTAGCTGTGTAGCCCATCAATAGCAGTGCTACGATAGCAACCAGAGGAGCGATCAAGTCCATTCTTTTTAAAATACCCTTAAAGGACGGAAGCTCCGATTTAGGGAGTCCGTAGATTCCTTGTTTTTTGGCCTGAAAATGCGTTCCCATAAATACACCAGAAAAGTAAAGCATGGCAGGGACGATAGCAACTAAAATGATTTCACTGTACGGCACACCTGTGTATTCTGCCATGATAAAAGCTGCAGCCCCCATAATAGGCGGCATAATCTGTCCACCGGTAGATGCAGAGGCTTCTGCAGCAGCAGAAAATTCAGGCTTGAATCCTGCGCGTTTCATCATGGGAATTGTAAAGGAACCCGAACTTACCGTATTGGCAACAGAACTTCCTGTTACCATCCCTTGAAGGCACTGGCTGATACGGCAGCTTTTGCCGTTCCACCTGTAAATCGGCCCGTAGCTCCAAAGGCCAGGTCGTTAAAGAATTTTCCAATACCACTTTGGACGAGCATCACTCCAAAGAATAAGAAGAGGTAAATGAAAGTGGATGAAATTTGTATCGGGGTGCTAAAAATCCCTTCGGTAGTAAAGAAAAGACGTGTTGTCAATCTTTCCCATGTAAACCCGCCGTGAGAGAAAGCGCCCAGTCCGGCCCAGTCGCCATAAACCCCATACAAAATCGCGCCCAGCGCGATGATAACAATGGGAAGCCCGACAGCACGTCGAGTAGCCTCGAGCAGTAAGACGACTGCCGTGACAGCAACTAGCGTATCAAAATCTGTATACCCAGCGACAATTGAACTGCTGACTAACGTTTCATAATTCCAAATGATATGGAAATTACAATATAAAGCTATGGCAGCAAGGAGTACATCGTACCAGGGGACACCCGGCTTTTTTGTCATGGAGCGCTTGATCGGATATAAGATAAAAATCAGCGCCAACCCTGTACCAAGATGGATAGCTCCCTGTACAATCGAAACATAGGGACCATTAACTGCTGTATATAAGTGGAAAATAGTGAGGGAGATCCCCACAATAGCAACGACCCATCCCCATTTCATCAAGTTCTGACGATAGGCAGACTCTTTATCATATTTAGATATGATTTCCTGCTCTTTCAACTGGTTCTCCTGGGCATCCACTTGTTCGGTTATGGAGGCACCGCTGCCTGATTTATTTTCGTTCTGTTTATCTTTGTCAGTCATTCACTCACCACCTTTTGTAGTATAAAAGTACCTTTAATGTATGTAGGCTGCAGAGTAGAAGTTTCAGTAAGCATGGAGGAGAAAGGAATCACAATCATCATAACAAAAATGAATCGCTATGTCTCTTCATTTTAATAGGCGGAAATACCTTAATTCCCATAATATTCTCATTATTTAAAGGGGGAAAGTAAAAAACGGACCAGATCGGCCCGTTTCTACTGATATTAGTCTAGAAGACCTTCTTCTTCAAAGTAGCGCTCTGCTCCTGGGTGAAGAGGGAGATCATCAGATCCATTCATAACATTTTCTTTTGTAGTATGCTGACCTTGAGTATGGCTGATTTCATCTGCGTTTTCATAAAGGGCACGAGTGATTTCGTAGCCTAGCTCTTCACTTACCTGATCAGTAGATCCTACAAGAACTGCGTATGCCGTTACAGTCATAGCTGACTCTTCCATAAAGTCGTAGCTGTCAGCTTCGATTTCCATTCTTTCATAGCCGCTGTTCGCTTCTACTTCATCAAGAATATCATCAGAGATTGAAATAATTCTTAAATCACGCTGATTGCTTAACTCATCAATTGTGCTGTCTGGAAGACCTAACAATCCAAAGGAAGCATCGATATTACCGTCTTGAATCTGGCCGGCAGCATCGCCAAATCCTTCTTCATAAGCATTGTAGTCTCCGTCTTCAAGACCAGCAGCTTCAAGGATTAAGCGGGCAGCTTCCTGTGTTCCCGACCCTGGAGGTCCGATTGCTACATTAGCTCCTTCAAGATCTTCAACGCTTTCAATACCAGACCCTTCCGTAGTTACAATTTGCATAACCTCCGGGTAAATGTGTCCCATAAATCCAACGTTTTCTACAGCATGGCCCTCAAACTCACCTTCGCCATTTACAGCATCCTGTGCAGGAAGGTGAACAGTCATACCAAGCTGCATTTCTCCTCTTGAGATTTGAGCAAGGTTGTCCACAGAGGCACCAGAAGAGACAGAACTTACATCAAAGTCCTCATATTCAACGTGGTTATTCATAACATTAGCCATTTCCTGGCCTAGCGGGTAGTATGTACCCCCTGTGCTCCCAGTTCCTAATTGAAGTCTTGTCATTTCATCCCCGGCAGCTTCTCCATCATCTTCTGCTGCGTCATCTTCTGTTTCTTCAGTGTCTGGAGCGTCTTCAGCACCCTCATCTGCACCGTCTTCAGCTTCCCCGCAAGCTGCTAGAAACAGGCCGAAAGTAAGCAGCATGACAAGCAAAAATGAAAACTTAGATTTCATCTTGTTTCCCCCTTTATATTTTGTCTGAAGTGAACATAGGTTCACGCTTTAATTAAAGCAAAATTGCCTATAAAAGTAAAGGATTACTACCAAAGGACCTAGTCCATTTGGATATTTTTTACACTAAATACATTGTTTTTGACAGATATTTGTGAATATTACAAAAGGAACTTCACGAAAGTAGCATGGAACATTATTTTCCTGGTATTTGCGGAAGGAAAAACAATGATCCGAGAGTAGGTGAGACAGGCAGAGGAGGTTACTATATATGATATAATAGTTATATTTTTATCATATAATATCAGTGGGTGATAACATGCCAAAGGGAAAATTTTTTACAATAGGATACGGGATTATAGTTGTTTTTATTATTATATATTTAGGAACGTTGATTGATTTTATTTTTACCCCGATTGTTGTGCTGATTCAAACCTTATTTGCCCCAATTATTCTGGCCGGGGTGCTGTATTATCTGGGAAGGCCAGTTGTAAAGGTCTTAAGCAGGAGGATGCCAAGGGTCGCAGCTATTCTTCTTTTGTATTTAGGCGGGGCCAGTCTCATTTCTTTTTTAATCTACCTGGTAGGTCCCGAATTACAGCGTCAGTTTTATAGCTTTGTAAATAATGTACCGTTTTTTATCAATGAAATACGGTATATGATTATTGAGCTTCAGAACAATGAATGGATTAATAATGTTATTGAACAAAATGAAGAACTGAGTATTGAAGAACTTACACGTCAGGCAGCCGAGTATTTAAATGACTTTGCAGGACAATTAGGCAGCAATTTAGCGAGTCTTTTTGGGGCAATTGCCAATTTCCTTATAATAATTGTTATCATTCCTTTCATTCTTTTTTATATGTTAAAAGAAGGAGAGAAGGCCCCTAATTTTGTGTTGAAGCTGCTGCCGCTTAAACATCAGCAGGAAGGCAGGAAAGTGTTATCAGATATGGATAACGCATTAAGTTCTTACATACAAGGACAGATTATTGTGAGCTTTTGTGTTGGCGTGCTAGTCTATATTGGCTATCTAATCATTGGACTAGATTACTCCCTCGTTCTGGCACTGGTGGCCATGTTTACAAACGTGATTCCGTTTATCGGCCCATGGATTGGAACGTTTCCAGGCGTTATTGTCGGTCTGTTGCATTCGCCATTAATGGCTTATTAGTTATAATTATAGTAGTGGTCGTCCAGCAAATAGAGAGCAATGTAATTGCCCCTCAGGTGATGGGAAGAAAGCTTTCCATTCACCCATTAACAATTATCCTCCTGCTCCTGGTGGCAGGCCGTTTTGCAGGGTTGATAGGACTTCTTCTTGCTGTGCCGACTTATGCCGTAGGAAAGGTCATTGTCAGTCATACTTACCGATTGTTGAAATTAAGAAAGCCCCCTGAGGAGGACGGCAAATTGTAATAGGAAAGAGGGTGAAAAAATGAGCTATGACCTAGATGGTGTCGAACAACTCGATTATGCAGAATTAAAGGAGATCTTTGACCAAAAGAAGTCTTCACCGATTCTTATTGACGTGAGGGAGCCTGAGGAATATATTGAGCGGCATATTCCCAACGTCCCGTTAATCCCAATGCAAAGCATCCCAGAGAGAATAGAAGAATTTCACAAGGATGCGGAATACATCTTTATATGCAGGAGCGGGACAAGGAGTCATCATGTCGCCTTATACTTTAAAGACAACGGAATTGAAAATGTAAAAAACTTTGCCGGTGGAATGCTTGCCTGGGAAAGTGAAACAGAATCCGGCTGGGAAGGGCAAGTAAGAGACATAGAGGGACTATACTCCAAGCAGACATGATATAAGAACCTGACGATAAGCTAAGCTTATCGTCAGGTTCTTTTTTAGGTAAGAGAGCTCTTCAGTATCGTGAGTTTAGTGGAGAAGAAAAGAGGAAATGAGAAAGGTAAGGAATAATTGGAGCAGCTGTGAGAATAAAGGTGATCTGCTGCTATGATGGCTGAGAAGCAAAGGAGAGGGTTAACATGTTATGGACGATTATTGGAGTGCTCATCGCATTATGGCTGTTAGGATTCTTATTTGAAATTGCCGGAGGATTAATCCACATTTTACTTGTTATAGCCTTAGTTGTTTTAATCTTTAGGATGATAACTGGAAGAAGGCCTTGATAAAAGCAAGGAAAACATTTCAAAAAAATGGATAACGTTTTATAATGAAAAGAGGGCCTGTCCCTCTTTTTTTTTATGTATGGAGGACAAAAGCCTCAAATTAAATAGAGCAATAAAGTGAGGGGGGGATTGAAGTGAATGCAATAATATCTGGTATCTTTTCTGCTTTCCTGTTTTCAGGCCAGTTATCAGCTCCTTTTAGTTGGGAAGGCAGCACTCAGGCAAAAGAAGCAGATCGAGAGGGCATAGCGGACCAAAAACAAATTGAAGAAATAAATGAGAGAGAAGCACAGTCATTTTATGAATCTTCTTTAGAAGGACCTGAATTATACATAGACGGGCAGCGCCAAATATACACCCCTTTTTTAAGGAAGGAGAGTTATTCCTGCCATTACCGGCAGCGATCCAGGCTCTTTCTAAATATGAAGAGTATGGAAGCGGGGAGGAAGAATTTGCTGAGCCGTTTGATTATATTAAAGAACGTTCAATGGTTGAAGAAGTGGAAGGTCAAGAAGCAGTCAACATTGAAGCACTGCAGGATCTGGGTATGAAGGCCTCATGGTATGATAATCCAGATCATCTTCATTTGGAAACTGGAAACCTTCTTGGAATTGAGGGAGCAAGTGTAGGGGATTCAGTTCAGGCAGTAGATAGGAATTTCGATATTCATTGGAACACAGGGTTTGGCCAGGCAGCTGACTATGTAGGATTTTATGGTGGAAACAATGAGTTTATGTATACAGATAGGTATGGGATAAAAAGAACAGGCCAAGTGCCGGATGTTCAATTTGAAGTAATGGACGGTTATATTACATATATTATGATAGCGTCTGCTGATCATTCTACATCCAAAGGCGTGTCTCCTGGGGATCCTCTATTTGAAGTACAAAGAGTCTATGGCCGGGTTCATGAAACTGAATTAATAGACGGAAACAGAGTCTATATCTATGAAGTGAACCATGGCAGCCTTTGGTTTATAGGCGATGAAGAAGAGGAAAGCATTCAAAGAATTGTTTTATGGGATAAATAGTTTACAGCGTCTAAGCCAGAGTATTTTTTCCCTGTCAGGAAAAAGTGTTTATATTTAAACAAGTAGGGTAAGTAAATAATAAATATTCTGATAGGGGGAAATAGAGTAATGGCAAAAAAATTAGTAATGTTTTCAAGTATTGCAACAGCAGTTGCTGGAATTGTAGCTTACGTAATGAAGAATGAAGAAAGAAAAGAAAAGGTTATGCATGCATCACAGCGGTTAGTAGCTAAAGCTAAAGGACAAGCAAAAGAGGATGAAGATGAAGAATTAAATGAAAAGGTAGGACATTCTGATCCTTATGATATTGATGATAACAACATGGTAGCTGAAGGGGCTCAAACCTCAGTGTTCCATTATAATAAAGCTCAAGATCGCGAGGATGAAGATCCGGCTAAATCCCCGGCAGGTGCTAAGGTAAGTGACGTGTGATAAAATTTTTACACCATGACCGTGTGGATAAAAGACAAGGGAGTTACTTCCCTTGTCTTCTTCATATTCAGCCAAAAGGCTGCCTGAACCAGGCAGCCCTTTTCCTTGTGGACAAAGACCATACATAGAAAAAGAAAAAAAACCATTCTAATGAAAAAGGGATGTGCTAGAATGATTGCTGTACAAGATATTAAACTTCGCGGAATCCCTTCCCTTATCGTATCAGACGAAAAACGAAAGTCGCTGCCTTTACCAACTGTTATTTTTTGGCATGGTTTTACAAGTGCAAAAGAGCATAACCTTCATTATGCTTTTTTATTGGCTAAAGAAGGTCTTCGTGTTATACTCCCTGATGCGCTATATCACGGGGACAGAGGGGAAGGGATTTCTCAGAAAAAACTAAGCCTGTCATTTTGGGATATTGTTCTTCAGGGGATCCGGGATACAAGTGCCGTTCGGGATGCCTTAGAAGAGCGGAAGTTAATAGCAGACGGGCGTTTATTTATGGCAGGCACTTCTATGGGTGGCATTCTGACAAGCGGTGCGCTTGCCGCATTTAATTGGGTTAAAGGAGGAGCTGTGTTAATGGGAAACCCGTCCTGGGAAACATTTGCCCATCAACAAATCAGCCGACTTACTCAAGAAGGTGTTTTAAATCTAAGTGTTGAGGAAACGGAAAAGCAGGTAGCTGCGCTGCGCCCTTACGATATATCAACGCAGGTAGAGAAAGTTAAGGACAGGCCTCTCTTTTTTTGGCACGGTAAACTTGATGATGTGGTGCCTTATCATAGTGCCTATGCATTTTATCAGGCTTTACATGAAGCCATAGTCGTTCAGGAAGACAATGCGGTATTTCACCTTGAACCAGCTTCAGGTCATAAGGTTACAAGAGAAGGCATGTTAGCTATGGTTAAATGGGATGGCTGGAAAGATTTGAACGAAGAAACTTAGTGTGAAGTCGTCCTCTTCTTTCACCAATGTACAGAAGCAGCAGACGAATTATTTATATTGCCGAGGTGTCAGTTTATGATTACGAAGAGTTCAACATTAATGCAGGAAGTACAAAAGGTAGGAGTTATTGTAGTCTCGGCTATCATTATGGCAATAGGGCTGAATATGTTTTTAATTCCTGCTCAAGTTTTTGCAAGCGGGTTAACGGGTGTCGCTCAGCTCCTTGCACAATTCCTGCCACTATCAACGGGTATTCTTCTATTTATTCTCAATGTGCCGGTTGCTATATTGGGCTGGTTGAAAGTTGGGAAGCTTTTTACATTTTACAGTTTTATGCATGTAGCTTTAACTACATTTTTCCTTGAGACGTTACCGATCATACAATTGTCACCTGATATTTTGTTAAACGGGGTGTTTGGCGGCGTTATTACCGCAGTAGGGGCAGCCTTTGCCTTGAAATGGGGGGCTTCAGCGGGCGGTCTTGATATCATAGCTCTTATTCTTGCAAAATTAAGTGACCGCCCCGTTGGTACGTATTTCTTTTTGCTCAATGCTTTGATTGTATTAGGAGCAGGCTTTCTGATTGACTGGGAAAGCGCCTTATATACTCTGGTGGCCCTTTATGTAAGTTCTAGGGTTATTGACGCTATTCATACTAGACATGTAAAAGTAACAGCAATGATCGTTACGAAGAAACCAGATGAGCTGAGAGCGGCCATTCATAAACACATTACAAGAGGGATAACAAGAATTCCTGCCAAGGGTGGATTTGACTCGTCGGATAAGGAAGTTATGATGATTGTTATAACCAGATATGAATTATATGCCCTGCAACAGGTTTTGCAGGAGGTGGACCCTGATGCGTTCACAAATATCCTTACTACAACTAGTATTCTTGGAGTGTTTCGCAAAGATAACTAATGGAAATTGCGATCTTAATGAGCCAATGGGTATTATTCTTCTATCTAGGGGGAAGGCATTGTTCTGTTTTTACACATGATATGATAGAGAAACAGGAGAGGATAGAGGGGGAGCGTCATGAAGCAGTTGGGCTTGTTGTTAGTACTATTTCTTGCAGCAGCATGCGGTTCAACACAAATGAATGAAGATGATTCTTCAAAGGAAGGAGAAACAGCGATGGGCAACGGCTGGGAGCTTTCTGCAGAGATCGACGAAAGGGAAGATACAGTAGATTGGTCATTAACTCTTCAAAATACTGGAGAAGAACCTCTTCGTTTATTTTTTCGCACTAGCCAGCAAGTGGAAGTGGTTGTAACAGCGGAAGATGGTGAAGAACTCTATCGCTATTCAGAGGGAATGATGTTTACCCAGGTGTTAACAGAGAAAGTGATTCAGGGAAAAGAAGGTCATACCTGGGAAGGAAATATTGAAAAACGGAAGCTGTCTCCCGGGGAGAATAAAGTACGCTTATCAGTAACCGCATCTGAAGTGAATGATGAAGCTGTTCAAGAAGAAGAAATGACCATCCACAAGACAGTCGCAATAGAATAAGGTGAAAATTAAGTAATGCGCATGCGAGAAGCGTCAGTGATAACGAATGCTAGTCTTTGTCAGTGATTTAGATGAAGAAAGGGGCCGTGCTCAAAACATTTTGAGACAGCCCCTTTTTTTTCATTGGGTTATGTTACAACATTTTTAATCTCGATTGATGGCTGGAAACTATTTATATATGCTTTGCAATCTTTTCTATGCAGGAGCTCCAAAGCCTATTTATATCTTCTGGCTGGGGAAGGTTTCCATTGTTTTTATCATCAGAGTGGGGTGACGGAATAGGTTTTGTGCCATACCAATAAGTTTTCCAGGCTCTTTTGTTATATTATTCATTCGCCTGCCTCCTCACTTATTCCAATTGAAACCATCTTGCTAGTTCATCTTCTGTTGATTTGTCAAACAGCGGAAGATCATTAGCAAGTACTTCATCATTTAGTGTTTTTTTGTCCTTGATCAGCCGATCAATTTTATCTTCAATGGTACCTTTTACAACGAGAGTGTGGACGGTAACGTCTGAAGTTTGGCCAAGGCGATATGCTCTGTCTGTTGCTTGTTGTTCAACAGCAGGATTCCACCAGCGGTCATAATGAATAACATGAGTAGCTTCTGTCAAATTAAGCCCCACGCCACCGGCTTTTAAGGAAAGAATGAATACTGCACACCCCTCGTGTTCTTTGAACATCTTAATTTGGTTTTCTCTTGCATGCCTGGACAAAGAACCATACAAGTAGAATACAGGTATATCCATGTGATGATTGAGCTCTTTTTCTATTAAGGAGCCCATTTCTGTATATTGTGTAAAGACAAGGACTTTTTCATCCAGGTGTTTAATGTTATCAAGGAGATAAAGAAAATAATCCCATTTCTTGGAACGGTGAGATTCTAATCTTTCTTGTTTTAAATATTGTGCTGGATGATTACATATTTGCTTAAGATGTGTGAAGGCTGCAAAAACAGCTCCTCTTCGTGCTGTCTCATTTTTTCCCTGTACTCCCCGGAGTAAGTTATTAACAACGGCTTGATATAAAGCCGCCTGCTCTTCTGTTAAGCCAAGTAAATGAGTTTGTTCCTTTTTCATTGGAAGCTGAAGGTGTAAGGATTCATCGCTCTTTTTTCTTCGTAATAGGCAGGGGGTAATAAGAGTTTGCAGTTTTTGTAATGCCTGCTGCTTTTTTACTTCATTATCATCTTGCAAGGGTTGGATAATGTTTTTTTCAAATTGAGCTTTTGAACCAAGGTATCCTCTGTTTAACAGGTCAAGAATCGACCACAGCTCATGGAGGCGGTTTTCAACTGGCGTACCGGTTAACGCGACTTTATGGACAGCCTTCAGCTTTGCAGCACTCTTTCTTTGTTTTGACTGCAGATTTTTAAGATATTGGGCCTCATCAAAAATAAGACCGTTCCAGATAATTGCTTTCAGGATGTTCTCGTCTCGAGCTGCCAGCCATAGGAAGTAATGATCACATCAGCGTTCTGGCTGAGAAGTTCCTCGCTTGTCACAGCCCTGTCTTTTCCATAGTGAAGAAGAACATTTGTAAAAGGAGCAAATTGTTGAAATTCTTCCTTCCAATTTTCAATTAAAGAAGTAGGTGCAAGTAATAGAAAAGGGGAGGAAAAGAGACGGCTATTTTGGGAAAGAACAGTAACCATATATGCAATCGTCTGTACTGTTTTTCCAAGCCCCATGTCATCAGCAAGACAGCACCCAAGACCGAGCTGCCTTTGCTGGATAAGCCAGGAGTATCCGGCAAGCTGATAAGGTCGAAGTTTTCCCTTAAATGATGCTGGAGGAGATAGTAGCACAGGATCCTGCCGGTAAGCTCTTTCCAACAACGTTGATATATCTCCTTCCCAGGCAGAGTACCACTCCTCTTTAGAAACAGAGGAAGAGCTTTCCATGTCTCGTACTGCCATTTTCATGACTTGCTGCATAGGTTGCTGCTGAATCTTCTTGTACCATGCTTCCATGAGGCCTGGATCCCATACAACCCATTGATCATTCCAGGTAAGAATTCGTTCCTGCTGCTCAATAAGAAGAAGAAATTCTTCTTTTGTCAGCCGGAAATCCCCAATTTGAATGTCATATTGTAAAGACTCTGGGTCATCCCAGTTGATCAGGGGGTCTACTGTCGAATGGTAAGGCTGCCCTTTCATGATTATGTTATCGGGCTGGTTTTTAACCGTGACAGATTTAGGGACCAGGACAGCAATATCCTGCTTCTTCAATGCACCCGCTTCTTGAAATAAAAAGATGCCAACCTCAGCCCTTGATAAGCGTATCCTTCCTTTATGGAGAGAAAATTCACGAAGGGAAGGAGCAATCTCTTTAAGATCCTTCAGCATCCGGATAAAGTAAGGAACAGGGTTTTCTTTCCAAGGGTGAAGCCCACGAGAAATGTCTTCTATATTTACTGTAACATCAGGGGAAGTTTTATCCTGTAAAAAGATTTCCATCTCCCACTCTTTAGCCATGTTTACGGGTTCAGTAATAGAAACAGCAAGTTGGAATGGATACGTTTGAAACCAAGAAAATAGCGGCTTTTGCTCAGGCTCACACGGGGTATTTTTTGAAAAGCCAGGGTCAAGATGCCGTTGGGCATCCATGTGCTCCATATCGTTTATAAGCGATGACCGCAGTGTATCGTTTTTACCTAACGTATTTCTTATAATGAAGTCCGCCGTCCGATGAGTAAGCTGTGTAAAAGAGCTACCAGAGAGAAATGGAGGAAAACGCTTTTCTTGAGAGTCAGATATTTCGGCCGCTGCCGCAGCAGGAGGCATAGCTTCAAACCACTTTTGGGTGTTTATGCCTTTCAGGTACCAATGTCCGTCTTGTCCCGGAAAAAACGACTTGTCTTTTAAAAGTGAAATAATTTCCTGGAAGAAGTCAAGCCAGTACTGAGCGTCCTTTCCTAACAGAATGTTTCCTTGTGCCGCCTGGCTTCTAAGAGCAGATGTTCGTTTTAAAACAGGTCATTATATTCTATTGCGACGCCTTCTATCAAAAAAGAAGACAGGCTTTCTACACTATGATTGCTTGTGGGATTGAAGGAAAGAAGGGTTTGAAAGACCCTGATTCACTTTCCCCCTCGCCATTTTTAACCGGTACTGTTACTTTTGTTTCCACAGATGAGATCATTGTCCCAAAATAACTTTCTGTTTCTTCATAAAAAACTAATGGAGCCCATTCTTGTATAGGAAAAAGAAAGGGAAACCTGCCGTAGGCAGTGGCGGGAGACATGGACCCTTTCTCGCACCAGGCCACCCATTTGCCCGGCTGGCTGTATGTTATATGAAGGATAGGGAGACTCATATTATTTAGCTGGCTCAATGGCTTTCAACTCCCTGATAAGGGCTTGATACGTACTGTATCTTTGTTTGACTTGTTTTAAAAAAATCTGGAAAGCTTCCGGTCGTTCGAGAGAAATATAGATTCGCTTCATTTTCTTTAATAGGACGATGGCTTCTTGGTATGCAGTAATATTTTTCTTTTTTATGCATTGTAAAAAGTATTGGTGATATAAGGCCAGCGTTTGTTCCGGAAAATCTTGTTCAGCAGCTGCCAGCAGCTGCCTTTCTTCATCAGTCATGTTTCCTGGCGACTTTTGAATGCTCAATAAATGTCTTAATCCTCTAGAGTATAACTTTTCCTGGGAGATAAGCCGGACATACAGCTTTTTGGTTTCGACTTCTTGAAGGCTGGCTTCTAACCTTGGAAGAATATACTCAAGGATTCGTTCTTTGGAAAGTGCAGAGTTTTTTTGCTGTTTGTTAAACTTCAGCACTCCCGGCCGGGCGACCCACTTATCCCATAGGTCAAGCTCTTCTGGAGGAAGATTGTACTTTTGTAAAAATAACTCCCTCTTATAAAAAAGAAGCTGGGTCTTATGATAAATTGCTTGATCAGTAAAAAGCTCATGTAAAAAGGCTTCTAAGAAGCTCCAATCACTTGAAGCATACATGGATTGTAAGTGAAATAAGACTACATCCGGCTCCAGCCTGCCTTTCCAGGGAACGAGGTATTTCAGGCTTTTTTCTTTTTCGCCTTTGTGCATGGCCATTGCCGAGGCAGCCAGGGCAGGAGATAAATCAAACGGAAATTCTTTAGAAATAGCTGCTGTCCGCTCCTGGATCTTATGTAGCTGAGTTTGCTGTTGACGCGAGACAGCCCATAAAAGCAGTAACGCCTGGTAAGGAGTATAGGAAAAAGAGAAAGAAAGAGCGTATTGATCAAATAAATAGTTTGTCAGCCATTCATGAAATTCGTCTGGTTCATCCTCTGTTTGGAAAAACAAAATCTCACATTCAAGGAAGAAAGACGACAATAATTCCTTCAGGTGTTTGTCTTGTGTACCTCTTCCATTGTCAGGAAAAGAATGGAATAAAGAGAAGATAGATTCTATGAAAGTAAGACAGCTTATAATTTTCTTGCTGGGTTCACTTTGCCCATTGTAAATAAAACGCCAGTCTCCAGCCAGATCTTTGTTTTTTTCACCGTTATGTTCTTGTGCTTGAAAACCTTGGAAAATATTAGCGACCCTTTTTTCTTGTCTTGCTGCCTCGTGGAGCATGAAAGAATGATAAGGTGCATATTTTTCTTCGTCGCCTAAATGTGTGCTGGATAACACAAGAGCCACAGGTGTGAGCATGGGAACGGGGCACTGCACGTGCATGTGGAGTTCGTAAACTCCTTACGGTCAAAGACAGGGATATGATGTTCACAGTCTTGTAAGACGTGTCCCGAAAAGACAGATGAAGAAGTATGGACCATGAAAAGCAATTGTTTATGTAAGAGTTTTTCCCCTGATTGTTTAATCTGATCTGTAAATAACTGCCTGATTGATGGGGAGATACGATCGTCTTGTAGGGAAGAGAAAACCATTCTTGTTCACCTGCCTATTTGTTCAGTAGTTATATTTTAGTCATCTGGGAGGAAATACTCAACCGCTTATTCATGTCTGTTTGGCTGAAAAAGAAAGTAGACTGCCTTTTTCAGCGGCAGGAAAGACGGGTTTCGGCGAGATCTCGTCTCTCTTTCTCTCTTTTTTTATTCTTATAACTTTGTTACATATGGTTGGTGATTTTCCTAAAAAGATGTTCGCTTGCAACTTAGGGTACAAGTACGGGCACGTGCATGTCTTCAGCTTAAAAACACCCCGGGGATCTTCTGTTCATGCTATTCCCGAAGGAGTTTCATGCTTTTATTTTATCAACATTAGTCATTAACTGAACCTATTTACATAGGGGACAGTGGTTCTATCAAAAAAAGGCGTAAGAAGCGTAAGAATTAAAATTGACCCTAAGACCACGATGATAAGGTTCCCGCCCAAAAAAGCCAGAGTGAATGCAGCAGCTGCTCCAAGAACGCCAAACCAGGGGGATTCGTGTATAAAGAGTATCCCAGGGAAAATAAGAGCCCCCAGTGCTGCAAAGGGGACGTTTTTTAAAATACCCTCAAGTCTTGGGGGTATGGCTTTAGCGTTTAAAAAGACGAGAGGGACCATTCTGGGAATATAGGTTACTACTGCCATTCCTAGAATGATAAGCAAAAGAGAAGATGACATGTTTATGAGCCCTTTCTTTAATAGTATCTGATCTTTGCTGAGACGTTTTCTTAGGTTCAAGCCATTCAATAGCAATAGAGGCAAGAAGTGTTGCTAAAATAATGGACCATCCTTCGGCTAAAAACAAACCTAACGTCCCGTTTAATACAGCTGCAAAGACCGCAAGAGCCAGGACCTTCCTGTGTTTTTTGAGCGAAGGAGCGAGAAGGGCAATAAACAAAGCATATAGGGCAAAGGTTAAGCTTTGCTGGAGCGTTTCAGGTAAAAGTGACCCTACGGTGTGGCCCACTCCTGTATTAATCACCCAGCTTAAGTAGGAAACGATAAATACACCAAATATATATGAAGAGGTTACATTCCCTTCTTTTGTGGAGGTAACAGCAAATACTTCATCGGTTAATCCAAACGAATAGGCCGCCTTCTTCCAAGGATGGTCAGGCACTGCTTTCTCATTCAAAGAAGCACTCATTAAAAAGTGGCGGATATTGACGATAAACGTAGTGAAAATGATTTCCAAGGCGCCGGTCCCAATGGCAAGGAGACTAAGAGCCATATACTGTGCTGCGCCAGCAAATACAAAAATACTCATCGCTAGGGCTTCCCCCATCGATAAGCCTGTGGTTTCAGCCAAGAACCAAATGTTACGGCTGCGGGTAGGTAACCTAACGCAATAGGCAGCCCATCTCTTATTCCCGACGCAAGCGTATTTTCGGGAAAGGCAAGAGCAGTTCTCATGACAAGGCTCCTCTCAAGTCGTTTTGTTGTTCTATATGTAGAGAAAAGTATGTTACAATATACCATATTATTGTATGTTATAGCATACATTTTCACAAGGTGATAGAAGTGGAAAAAAATCAACTAAATACATTGATCGGACGAAAGGTAAAAGAAGTACGCAAGAGAAAAGGGTTAACGTTGGAACAAGCTTCAGGAATGACAGGGGTAAGCAAACCAATGCTCGGTCAAATTGAAAGGGGAATCTCCAATCCCACAGTTAGTACTCTCTGGAAGATTGCGTCCGGCCTTGATGAAGCGTTTAGTACATTCATTGAAGAGCCTAAGCCTGACATTATACATATTAGAGCAGAGGAGCTGCAAGAGCTGGACGGAGGCCATGGTGGTTTTGTCGTTCAGCCTGTATTGCCAAAGGAACGTGATCGGTCCTTTGAAGTCTTTTATATCAAACTAAAAAGGGGCGGGCACTATCACTCTCATGCTCATCAGGATGGAGTAGAAGAAAGCTTATTCATTAGTGAGGGAGAAGTAGAGGTAATGATTCAAGAAAGGTATATACGCTTAAGAAAGGGAACGCTTTCAGGTTCCAGGCAAACGTTGACCATTCTTACAAAAACGGGGGGGAAGAACAGGCAGTTATGACGTTGATTATTCACTATCAAAAAGAGAGATTTCTATAAAGAGGAGTTGTTAAAGATCCCATAACAATCCTAAAAAAGGCAGCCATTGTAAAAGGCCGCCTCATTAAAACCGGAATCCATACCGCTTGGAAACAACATCGTAGAAGCCAAGTGAATTATACAGGGCTTTAGTAGCCGCATTGTTAACTCCTGTTTCGAGCTCTATTCCTTTAATATCATTGTTTTCAGCCCAATAAATTATTTTTAGGAGAAGACGCTTTGCAATTCCTTGATTTCGATGCTCTTTATGGACATACAGATCATTAAGCCAAAGGTAATATCCACCTTTGTTTAATCCTACTCCAATATTTAAAAAAGCAACCCCAAGCACATTTCCATTACTTTCAGCTACGAAAATATGAGCTTGTGATCCTTCTTCCAAAGCTAAATTGATTGCATTCAGGAGAAGGTCGTAAGCATTCTCTTCTCCTAGGGCATCCATCTGCCCATAAGTAATCGGGCGATTTCCTCGCGTAATGGCTGTTCTGCATCCTTGGGCACTTCGTAAATTTTCATTCCTGCTCCCTCTCTTCATAAAGAAAATCGATCAAAAGGCATTCTAGGCAATATATAGGAGAAAAATAGTAGTATAAGCAAACATTATTATCTTATCACAGGTTGAAGGAAAGGGTCAGGATTGTTTTATCACTTCTTTAATTTTAGCTGCAGAAGGAAAATCAAATTGGCTTTTCCCCACATAACGGTATGTTATGAAACCGTCGTTTGATATGAGGAACAAGCTGTGCTTTGCAATGTTAGCCCCGTCTATGCCGATGCTTTGGTAGACATCAAATTTTTTAATAACGGACCTGTCTTCATCAATCAGCATAGGAAAAGGGACTTTATGTTTTTGAGCATACTCTTGTACTGGATCCGGCTTTTGCCCAAAAACAGTCCAAAGTTGAACATTTTCCTTGCGTATTTCATTATAAATCTCAGAGAGCTTCCCGAGCTCTTTTCGGCTGTTCGGTCACCATGTTCCTCGCATAAAATAAAGAAGAACAGCCTCTTCGCGAAAACCTTCAATATTATGTTTCTCCCCGTGTATGTCCGGGAGACTAAAAGGCGGGCATGGATCTCCTTGCTTCAGTCCTTTAGTTTTGCCAAACATTCCATATTCTCCCCTCTCTTATCCTTCTCTTCCTATAGTACAAGTCTCATTATTAAAAATGAAGCCTGACTTCTTATTTTAAGTGAATGATATAGGCTGGGAACAAAGAAAGTCCCTTCTCTCTCATCTTTTAGAAGGGGATGGCAGGCTTAAACGATCTTCAAGAAAAAGAGCAATCCCATCTTCCTCGTTTGTGAGGGTCACTTCATTGGCGATGTTTTTTAAGTCAGATATTGCATTACCCATCGCCACTCCTATTCCTGCTTCCTCTATCATCTCCAAGTCGTTATCCTCATCTCCAAAAGCGATAACGTTTTCCATTGAAACGTTGCAGTATTCGGTGACCAATTCCAAGCCTGCGGCCTTGTTGTTTCCTGTTTTGATAATTTCAAGCATGTGAAAAGGAGCTCCCCAGGATCTTTGATGAACACCTTTTGCATGCTTGTTGCCCAGAAGGCTTTGTAAATGTTCAGCGTCTTCTTTTTCTTTTGGATAAACGAGAAGAGAAGTAGGGTCTTTATCAAGGATATGTTTTAGATTCCCATAGGCTGCCGGGCTTGTTCCCATGGAAAAAAGGTCAACAAACTGCTCATCGTAGTCATGAACGTATACGTCATCGACTACTTCGGCCATAATGTTTTGGACGTTAAATGCCTGGCACGTATCAATAATGGTCTGAGCGACATTTAAATCCAGCGGGGAATGTCTCCCTTTGAAAGAGTAATCGGCTGGGTGATGTACAAAAGCACCATTAAAGTTGACGATAGGAGTATCGAGAGCAAGCTCCTGGTAATACATCTGGCTTGCTCGAAAAGGCCTTCCAGTTGCAATGGCCACAGCATGTCCGGCTTTTCTGGCTTCTCGTAATGTATGAAGGGAGCGTTTTGAAATTGTCTTATTGTCAGTAAGCAGAGTTCCGTCCAGGTCAAGGACAATTAAATGTCTATCCATAATTATACCTCCGTTGTTGTTTATTGATTTAGCAAAGAATTTGCTGATAATAAGCTGGCCCCATCTTGTTCAATGGATTGTAAAAAAACGAGAAAGAAATAGGGCAGAATCCTATCAGAAGTAATTAAAAAATGTGCTATAGTAGTACATGGAGTTAGCCTTGTCTAACCTGTAACCTTCCATACCATACATTAAGGAGGCGAAAAAAGGATGGGAGAATTCTTTTCTACTTTTTCAATCCGAGCCCTTTGGACTCCGGAACTTTTCATCATATTGCTGGGGCTTATTGTTTTATATTATTTACTTATCGAAAAATGGAGCGTTCACTTTATCAATTCAAAGCCTGTACCGATGAAACAAAAAGTATATTTCGGCCTGGCTCTTACGGCGCTTTATTTAGGATGGGGAAGCCCGTTGTATGTAGCCGGACACATGATATTGTCTCTCCATATGGCTCAAATGCTATTTGCTTACTTTGTAGCTGTGCCATTGTTCATTGCTTCGATGCCTAAGTGGTTTTTGCAGACCGTGATGCATCGCTGGAAAAAGCGGTCACCGGTAAGCTACAAAATTATTATGAGCCCGATCGTAGCTGATTACCTTTAATGCTCTCTTTTCTTTTTACCACTTTCCGTTTGTTTTTGATACTCTTATGCTTTCTCCAGGTTGGCACAGTGTTTATGAAATAGCACTTTTTGCCGGTGCATGGCTTATGTGGTGGCACATGATTGCCCCGCTGCCTGACAAAGACCAGCTTCCGGAGCTTCGCAGGATAGCATATATTTTTGGAAACTCTGTGTTAATCACTCCTGCGTGTGCTCTTATTATTTTTGCCGGGGAGCCTTTGTATGCTACCTATACAGATTCTGCTTTCTGGGCAAACGTGATGGCCTATTGTTTACCGGCTGGTGCCACTGTTCCGGCTGGAATGTTTAACTGGTCAGATGGATTTCAATATCTTGATACATTGAACGACCAGCAGCTGGCAGGTGTCACAATGAAGATTGTCCAGGAAATCACCTATGGAGTAATGATGGGAGTGATTTTTAAACAATGGCTTACAAAAGAAAAGACACAAGACGGTGAACTGACGATTAGTGATTTACCTACCGCCAATTTGAATCAGCTAAAGGGTCAATAAACCGTATACTACAAAAGCAACAACGGCTGCCCTGGCTTCAGAGGTACATGGGCAGTCATTGCAGATACAGGGGGAGACTTATGCGCAACACGCAACTATTGATATTTATGGGAATGATTTTTCTCCTAAGTGGATGCGGATGGCTTTACGCCAGCCCGGCTGCAGAAAGTGAATATGACATTTCAGAAGCAGACATGCAGGTTGAGGATTTTGAGTATACAAACCAGCATGGAGAATCTTTTGGGCTTTCTGAACTTGAAGGTGACTACTGGATTGCGAGTATGATCTTTACCCGCTGTCCGAGCGTATGTCCTTTAATGACACCTAATAAGCTTAATTTGCAGGGAGAGTTGGAAGAAGAGGGCGTACCTGTACAGATTGTTTCTTTTACAGTGGACCCTGAATTTGATACGCCGGAACGACTTTTAAATTACGGTGAAAATTACAATGTAGACTTTAGTAACTGGAATTTCCTCACAGGGTACTCAGATGAGGAAATAGAAGAATTTGCTCAGTCCTCTTTTAGAAGTGTAGTCCAAAAGGTGCCCGAAGAAGAGGACATTGTCCATGCTACTAGTTTCTTTTTGGTTGATGGGGAAGGACAAGTCATCAGAAAATATGATGGACTTGATAATGATACTTCTCCAATTGTTGAGGATTTGAAATACCTTACAGGTTCATAGGGAAGCATTTTAATTGGATTGACATTGAATAACTGATACACTGTCTTGGGACCTGAAAAAAGCAGTAATCGGTTCGAGCTGATGTATATGTTAAAGGAGAGACCCCTATGAAAAAAGTTTATCCTAGGCTCCTCTTAGCTGGGCTGCTGGCCCTTGCAGTTATGATGCTTGCTGCCTGCGGAGAAGAGGAAGAGGAACTGGCTCTTCATGATGAAAATTATGAAGAAATCAGTCTTGTGAATAAAGAGCAGCCAACCGTGCTGTTTCATTTTACTGGCGTTGGCTGAGGACTCTGCCAACAGCAGCTCGTGCAGCTGCAGCAAGAACTTGATCGTTTTGAGGATGTGGATGCTGATATCTATGGCATAAGCGTTGACTCACCAGGCCACCATGAAGAATTTAAGGAAGCTGCTGGCATTACTTATTCTTTTCTGTCAGACCCAAATCAGGAAGTGATAGAAATTGTTGAGATGTCTGACGGGGATATTTCTTATAGAGGTTTTTCAATTCTTGATGAAAATGGAGAAAAGATTTATTCTCATGTTAATGATTTGTTTGGTGAGCAAATAGATGACACAGAAGAACGGATCCGCGAGGCTTTGAACGAATAAATTATGAAAGAACCTGCTTGTAAAGAGCAGGTTTTTTTGCTTTTTTATGAGGAATGCCAGGAGAAAATGAAGAGTCAGCAGACAATTTATTCCCTTAGCGCAGGCCTGGTACATAGGTGAATAGGTGTAACTGGGTCAGCAAATTAGAAAAAAAATAAAAAAATAGTAAAAATACAGTTGAATTAATTTTTATTCAAATTTATAATAAGACACAACGAAAAACGCATAAAGATAAAAAGAGGTGCAATTTTATGAGAGTTGCGATTATAGGAGCGACAGGTTATGGAGGAGCAGAACTTATTCGTTTGCTTCATGGCCATCCCCATATTACGGAAATTACGTTTCATTCTTCAAGCCAGGAAGGCAAAGCAATGGAGGAAAGCTATCCGCATTTGAGCGATTTATATACATCACAGCTTCAGGAAATTGATCCAGAAATGATCGGAAAGGAAGCTGACATTGTATTTTTATCAACTCCTCCTGGAGTGTCTGCTGAATACAGCGGAAAGCTTATTGAAAACGGAGCTAAAGTCATAGACCTTTCCGGTGACCTGAGATTGAAGGAGAAAGATGTCTATGAATCATGGTATGAGAGAGACTCTGCAGATACGGAACTGTTGAATGAAGCGGTATACGGGTTAACAGAATGGAATCGTGAAGGAATTAAAGCCAGTTCATTATTATCCAACCCGGGGTGCTATCCGACAGCAACGCTGCTTGGTTTAGGGCCGCTCGTCAGCGAAAAACTTATCGACCTAGACACGCTTATTATTGACGCAAAGTCCGGGACGACCGGGGCAGGGAGGTCGCCTTCAGCCATTACGCATTTCAGCGAGATGAATGATAATTTCAAAGTTTATAAGGTTAATGAACACAAACATATCCCTGAAATTGAACAGACTCTAAAAGGCTGGAGCGAATCAGACGTAACCGTCACCTTTACTCCGCACCTTGTGCCGATGACAAGGGGTATTATGGCCACAATGTATGGAAAAGCGACGATGTCTGTTACAGAAAATCAGCTTAGAGAATTGTATGAAGAGATGTATAAAGATGCACCTTTTATACGAATCAGAGAAGACGGTAAATACCCGTCCACAAAAGAAGTCTATGGCACGAATTACTGTGATATTGGTCTAACCTACGATGAACGAACCGGCAGAATTACAATCGTGTCAGTCATAGATAATTTAGTAAAAGGGGCTTCAGGGCAAGCCATACAAAACATGAATCTTATGCTAGGTTTTGAAGAAAACGAGGGATTGAACCAAGTACCGGTTTACCCTTAATTAATTAGCTTTGGAGGGAAGTATAGTGAGCATCGCAGAAGAAACGAAGTCAATTGTTGAAGTGGAAAAGGGCAGCATTATCAGTCCTGCCGGATTTACAGCAGGAGGAGTCCATACAAAGGTAAAAAGAAAACGAAATGACTTAGGTGCGATCTTCTGTGACGTGCCTGCATCAAGTGCAGCGGTCTATACGTTAAATCCAATTCAAGCAGCACCCCTTGCTGTAACAAAGGAAAGCATTGCGGCGGAAGGAAAGCTGCAAGCGATTGTGGTAAACAGCGGCAATGCTAATTCGTGTACGGGAGAACAAGGTTTGAAGGATGCTTATGAAATGCGCAAAAAAAGCTCTGAGGCTTTCAACGTGCCAGAACACTATGTAGCTGTAACCTCAACAGGCGTTATTGGCGAAATGCTTCAAATGGATAAAATCCTTCCCGGGGTAGAAGCCATTGAAACAAAAGGGAGCTTTAAAGATGCTGAGTCATTTAACGAAGCCATTATGACCACTGATACGATGAAGAAGCATGCCTGCTACCAAATGAACATTGATGGGAAGAAAGTGACCATTGGAGGAGTAGCAAAAGGATCAGGAATGATTCATCCGAACATGGCAACTATGCTTAGCTTTATTACAACCGATGCAAATATTGAACCTTCTTATTTACAGCAGGCATTGTCAGAGGTAACCAATACTACCTTTAACAGAATTACTGTAGACGGTGATACATCAACAAATGATATGGTGGTTGTTATGGCAAGCGGTAAGTCTGAAAATGAGCCCCTTCACCCTGAACATCCTGACTGGAGCCTTTTTGTTAAAGGGTTATCACTCACATGTGAAAGCCTGGCAAAAAAGATCGCAAGAGATGGTGAAGGAGCTACCAAGCTTATTGAAGTGGAAGTAAAGGGAGCAGCATCTGATGAAGAAGCAGGCAAGGTAGCAAAGCAAATTGTCGGTTCTGACTTAGTGAAGACAGCTGTTTACGGAACTGATGCGAATTGGGGAAGAATTATTGTTGCGATAGGGTCGACTGACGCGAAAATAGATCCTGATAATATTGATATATCCATCGGGAGCATTCCTACCTTAAAAAACAGTCAGCCGGTCTGGTTTTCCGAAGAGCAGGCAACAGAATATCTGAAAAATGAAGAAGTAACGATTCACGTTGATTTGAACGTTGGAGAGGGAACCGGCAAAGCTGGGGCTGTGATTTGACATATGACTATGTAAGGATTAACGCGGGGTACCGGACGTAAATGTCCAAAAATGAAAAGGGGGGAGATTGATGATGGAGATCGTCGTAATTAAATGTGGTGGCTCTACAGTTGATGAATTAAACGAAGAATTCTTCAAAGGGATCGTGGCTATGCAAACGGCTGGAAAATATCCAATAATTGTCCATGGCGGCGGACCAGCGATTAACTCAATGCTTGAAAAGCTTGAAGTGGAGATACAATTTATTGACGGACTTCGGAAAACGACGCCTGCCGTGTTAGAGGTTGCCGAGATGGTATTGAGCGGAAAGGTGAATAAGCAAATCGTTCAAGGACTTCAAAGAGCTGGAGGTAAAGGCCTTGGCATTTCAGGCTGTGATGGCTCTCTGTTGCAGGCGGTTCCCGTAGATCTTGCTTCCCTGGGTCTTGTTGGCCAAATAAACAACGTGAATGTTTCATTGCTTCATAGTTTATTGAACGAAGGGACCATCCCAGTTCTTTCTCCGATTGCATGCACTGAAGAAGGGGATCACCTTAATGTAAATGCTGATGCGGCAGCTTCATCTGTTGCCAACTATATGAAGGCCCAAGAACTTGTCTTTGTGACAGATGTTGACGGGGTGTTAAAAGATGGGCAGCTTCTTGAAGTCTTATCTGCTGCACAGGTGCAGGAGCTCATAGATGATGGAACGGTGTACGGAGGAATGATACCGAAAGTAAAAGCTGCTGTTGACAGCCTGCAGGGGGAGATTGAAAAGGTTGTGATTGCAGGCGGTAAGGCAGGCTCCAGAAACGAAGATGGAACAATAAAAGGAACAGCAATTGTGAAGGAAGTAACAGCGACCCTCTAAGCAAAGAAAGGTGAAGCTCGATGGAAATGATACAAGAGACAAAAACAAGTTTGTTTCCTACGTATAAACGCTGGGAGATAGCATTTGAAAAAGCAGAAGGATGTCACATTACCGCAGATAACGGAAAAGTATACCTTGATTTTATGGCTGGAATCGGCGTTGTTAATGTAGGTCATGGGAATCCCAATGTTATCGCAGCGGTAGAAAAGCAGCTATCTAAAGGCTGGCACGGCTCAAACCTGTTTCACTTTGAAATCCAGGAGAAAGTGGCTTCCTTATTAACAAAGCATTCGGCAGGAGATCTTGTCTTCTTTTGCAATAGCGGGGCAGAAGCTAACGAAGCTGCCATTAAACTCGCTCGGAAGCATACGCAGCGTACGAAGATTCTGAGCTTTAAGCAATCTTTTCATGGAAGAACCTACGGAACAATGGCTGCTACCGGCCAGGATAAGATTCATGAAGGTTTTGGTCCTATGCTGGACGGTTTTACGTACCTTCCTTACAATGATCTTGCAGCGGTGGAAAGAGAAATGGATAAAGAAACAGCAGCTGTAATTCTTGAAATAGTCCAGGGAGAAGGCGGAGTTGTTCCTGGAGAAGATGCTTTTTTACATGGAGTACAAAAGCTTGCACAAGAACACGGTGCACTGCTTATCGTGGACGAGGTGCAGACAGGGATTGGTCGGACAGGAAAGCTATTTGCTTATGAGCATGCAAATCTCAGTCCGGACATTGTAACGGCAGCAAAAGGTCTAGGGAATGGCTTTCCCGTAGGAGCAATCATCGGCAAAGAAAAGCTAAAGGACGCCTTTGGGCCAGGAAGTCATGGATCAACCTTTGGCGGAAACCCTCTGGCTATGGCTGCAGCTGAAGCGACATTATTAGAGGTACTGAACGACGGATTTTTACAAGAGACTGAAGAAAAGGGAGAATATCTTTTCAGTCTTCTCAAGGAGGAAGTTGGCCGTATTCCCGGCGTTAAAGCTATCAGAGGCAGGGGACTTATGGCAGGAATTGAGTGTGAAAAAGAAGCTGCTCCCTATATTTTAAGGCTTCAAGAAAAAGGAGTACTTTGCATTCCGGCCGGAACACATGTCATTAGGCTGCTTCCGCCATTAACCATGACAAAAGATCAGCTTCTCCAAGGTGTAGAAGCCATCAAAAACGTAATAAGCGAATAAAAAAGAAAACCATTTGACATCCAGATGGATAGGAGGGAAAGGCATGAAAGGCTTTCTAAAGTTGGAGAATGGAGAAATATTTGAAGGAGAGTTAAGCGGCAATACGGACAAAGAAGTGTATGGAGAAGCCGTGTTCTTTACAGGAATGACAGGTTACCAGGAAGTGATGACTGACCCTTCCTTTAACGGCCAAGTAGTGGTTTTTACCTATCCCCTAATCGGAAATTACGGTATTAATCTTACCGATAATGAAAGTAAAAAGCCGCAGCCGGCAGCTCTGGTGATGAGCGAGTGCCACAAAACAGGACACCATTACGCTTGTGATAAAACGGTTGAAAAAGAAGCGGCAGAGGCAGGAATTCCTATATTGACGGGTCTGGATACGCGAGCTCTCGTAAAACGAATTCGCGAGCATGGAGACATGGGGGCAGTGATCACCACAAATCCTGACAAAATCGATGTTGCCAGCTTTACTCCTATTGGTGAAAGGCAGCTTGTGGCTGATGCAGCTGTGAAAAAGGCAGAAACCTTTGGGGAAGGTAGCCATCACGTTGTACTTGTAGATTTCGGCTATAAAGAATCTATGGTGACTTCATTAGTCGAGCAGGGATGCAAGGTTACCGTCGTACCGTACGATATGGCTGAAGAAGAAATCCATCAGCTGAATCCGGATGGACTTCTTTTCTCAAATGGTCCAGGAAATCCAAAACAGCTGAATTCATTTTTGCCAGCATACAAACGTTTAGCGGAGACATACCCGACACTTGGCATCTGCCTTGGTCATCAACTCCTGGCTTTAGCGTTTGGCGGAGACACTGAAAAACTAAGGTTTGGCCACCGGGGAGCAAATCAGCTGTACAGGACCTGGAAACGAAGAAAGTGTATATAACTTCCCAAAACCACAGCTATGTAGTGAAAGAAAATACTCTTAACGAAAGTGATTTTTCTATCCTTTTTAAGAACATCAATGATGGTTCAATTGAAGGTCTGGTTCATAATACACTTCCGATCATCACTGTTCAATTCCATCCGGAAGCACACCCGGGACCAGCTGACAGCGAAGAGATCTTTCACAAATTTATGGAACAACTGAGAAGCAAAGGGAGAGAGACAGCGTATGCCTAAAAATCAAGAAATAAAAAAAGTTCTGGTTATTGGCTCAGGGCCCATTGTTATCGGGCAGGCTGCTGAGTTTGACTATTCTGGAACACAGGCGTGCCTTGCCTTGAGAGAAGAAGGAATAGAAGTCATTTTAATAAATAATAACCCGGCTACTGTTATGACTGACGAGTCTTGTGCAGATAAAGTCTATTTTGAACCTTTAACTGTAGAATCAGTAGAGAACATTATTGCAAAGGAACAGCCTGATGGACTGCTGGCAACCCTCGGGGGACAGACAGGATTAAATCTAGCCCTTTCTTTGCACAAGCAGGATATATTAAGCAAGTATAATGTAGAGCTTCTTGGAACGCCTATTGAATCCATTATCAAAGGGGAAGATCGGGAAGCCTTTCGGGATTTAATGAAGGAATTGGATGAGCCTGTTCCTGAAAGTGAAATCGTTGAAACCAAAGAGCAGGCTTTGCAATTTGCAGCCTCTGTCGGCTATCCGATTATTGTGCGCCCGGCTTATACTCTTGGAGGGGGCGGAGGAGGCATAGCCCAGGATGAAGAGGAGCTTTTATACATTATTGAAGGCGGCTTGGAAGCAAGTCCGATTCATCAGTGCCTCGTAGAGAAAAGTATTGCGGGCTTTAAAGAAGTTGAATATGAAGTAATGCGTGATGACAATGACACATGCATTACCGTATGTAATATGGAAAATATTGATCCGGTTGGGGTTCACACGGGAGATTCCATCGTAGTGGCTCCTTCCCAGACACTCACCGATGTCGAATATCAGATGCTTAGAGCTTCATCGTTAAAAGTAATCAGAGCATTGGGGATTGTGGGCGGCTGTAATATTCAGTTTGCTCTGGACCCTTACAGCAAACAATATTATTTAATCGAAGTAAATCCCCGGGTAAGCCGTTCTTCTGCCTTGCTTCAAAAGCTACTGGATATCCGATTGCAAGGATGGCTGCTAAAATCAGCCTGGGTTATCATCTTCATGAACTGCTGAACCCGGTAACAGGCCATACTTATGCCAGCTTTGAACCAGCCTTGGACTATGTTGTTCTTAAGTTTCCTCGCTGGCCTTTTGATAAATTCAAGCAGGCTGACAGAAAGCTTGGAACACAGATGAAAGCAACTGGTGAAGTAATGGCCATTGAACGAAATTTAGAATCGGCTCTTCAAAAGGCTGTCCGCTCCTTAGAACTTAAGGTCAACGGTCTCAGTCTCCCAAGTCTGCAGGACGCTTCGGTAAGTGACCTTTGGACGGCATTAAAAGGACAGGATGATCAGCGGTTCTTTATTATTATGGAGCTGATCAGAAGAGATGTTTCAATTGAAGACATTCATAAGGAAACACAAATTAATCTCTTTTTCTTATCCAATTGGGAATATCTTGTGTCCTTAGAAAAGAAAGTCCAGAACATAGGTTGGAGTTCGGTCGATCCTTCTCTTCTTTTGGAGCTCAAAAAAGCTGGTTTCACTGACCAATGGCTCGCCGAGCAGTGGGATACAAAAAGCAGCGAAATTTATGAAAAAAGGAAACAATTGGATCTTCTTCCTTCTTATCATATGGTTGATACATGTGCAGCTGAATTTACAGCTTCTACTGCTTATTACTATTCAAGCTGGTATAAAGAAAGCGATGTAGAGGTGAACACCGGAAAGAAAAAAATATTAATAGTAGGTTCCGGTCCAATCAGAATAGGGCAAGGAATTGAATTTGATTATTGTTCAGTTCACGGAGCAAAAGCGGTGCAAAAAGCTGGATATGAAGCAATAATCATGAACAACAACCCTGAGACCGTCAGTACAGATTATGAAATGGCAGACCGCCTGTATTTTGACCCGCTGACACCTGAAGACGTTCTTCATGTCGCAGAGCTTGAAGGTGTGGAAGGAATCGTCGTACAGCTTGGCGGCCAGACAGGGATTTCACTAACTGAGGCACTTGAAGAAGCGGGACAGCATGTCTTTGGAACAACTTCGGATATTATTGACCAGCTTGAAGACCGGGGAAGATTTTATGAGTTTATGAGCGACGTGAACGTGCGTCACATTCCTGGTGTAACAGGCTATCATAAAGAAGATGTCATTCAGAAAGCTTCAGAAGTAGGGTTTCCTGTTCTTCTGCGTCCTTCCTATGTCATTGGCGGCCAGGGGATGACTATTCATTCAGATGAAAAGGAATTAGCTGAATATCTCTCTCACAAGGGGAATGACATTGAATTTCCTATTCTTATAGATGCTTATATGCCTGGAACAGAGCTGGAGATTGATGTTTTAACAGATGGAACAGATATTTATATCCCGGGAATGTTTGAGCATGTAGAGCCTGCCGGCGTGCATTCCGGTGATTCCATGGCGGTAACTCCTCCTTTTACCTTGAGTGAAGATGTAAAAGAGAAGGTTGCTCAAATCGCAAGCAGCATTGCAAAAGGCATGGATTTTAAAGGTATTTTTAATATTCAATTTGTACTTGATAACAATGAGCTGTTTGTCATTGAAATAAATCCACGTGCTTCAAGGACAGTACCTATTCTTTCAAAGGTTACTGGATTTAACATGATAGAGGCAACCATCGGTCTTCTTCTTGGCAAGTCTGTTACGGAGGTAACCGGCGGTCATACAGGGCTTGGAAAAGAAACACCATACTTCACAGTAAAGGCTCCGGTGTTTTCTAATAACAAGCTTGCTGGATTAGACCCGATTCTGGAAGCAGAAATGAAGTCAACCGGAGAACTTATCAGCATTGCAGAGACAACAGAACAAGCGTTTAATAAAGCTTTTGCCTGGTCTGAAAGTGAAATACCCCTTTTGTATAAAAAGAAGGGAATCATCTATTGCGACATTGCATCCGAGTGGAAAGATGCATGCGAGGAGACGCTACAGACTCTTGTGAAACAAGGATATACACTAGCGGTCCAAAAAGCAGCAGAAGGTGTAACACAAATGGATTTCCAGGATTGGATTCAAAGGGAAGAGAGTGTCGCCTTAGTGAGCATTCCTCCAAGAGGACATCAAACAGGAAAAGAATACAGGCAGGCTTCTCTTAAATTCAGAAAAACGATTGTGACGAACCCGTCCACATTAAAAGTGATGGTTGATGCCATGAACGGGGAGAAAAGTAAAGAAACTTCCATTCAAGAATGGTTATCTGCGGTCTCTACCACAGTTTAAAAAGGAAGTGAAGATATGCAACAGCAAGTACAAGACAAAAACGCTGCTTCTCTGCAAGGAAGAGATGTATTAACACTCCTGGACTTTTCGCCAGAGGAGATTTATGCTCTGCTTCAGTCAGCAGAAGAGTTGAAAGCCCAGCAGAAAGAGGGAAAGTGTCCTCAGCTGCTGGCAGGGAAATCTCTGGGAATGATTTTTGAAAATTCTTCTACGAGAACCCGTGTGTCTTTTGAAGTTGGAATGACACAATTAGGAGGCATGCCCTGTTTTTAAGCCCTCGTGATCTACAAATTGGAAGAGGAGAACCAATCAAAGACACGGCGAAAGTGCTCTCTAGATATGTTGATGCGATAATGGTCCGGACGAATTCTCATGAGAAAGTGGCTGAACTCGCTGAGCATGCCGATGTACCTGTTATTAATGCCTTAACTGATTGGTACCACCCGTGCCAGGCTCTGGCGGATCTGTTGACAGTCAAAGAGCAAAAGGAAACTCTAAAAGGCTTAAAGACAGCATTTGTAGGTGATGGTAACAATGTTGCTCATTCCTGGATGATTGCCTGCGCAAAAATGGGCATGGACGTGTATGTGGCAACGCCATCTGGATATGAGCCAAATGAAGAGGTTGTAAAAGAAGTGGAAGAAGTTGCAGCCTCGACAAATAGTAAGGTTGTGCTGACCCAGGATCCCGTTGAAGCGGTAAAAGATGCAGATGTGATCTACACCGATGTGTGGGCAAGCATGGGATATGAAGAGGAACAAACAAGGCGTGAAGAATCCTTTAAAGGATTTCAGGTAAACAGTGATCTCGTAAACAATGCTAAGGATGATTACATCTTCCTGCACTGTCTGCCTGCACATAGAGGTGAAGAAGTAAGTGCAGAGGTAATCGATGGGCCACAATCTGTGGTATACGATGAAGCGGAAAATCGTCTGCACGTCCAAAAAGCAATCCTTGCAGCAACAATAAAGTAAAAGATAAGAAAAGCTGTGGTGAACCGTTGGTTTTACCGCAGTTTTTTTGTGTTTCATGAATGTATCGATTAAGCCACAACATTATAAATCCGTTTTTCCTTCGTCTCATAACCCTCACTTGAATTGCCTGTAGATTTAGATCTGAGGCAAAGTAGTTCCCGATCAACACCCTTCATCATATAGCATTGTATTTAGCTGTGACTGGAAAAGTCATGGCTATTTCTGTTGTTAATCTAGTTGGCAGTCCAACCTTTTTTTGGATTTTTACATAGAGTATAGCAACCCATGCAATAAAGGAGGTTTATGCGATGTATGCCGGCTATGGATTTCCACTTCTAGTGGTGCTGTTTATCCTGCTGATCATTATCGGTGCAGCTTATTGTTAAAAAGCATCTAAGCCTGTGAAAGGAGGGGGAGACACTTGGAAAGCTATCAAAAACTTATGGAAGTTCTAGTGAAGAAAACAATGGAGAAATATAATATCGAACCCGAGAAAATAAATCTTTCTAATGAAGAAAAAAACGAGCTTAGAAATGTAGTTACAGGTTTACAAAAAGAGGTGGATGAATTCCTTAAAAAGCAAGTAGTTGTTAGTGAGAAAGAGGAAGAAAAAGGCGATAAAAAGCCTCAAAACCTTAAAAAAAGAAAAAAATAAACGAATAACCTAAGGTCTTTGTCCAAACTTTCAGTAAAAAGCCTCATAAGATGAAAATGAAGATAAACAAGGAGGTGTTTTCGTTGAGTTGCAAATGCAGAGCATGCAGAATAAAAGATACAAAAGGACTGAATGGAGAGCATTAGATGATGTTAAGCATCCGCTAGCGAAAGATGATGCGACCCAAAGCGGTCAATTTGATAATAAAACAATTCAGCTTTCTGATGAGTGTATACTGGTAAAGGATTCAGCTGATGTAACAATCCGTACTACAGATACAAAAGCAGCAGTCAGCCTGCAAGCAGGTATCCAGGCTGCGATTATCTTGATCATTTCAATTGCAATAGGTGACGATGCAGAGGTGCCAGAATTCACGCAGGAGCTTATCCAAAAAGTAAAAACAAAACAGTTAAATTATCAAAAAACTATTGTTGAAAATTCAAGAGGTGTAGATATTAGAACGACTGACACACAAGTAGCGGTAAATATCCAGTTAATGCTTCAACTGTTATTGGCCATTGCCGTAATTGTTGACATCCTTTAAAAGATAAGTAGGTTGTTCCCCCTGTACCAAAGTGCAGACTCGGGGGAACAGCTTTTTATTTGCATGAGTTGAGAAACTATCAAAATGGAGGAGTGTTACAGAACAATCTCGGAGGCGGGGATAAATATTCATTCTGATGCGTATGATGAAAAGAGGAGGCGATCATATGTCTTTTGAAGAATACAAAGCTTTAAAAGAACAATCAGAAAGTAACCTGACTCTGCATGGGGTAAAAAGGCTTGAAGAGTTAGCCCAGCACTACGAGGAGTCTGGGGCAAACTTTTTTCCTTATTTCCCAGAAAAAGAAGAAAGCTGATAATTTATACTTTCTTACGTGTTCTCTCGTGATAGTATGAAATAAAACAAAGATACTGGAGTTGACGTAGGAGGGTTGGACGTGGCAATAAGACACTTGCTTCTTGGCGCTTTCATTTTTTGTGCCGTTGCTTTGTTTTCATTTTTACTGCTTTTTCAAGGACTTGGCTTAAACGAAACAATTTCTGTGCTGGCAGCCTTGCTCCTCGCTTTTGCAGCTGAATGGGTCTACAGAAAAAACACTCAATGAAAAAACGAAATTAATTTGTGTACATAGCCCTAATGATTTAATGAACTCTCTTGACGATTAAGAGAGATAATGCTTGAATAAAGTTTGAGGCAACCATTTCAGTAAATGAGGTGACATCATGGATCAAGAACTTAATATGAAATTTATGCAAATCGCAATGGCTCACGTGCAAGAAGGAAGAGGTCTTCTTGAAAGTAAGGGAATTGAGCTGGATATGCATGATCTCCAGCCAGCACTTGAATTGTTAATGAGTGTTATGGGAGAAGCATATGAATTAGGATATGAAGATGGAAAGAAAGAAAGAGAATAAAAACTGCTCCCTTTGGTTCTGACGCCAGAGGGTTTTTAAATCGCAATAGTTTTTGTATCGATTATTTCCTTCAGCCTTATAATCTGCGTTCAGCAAAGGAATGAGGACGGTACAACAAATTCTTCGTCCTAATGTTATCTCTGTTAGCAAGACACTGGAATGCAAGTGAAATGAGATGGAGCACAGAGATTCTTGCATGTACATTTGAAAAATCTTTTTTCCTTCTCTCGAAAATCTGCACAATAAACGTATGAATACACGAAAGCGTATTGTTTTATTAGTTGGTTTCCTATCACAGAAGAAGGGCATATGGCATAGAATACGTTGTGACAATGCGAGAGGGAGGAAGTTTCATGTATCAATATGTTCCTTATCGAAGCAGCAGTGAGTCTCAGCGATACTTTCCGGTTCTGCCATTTTTAGCAGGCTTAGCAGTCAGTCCGTTAATCTTTGGAGGTTATGGTGGGGGGTACGGAGGCTACGCCCATCCTATGGACCAATTTATGGTCCTCATTACGGTCCTTCATTCGGCCCATCCTATGGACCGCAGTTTGGCCCGGTATATGGTAGCTACGGGTCAAGTCCATTTTATTAATAAGGGAAGATCAAGAAGCTGTTGAAGCAAGTATCACAGCTTCTTTTTTTATGTACATATCTCTTTTGTCTCAATCCCTTTATCACACCAAGCTTTGCTTGCTAGACAAGAAATGAGAAATCCTCTAAAATTAAAACCAGGTCATAATAATTAGTGATAATAATAGCAGCTGTAAAATAATAAAAAATAAGGAACAAAACCAGCAAGCTGTAGGAAAGAATTAGGGGGGATAGATATGAGGCAAGCCGGAATCTTAGGTATAGGAAGCTTTACTGAGGGACGAGAAATAACTAATAAAGAGTTTGAGAAAGTTCTAGATACAAACGATGAATGGATTAAAACGAGAACTGGGATCGAAAGAAGAGTATTTGCCCACGATGATATAGATACATCTGACATGTGTTACCACGCAGCCGTAGAAGCTTTGGAGGATGCAGATCTTCCGGCAGAAAAACTTGATTTGATCCTTGTAGCAACCGTAACACCTGATTACCCGTTTCCGTCTGTTTCTGCGTTGATTCAAGAAAGGCTCGGAGCAAAGAATGCATCAGCGATGGATGTAAGTGCTGCGTGTGCAGGCTTCATATACGGAATGGCAACCGGGCAGCAGTTTATACAAACAGGTGCTTATGAGAATGTGCTTGTTATTGGTGCTGAAAAGCTTTCTAAGGTTGTTGACATGCAGGATAGAAACACAGCTGTCTTATTTGGTGACGGGGCAGGTGCAGCCATCCTGGGACCGGTATCAGAAGGACGGGGAATCCTTTCATTTGACCTTGGTGCTGATGGGGCTGGTGCCATGCACATTTACCAGGATCCTTACCTTACTATGAATGGAAGAGAAGTATTTAAATTTGCCGTAAGACAGATGGGTGAGTCATCTATGAAGGTCGTTGAAAAAGCCGGTCTTACAAAGGATGATGTGGACTTTCTTATTCCTCATCAGGCAAACATAAGAATAATGGAAGCCGCCCGCCAGCGACTGGACCTGCCGGAAGAAAAAATGTCCGTAACCGTTAAAAAATACGGGAATACATCTTCATCTTCTATTCCAATTGCTCTGGTTGAAGAAGTGAAAAATGGTAAAATAAAAGAAGATGATCTGGTTGTGATGGTAGGTTTTGGTTCCGGGCTTGTCTGGGGAGCCATGGCCATCCGCTGGGGAAAATAATAAAGTGTAGAAGAATACTCGGTAACGCGGTCTGACTTTTTGGTTTCTCCATGTAAAGGAGGGACAAAAGTCTGGGGTTACAAGGCAGCGGGAGTGTTTGAAAACCGTGTTTACTGCAACCATGATTACATGAAAAGTAACCAGATATTTTTGAAGCAATTTACTTTTAATTTGCCACTACGTAAAGGAGAGAGAAAAGAATGAGCGATACCCCTCGTGTAGTGATTACTGGAATGGGAACTGTTAATCCAATGGGTAATGATTTAGAAACAACATGGGAAAACATTACAGCTGGTAAATCAGGTGTCGGAGAATTAACTCGTTTGGACAAAAATGATTTTCCAATGAAAATAGCAGCCGAAGTAAAAGACTTTGATCCAAGTGATTTCATGGATAAGAAAGAAGCGAGAAAGATGGACCGATTCACTCAGTTTGCTGTTGCTTCTTCTCAGATGGCTCTAAAAGATGCCAACCTTGAAATTACAGAGGAAATTGCAGAAAGAACAGGCGTATGGATTGGCTCAGGCATTGGCGGCATGGAAACATATGAACAGCAGTTCAGGCTTTTTCAAAAAAGGGATACCGCAGAGTCAGCCCGTTTTTTGTGCCAATGATGATACCAGATATGGCTTCTGGACAAGTATCCATTGTGACAGGGGCCAAAGGAATTAATTCTTGTACAGTAACTGCGTGCGCTTCTGGGACGAACTCCATTGGAGATGCATTTAAGGTTATTCAGCGTGGTGATGCTGATATTATGATCACAGGCGGTGCAGAAGCGCCAATTACAAGCATGGCTGTTGCTGGGTTTAGTACAGCGAAAGCCATAACCACAAGCGAGGATGCAGAAACTGCCTCCCGTCCGTTTGATAAGGACCGCAGTGGATTTGTCATGGGAGAAGGAGCAGGCATAGTCATCCTGGAGTCGTTAGAGTCCGCCCAAAAGCGGGGAGCACAAATTTATGCAGAAATCATCGGCTATGGGGCCACGGGAGATGCATACCATATTACGGCTCCTGCTCCGGAAGGAGAGGGCGGTGCCCGGGCAATGACTCAGGCAATTAAAGATTCAGGCTTAAAACCAGAGCAATTCCAATATATGAATGCTCATGGAACCAGTACTCCTTATAATGATAAATTTGAAACTATGGCCCTTAAACAAGTGTTTGGCGACCACGCCTATAACCTTGCAGTCAGCTCTACCAAGTCAATGACCGGGCATCTTTTAGGAGCAGCCGGCGGCATAGAAGCTATTTTTACGATTAAAGCAATTAAAGACGGAATTATCCCTCCAACAATTAATTATGACACACCAGATCCTGATTGTGATTTGGATTATGTGCCTAATGAAAGCCGTAAGCAGGACATAGAGGCTGCACTTAGTAACTCTTTAGGCTTTGGCGGCCACAATGCTACAATTGCATTTAAACGCTTTGAAGAGTAGCTTGACTAAAGCCTTAAGAAAAAGCCGGGACAATACCCAGCTGAATAGAAGGGCCTTCACCGTCGGTGAGGGCCCTTACTTATATTATAATTCTGTTGGTTGATTGTTAAAAATACACTCGCTTGAATCTTAAGGATAAGGACGACATCAGTTTAAACTTCCTTTCATTCGCACCGGCTGTCCGTCCTATCATCCAAAAATGATGATGAAGCTGATCCTTTGGCTTAAACACAATCCACTCTTTCTCGAAGAAAGGGGAGGGCAAGCAGCTTGTTGCATGATTGATGATGAGAAAATCTTCATTGGGCACGAAGGTCCACGCCACAGGCTGTCTATGGGAAGCGTAAGATCGACGGGGATCCAGTCTTAGGATTCCTGTAGGCTAATCTGCGCACCGCCCAGCCGGATAACCAAACAGGTTTGAATTCAAAAATAAGGCTCTAATTATCAAAAAAGATAATCGGAGCCTTATTTACTTAGGTGAGCCAGTTCTGTCCCACCATCCTTAGTCTTCTTTAAAAAAATCTTCGATAGCTCGTTCATTTGTTGTTTGGTCCCACGTAATGACATCTCCTGCATGACTATATGTTTCATACTGGTAGGTATTCTCAAGGGGAAACACTCCTGTTTCAAGTTCCGTGTAAGGAGTATGAACTAAATTATTTACCCAGCTGAACATAGAAGAAGTGGACATGTTTGTTTCGCTGCGGTTACGCAGTAAATTTACCAAAGTTGAAATCTCTTCTTTGTTCGGTAATGTAAGTGTTACTTGAAACAATGTCCTTTCTATTTCCTCTCGTATCTTATTACGGCTATAGCTGTTCTCTTTCCCTTGAAGAGTATGAAGAAGCATAACTGTCTGACTGCCATCCAAGGTATCAGGCAGATCTTGTCCAACATCTAAGTAAGGCAGAGGGTCATCCAGCAATCTGATATTAGAGGTGATGCGTGATTCCATTTCTTTTGTATTAAAACCTTGTGGCACAAGAAAATCGATCAAGTCTGCCATTCCTTTTGGCGGAAATAAAGCATAATAAGTAATGTTTACTCCAAAATGGTCTTCTATGGTTTCTATTAAAAGTTCAATACCGCCATATGAATATGCCAATTTCAATTTATGGTCAGGACCTCCGGGGATGGAAACATAACTGTCTTCTAATAGTAGTGCATGCCGTAATTTTTCTTCCTTCTGTGAGTAATTGGCTAGAGATATCGTCTGAGGGGTTACATGATCATCATCCTCTTTGCCAAGCCCAACAAATAGAACAATTTCCTCGTTCCCGGAAGGAGGGTCTGCAAGAGCCGTACTATTTGCTTGATTTGCAAAGCCTTTATGGTCCATTTGTTCGTTTTGAGTAAAGCTTTGGAAATAAAAGGTAAAAATAATTGCAAGAATCAAGAGGCTGACTGAGCTAAGGAAGAAGACCGGTTTAAATATGAATAGTTTCTTCTTGTCTTCGCTTTCCAAAATATTAACCTCCCTTACATCCACACTAGATTATAGCAGATTACAACTATTTATGTAGAGGAGATTTTAATTTTATTCTTTTAAGAATGTTGTCTTTTCCAATGTTTATCGACTAAAGGAAAAGCCCTGATGAGGAACCACCAGGGCTGGATGACATTCCCTATTTATCTTTGGATTTACTTCCGGCGGGAAAGTTCTTTAGCGTAGGAAAGAGCTTCTGATTTGTTTGTAATGAAGCCATCAAAATAGGCTTTCTCAGCTTGGAATAGGAGATCTCGAAAAAGAGGCCCAGGTTGAAGACCTAATCCTTTTAAATCATTTCCGTCCAGAAGCTTTGGAAGAGAGGATCTTTTGATTATATATTCCTTTATCAATTCTGAGGATATTTTTTTCTCTTTTACGGTAAAGAAGGAATAGGCAAAAAATAAGGCATCGTTTGTAAAAGAAAAAAATTCATCATGAATTTCTCCAAGTGAATAAGGTGAAAAACGAGTTTCTTTTTCAAGCAGAGTAACCGCTTCTTCAAGGATTTGATTATAGTGGCGGTTAGCTGCATAGGTTTGTGCACGAAGCAAATTTTCTTTGTCAGCTGAAAACAGGGCCATAAGACACATAAACCATTTATTTTGTGCAGAAAGGAGTTCCTTATACTCTTTAAAACAGAATTCAATTGTATGAAGCAATGCTTTGGTTTCTTCTGTGCAGTCTGCACCCGGAAGAAAGTGTTTCAGTACATCAAGCTCCTTCAACCTTGGAACAGCTTGTACAGGGTTTACTTGCCTGAGCAGAATTTTAATTTCATTTGCAATTCTGTCCTTGGAGAGGGAGGAGACCGCTGACACCGAATGTCGTGCAAATTTTTCTGTCTCTATGTCAAATCGAAACCCAAAACGGATCTCAAAGCGAATTCCCCGTAAAATCCGGTTGGGTCTTCAATGAAGCTTAAGTTGTGAAGGACTTTAAGTCGTTTGTTTTTAATATCCTCTAGACCGTTATAAAAGTCGATCAACTGCCCGAAGTTTCCTTCGTTAAGCTCAATGGCCATGGCGTTAATGGTAAAATCCCTGCGGTACAAATCTTCTTTCAGGTTGGATAACTGTACTTCCGGAAGAGCTCCGGGAAAATTATAGTATTCGGTTCTGGAGCTTGTAATATCGATTTTGAACCCTTTTGGCAACGTAATTACAGCCGTACCAAAAGATTCATGTTTTTTAAGTTCCCCTTTTACTTGTGAAGAGAGCTTCTCTGCAAAGGAAATTCCGTTTCCTTCTACTACGATATCTACATCATAATTAGGACGTCCCATGATCAGATCTCTTACAATTCCACCGATCATATATACTTTAAGTTCCAAGGCATCTGCGAGATGGCTTACTTCTTCGAGGAAATCAAAGATCTCTTCTGGCAGATGATCATTCATTTCTTTGGCTAAATTGCGCTCTTCTTCTAATGCATGTTGAAGCTCCTTGCTGTGTAGAACTTCGATGACATTTGTACGAGAAACAATTCCTACAACCTTTTCATCGTCTACTACGGGGAGTCTCCCTACATTATGGCGGATCATGATCTCCTGGATTTCTTCGAGAGTCGTTTTGGGTCCAATGGATAGTGGGTTTGTGCTCATATATCCTTTCACTGGAGCATGTCCAAGACCATGATGAGTGGCTTTATCTATGTCTCTCCTTGAAATGATGCCGATAAGCTTATCATTTTCACCCATAACAGGAAAGCCAGTATGGCCAAAACGAAACATCATTTGTTTCACTTCTTCTACTTTCATGTCAGGAGGAATAGATTTCACAGGACTTGACATCATCACGTCTGCCGTTATGGCAGGCTTAACCGTTATGTTCAAATTAGAGACAAGGTCATCTCTAAGGCTTTTAAGCTCAGGGTTCTTCACAGAAGCTGAAGCCGCCTTTTCGTGGCCGCCACCGCCAAATCGATTGATGAGAGGCAGAACGTCAATTCGGCTGGTTGAAGAGCGGGCCACAATAAACGCTTTGTTTCCCATCTTAGAAACAGCAAATACAGCATCAGTCCCCGTTGTTTGCAAAAGCTTGGTTACAACCGTTGATAAGCCTCCCACAAAGTTTTCCTGTTCGTGCCACGTCACCATCATCGTTAAACCTTGGAAGTGATACTCTTTTCCGTTGGAGAGAAGCTCATGCAGCAATTCCTGCTGGTTATATGAAAGACCTTGCTCTGAAAAACGATTGACCAGCTCGAGGTTTAACCCTTGTTCCATCAAATAAACGGCTGTTTTCATGTCGCGAATGGTGGTAGTAGAATAAGACAATGATCCTGTATCAGTATAAAGGCCAAGTCCAAACAAAGTAGCTTCAAAATCCGTGATAGAAACCTCTTGCCTTTGAATTTCCTCCAGAAGGAGGGTGACAGCTGCTCCAGTCTGTTCAAGAACTGATGTATCGCCTTTTATGTCGCCTTCTTTAGAAGGATGATGATCAAAAACAGTAATATAGGGCTCATTACATTCTTTTAAAAAGGAACCTATTCTGTTAGGTGAAGCTGTGTCAACAATAATGAGGTGAGTAACGTCCTCCCAGGAAATATCTTTTGCTTTATAAAAATCAAACATATCACGGTATATGGCCAGAAAGCTTCAACCGGAGGGATTTGTTTATCGCTCAAGACAAGCATGGCATCGGGATACAGTTTTTTTGCTGCTATCATGCTCGCAAGGGCATCAAAATCTAAATTAGTATGTGATACAATAACTTCCATTTTTTCCTCCTCTGACACTGTCAATGGCAATTCTACTTGTTCTGCGTATGTAGATGTAGAATGTATATTTCCCTTATTCCTGCTTTTTTAACGTCGTGATGAAAGCGTGAAATTCTTTTAATGAAAGAGAAAGAATAGCTTCTACGTTATTTTGTTCGGGAGGAACTTCCACTTGATCAAAATACTTCATGATTTCTTCAATTTGGTCTTTTTGTTCCTTATACAGTCGCAGAGAAGTGAAACTAGTTTCAATTCCTAAGTGAGAAGCTCTGGCGTTTAAGTCAGTAATCAGGGCATCGAATTCTTTTACTTTGTTATAGTATTGCTGAAGCTGGCGTTCGCGATTTGTGGACATCCTTAATTCTCCTAACTCCCTTAAGTTAGTTACATTTTAGTTGAACCATAGAACAGCTGTAAACGAAAAAGAGAGCCTTTGCTGTGTGTTATAGATGAATAATGGGTGTACTTCAAAATGTTGGGATTTTTTGAAGGGGAATAATACGAACGTGGCGAAAGGTTAAGAAAATATGATAGAAGCAAATTTGCTTTAGAGGAATGATTCCATAAGTAAAGGAGAGGAGAATGCTTGTAAGATTCTTTGTTTTACTAGTAGGTTTTGGATTATCAGTGGCGGGCGGGATCAGTCTTCTGGCGTATATGAATTACATGGCAGCAGGATATACCTTTTATTCGTATGTGGAATTCATCGTGCACCGAATTGAATTCTATATTTTTGTTCTCGGCCTTCTTTTTATCGCTGTCAGCATTTATTTTCCACAAAGAATGCGAGGGAACAAAGAATAAAAGAAAAGTTCAGACATAGCAAGGTTATGGAATAAATTGGGTTGCCTCTGACTATACTGTGGGTACAAAGCGCTTAGAGTTAGGAGGCTGAAGGTATGGTCCAGGTAAGAGATGTTTGGATTAATTGGTTTGAAGGAGAAGAAAACGGGTACAATGTCTGTCCTTTTCATGAATGGCGAAGCGAAGATCGTGTGGAAGTGCTTGATCAGGCTGTGGTGGTCAAGGTAACAGAACGGTTGTTTAATTACATTGAAAATCGACTCGAAGACTTGCCTGATACTCTGTTGAAGGACGTGTACCAAAAAAGTTCTTTAAGAAAAAATATGTCCCGGGTCACTCTGGATTACTGTTTTATCGCTTGCGATGGGACAAGAATTATAGCCGTGGATACATTAGGATATAACACACCAATACGCAAAAGCCGACTCACCCCAAGACAGGAACAAATCATTTATGATCTGCTGGCTGAAGAAAATGAAAAAGAATACGATATTACCGAGGAAATGCCGGAAAAGGAATATCACATATTATCTCCACACCCACAGTATATGGAAGGATTAACGAGAAAAGAACGTCAATTGAAACAACTTTTGTTTATGGCTGTTGACCAGCTTTATACAACCGGCAACGAAGCTGAAATTCGTTACTGGTACACGGAATGGAAACCAACGAGCTATCCGGTGATTCAAACGATGGATAAGGACGAAGTTTGGCATGCATTGTATGAAGAAATCCAAACAGGCTGGACAAGCCGCCACTACGAACTTTGTGAAGCGATGATTAAAGGTCAGCCCTTTTTTGAAAAGCTGTGGGATATGCAGCATGAAGAGAGCATTAAGAAAAATTAAACGGACAGACCCCCTGTCATCACCCTTATGCTTTGAATCTAATATGTGAACGTTTAGGATTCACATTTACAGGTGTTAGATTCTTTTTTATAATAGAAGTTGGAATGAATAGATTTGATGGCAGGGAGGTTTTGAGATGGACGGGTTAGCTTATTTGGTTATGCAGATCTTAACCGTCGTATATGCAGTAGGGACCATCGCACTTGCATTATTAGTTGGTAAAGTTTGGAAAAAGAGAAACGGCTATTAATACTTATTGATACTTATTTTTTGAAAAATAAGAGGAAAAAAGAGAACTCTGTTCCGTCAACAGAGTTCTCTTTTTTCATTTCCGGTTATTTATGCTATCTTCTTTTTCGGCCAAGTCCCATTGCTCGCTCTGCTTTGGCTAACGTCTTAAAGGCTTTTCTATTGGCTCTTTCTGCCCCTTCGTCAAGTATGTTATCAAGTTCCTGGGAATCAATGAGTTCATTATATCTTTCTTGGATAGGACGCAGGATTTCAATAACAACTTCCCCAACCTCCTGCTTGAAATCACCATACCCTTTGCCAGCATATCTGCTTTCAATCTCCTCCAGACTTTCTCCGGTTCCTAAAGACAAAATCGACATCAGATTAGATACTCCAGGTTTTTCTTCACGGTTAAAGCGGATCTCGTTTTCAGAATCAGTTACGGCACTTTTTAATTTTTTTCATAATTGTTTTTTCATCATCGAGCATAGATATAAATGCTTTTTGGTTTTCGTCTGATTTACTCATTTTCTTCACAGGATTCTGTAAAGACATGATTCTTGCGCCTACCTTAGGAATTTGTACTTCTGGAATTGAAAAAATATCATTATATTTCCGGTTAAATCTTTCAGCAAGGTTCCGGGTAAGTTCCAAGTGCTGCTTTTGGTCCTCGCCAACTGGTACAATATCTGTCTGGTACAGAAGAATGTCTGCTGCCATCAAAGGAGGATATGTTAATAACGCAGAGGAGACAGCTTCTTTTCCTTCCGACTTATCTTTAAATTGCGTCATCCTTTCAAGTTCACCAATGTAAGATACACATTGCATAATCCAGGCAAGCTGCGCGTGAGCAGGAACCTCAGATTGAATAAATAATGTAGATTTTTGTGGATCAATGCCTACCGCTAAGTATAGAGCAGCGAGGCTTTTTATATTTTTACGGAGGGTTATTTTATCCTGAGGCACGGTAATCGCATGCTGGTCAACGATACAAAAAAAGCACTCATTATCCTCCTGCATATCTACAAAGTGCTTCATGGCACCCAGATAATTGCCGAGAGTCAATGTTCCGCTCGGCTGTATGCCAGAAAATACTGTTTTCATGGTTTGTCATCCCTTCTCCTAAATTACACTTGGTCGTTTTCTACAGGGAGAAACTAAGAAACCCTGTTTTACAACTTCAGTCTTTTCAAATACTTAGTTTGCTTTGTGATTGATCTCTTACCATATTACCCGAAACTCTTTCCTCTCGTAAACCGGACATCTAAAGTTTACATGCCGCTCCCCTTTTGCGCATAGCATGTTAGAAAGAAGGGGACAAAGGGGGGCACCGGTGTGAATGTCTTGCTTTTTTCAATGTCCGGATGTAACGGTTCTGATCGTGCTGCGCTCGCTGTCAAAGAGGAAGGAAAAGCGTATGGAATGAAAATCAAGGTTGTTGACCCTTTAAAAGAATACGTTCCAGGGGCCCACCAATATTTAAAGAAGATAACACTGCTTAAAGAAAGCAGTTCAAAGATCGCTGAATATATAGAGAAGTATTTGGAGGCTTGGGCTAGATATCTTTTTAAGAAAATGTATCCATGGCTTGATAAGGTTTCTAGAAAGGCTGATTTGTTTGTAAGTATTCACCCGCTTTATACGTATCTCCTGGCATTATACAAAAGCGAGCGCAAAAGCAGCATACCTTTATACGGTGTGAATGCAAATTTCACCTTGGAGAGGATGCATGATGTAAAAGGTGTGAATGCCATTATCACTCCCTTTCCGTTTGCAGAGGCAGGAAGTAATACAAGGGCACCTGTAGTCCACTGGGTATGCCTGTCATGTCAGCTGATAGCATAAAGAATACAAAAGAAGGAGCAAGGACGGAATTCTCTCTTTCATCTGGAAAAAAAATAATAACAATCGTAGAAGGGGAGGAAGGGATTTCATATTCGAGACTGTGGAAACAGCTTTCAAAGGTGCCGGTGCCATGTACCTTCCTCTTACTAACTGCAAGGAGTTCAAAGGCAGCTTCCTTCTACTTTAAAACTAGTCATTCCGGCCATGACATGCGCATTGTACCTCATACAAAGAAATATTATGAGTATCTTCTGACAAGCGATATTGTCATAGGAAGAGGCGAGGCTGTAACCAGCAGTGAAGCCCTCTCCTTAAAAATCCCTTTTATCTGTTTGCCGTCGCGAAAAGATGGAGGGAAAGAAAACCCTATGCTGTTACAAGAAAGAAATGCTGCTCTTGTTACTGAAAATTATAAAGAAGTGAAGGAAAGAGCATCAGACTTACTTTTAAATCCTTTTTTGTATCAAAGAATGCAAAAGTCTGGGTATGAATTTATTAAAGATTCGGCTGCTCCATCAATTGTCAGGTATTTATTCAGGGAAGGTGTCAGGAGTCAAAGGAGAAAGCTTCCCCCGTACTTAACTCTCATTTGACGTTTGATCCTTTTTTCTTTTCTCCCACAGTAACCCTCCATAGAAAAGACAGGCTAAAAGAAGGGGAAGGATGAGCATCCATCCAGGATCTCTGTTTCCCTGGTATGTAAACAGGACTACACCTCCAATGATAATAGAAAGAACAGTTAAGATGACCCGGTACCACCAGATTCTCAAGAGCAGGGCTCCTTTCAAAAATAATAGGGACATGGAATGGAGTCCCGGACCCGGAGAGGAGGGCATGATGAAAACAGGTAAAGGCAGACTCATATTTGTTTTGTTTTGCGGGCTGTTTTTTTACTGGGGTTAATGTATCAAAATTGGGAAGCTCCGGTCAAAGAAGTTGTTCAGCCCATAGAAAAAGAAGGAATAGAAGCCGGGATGAAAGCACCTGACTTCTCCCTGCCTTCTCTTGCAGGAGGAGAGGTTACGTTATCTGATTATTACGGGGAAACCATTATTCTTACCTTTTTTACTACGTGGTGCAGTGTTTGCCAGGAAGAGCTTCCTGCCTTGTCTCAACTGTACCAGGAGGAAAAAGGAACAGGAATAAAAATGTTTGCGGTTAATGTTGCGGCACAAGAAGTACAGGGAAAGGACCTTGAGAACTTCTCCCGTCATTTTCAATTATCAATGCCTGTTTTAATCGACAAAACCGGAACGTCTTCTCAAAAGTACCAGGTAACCGGAGTGCCAATGACTTATATCATTGATGCAGAGGGGAAAGTAGAAAAAAGATACTTCGGGCCTGTGCATCAAGAGGAACTTAAGAAACACTTTAGAAAAAATTGACAATAGTCTCCTGCTGCCATACGATGAAACACAGATATGTTACTAAGACGGCAGCAGGAGGGCTAATCATGGGATTTATCCTGGCTTTGTTAACAGGGCTTTGTTTTGCGATCAGCAACATCTTAGTAAGAAAAGGGATGGCCCATTCACAAAAAGATAATGGAGTGCTGACAACGTTATTGGTGAATCTTATCGTATTGGGAGGCGCCGCTTTACTTTTCAGACTCCTTACAGAAGGACAGCCAATAACTTGGCAGGGGTTAGGGTGGTTTGCCCTGGCAGGTGTATTTACAACATTTCTTGGGAGAACCACTTTATTTATGAGTTTTCGGCACATTGGACCAACGAGGGGAACAGCTGTTAAGAACAGTGCGCCTATGTTCACCGTACTTTTTGCTGTGCTTTTTTTGGGAGAAGCAGTGGCAGGTCTTCCCTTGGTTGGTATCATTCTTGTATTATGCGGCCTTTTCATCCAGGGTTATTATATGGTTCAGCAAGGCCCGGATTTATCTGTCGATAAAGGAAGAGAGAGAAAGGGTTACTTCATAGCTCTGACTTCTGCCGTTGTGTTTGGGATCGGTCAGGCTTTTCGGAAGCCAGGAATGGAGATTATGTCGGACCCGTTTTTAGGAGCGTTTATTTCCGCTTCAGTAGCTTCGATACTTTTTTTATCCGTGGAAGCAAGGGAAACGCGTATCTTTACTCAAATAAAGCGACAGATAAAAGCAAAAAATATATATTATATAGGAGCTGGAGTCTTTACAAGCTTTGCTATGATCTGTTTTTTTCTGCAATTATGTTTATACCAGTTTCTTATGTAGCTGTAGTAGCTGCATTAGAGCCCATGCTGACTATTATTTTAAGTAAATTGTTTCTTAGGCAGGAAGAGAAAATTTATGGGTATACATTGGCGGCCGCTTTCACAATTGTAGGCGGAGTAGCTATGATCATCCTTTTTACATAAGGAAACCTAAAAAGAACGAGCTGACAATAACCAGATAAAAAATGCCCCCCACCTGCTGGTGAGAGGCATTTTTTATTTTTCTTGTTTTACATGAACCTCGCTTGCACTTAAATGAGGTGCGCGATCCGTTCAAGTTCAATTACACTCGCTTTTCACGATGACTTCATTATTTAAGCAATGAATATTAAATAGGAGGAGACAAAATAGAAAACAATCAATACAGCTGAAGGCAGGGGATAAAATGAAATATGATCCTTCCGTCCTCGAAAGATAGACAAGAGGACGATAGCTGACAGAATTGTTACAGCAACTGCCGTAATCATATGAACATCACTTACAGCCTGAAGAATTGGGGCAGGCTGATAAGCCAAATCTGTTACAAACAACAAAATGATGTTAAAGAGATTACTTCCAAGAATGGAGCCTAAAGCCAGGTTGTGGTTCTTTAATTGAAGAGCCACTAGCACTGAAACAGCCTCTGGCAAGGATGTGGAAGCTGCGATAAGGAAGCTTCCTACAAAACTTGAGCCCAGGCCCGTAATGACGGCAATCTGATCTCCTGTAATTGTAAGAACAGAACCGGCAAGCAGTATGATCACCGCTGCAATAAGAAACCCTATCTTTGCTCGCTTTAATGAAATGGCGTGTGTATGGTAGTCAGATTCCTCTTCATTCCCCTGAACCGGAGCTTCTCCTTTTACTCTGCTGATCAAAACCATCCCGCTATATACACGGCAAGAATAAGAAAAGAATCAAGTCCAATGCCAAGAATGGAAATATCAGTTCTGACAAAGAGAGCAAAGATGACCATTAAGCCTAAAAACAGTCCTAAACTTGATGTATAAGCATGGGATTTAGAAGTTTGACCAAAGAGCTTTTCCTTACGGTAAAACAAATCAAATACTGCAATGATCAGCAGGTTAAACATATTGCTTCCTAATACATTTCCAACAGCAATGTCAGGATTATCAAGCACTACGGCTGTTAAACTGGTTGTCACTTCAGGAAGGGAGGTTGCCCCTGCTAAAAGAAGCGTTCCTACCAGCAATCCTCCAAGCTTTGACTTCTCACTTAAGACATCGGCATAAGTGGAAAGTTTGATTGCGGCCAGCACGGTGAAAATGGCGGCAATAGTAAATAAAAAGAACGCCATAGTGTTTGTCTCCTTTTCCCTCCGTAATAGTAAGGACATTTTCAGGTCTTTTCATTAAGAAAAATCAGGGAGCTTTTTCCACAAAAAAGACCTTTTTATAAAAGCCTTCTGGTTTTCTGCCCAAAAAGCTTTCATAAAAAGGTCTTGCGTACCTTGAGCCACCTGGACTTCAAAGCTCAACGGACCGAGTGAGAAACTCACTGTCATGACGACCCGCCAACCATTTGGACGCTACTCCCCTTTAAATGAACCTTGTTTACAAACTAAACATACCACCGCTTTCGTACTCAGTCAATGGAAAATTTTGAATAATTGGCCGTTTTTACTCACGGGAAAAGCCATGAAACAATAAAACCTAACACCAGAAAACAAAATACTTTATCTATATAGAAAACAAGTTTAAAATAAATAGGTGAAAGTAACATTTTGAAAATTTATACTATTGTCCAGCCTTTGCTGGAATTTGGGAGGAGAGGTAAGATGAAGTATTTTGCAGCATTTTTACCAATGAAAGATAAGGAGCTTAGTGACAAATACAGACAAGCTCATTTAGATTTTTTAAACAAACTAAAAGATGAAGGAACGATTCCTGCTTATGGACGCTTTGTTGATGGCGCAGGAGGATTGGTCATCTATAAAGGAGAATCCCAGGAGGAAGTTGAAGAACTGGTAAAGCAGGATCCATTTGTGGCCGAAGGGGCAAGAGATTTTGAAGTCCATGAATGGGCATTGGTGTCTGATCACTGGAAATAAAGAGCCGGAGAGGAGGAAGATCAATGACAAAATTAGCATACATAGGGCTTGGGAATATGGGACTTCCCATGGCTGTAAATCTTGTGAAAGCTGGCTATGAAGTCTACGGCAAAAACCGTTCTCAAGGAAAAGAAGAGACGTTTGCCGGACAAGGCGGAAAAGTAGGGAAATCTGTTGCCCAATTGGCAAAAGAAGCTGATGTTGTCATGACATGCCTGCCTATGCCGGATGATGTGGAAAACATGATTCTGGGGAAAGACGGCCTTCTGGAACATGCGAAAGAAGGATTGACGATCATTGATTTTAGTACGGTTTCCCCAGAATTGAACGTTAAAATTTATGAACAGGCTAATGAGAAAGGGGTGCACTTTTTAGATGCACCGATTAGCGGAGGCACAACAGGGGCAGAAGCAGCAACTTTAGCCATTATGGTTGGCGGGGACGAGAAGGTGTTTCAGGAAGTCACCCCAATTCTTGAAACAGTCGGCGAGAATATTACATATGCCGGCCCATCCGGGAGCGGGACGAAGGTGAAGCTGATCAACCAGTATTTTGTCGGTATGCATACCATGGCTGTAAGTGAAGCGATGCATTTGGCGGCTGAAGCTGGTATTGACCGGGACCTTCTTTATGGTGTTCTTAGTAAAAGTTTTGCTCAGAGCAGAATTTATGACAGGCATTATCCTGATTTTATTGCCAAGGAGCAGTACACACCAGGCTTTGCCCTTGAACTCCTTCATAAAGATCTTAGATTGATGAGTGCAATGGCTGAGGAAGCAAATGTTTCTTTAGAATTTGGTCAAAGTATAACGAAGGCTTTTGCAAAAGCAGAAGAGATGGAATTAGGTAAAGAAGACATGAGCGCTTTATACAAATATGTAAAAAGCAAATAACAAAAAAGCCATCAAGCCTTTTTTAAAGGGGGTTGATGGCTTTTTTTATTTTACTTTGCTGATCACCCGATAGTAGGTAAAGCTACACCGATTCTTTAAGCTTTCTTTCATAAAGGGCTTTCTCAATCATTCCATCCAGCTGTTTCAGCTTTTCATAAGCCTTTTCTTCGGAAATGCGGCGGTAATGGTGACGTCCGTTTGGTTCCTCGTCCATTTCATCTGCAAGTGCGACGACTCGCTGAAGATTACTTCGGTTTAAATCGGCTTCAGGCAGATAAGAATCTGTATGAAGCAGAATTGCTAATGCAATCTCTTTTGCAAAACGTCGGTCTTCACCAAGCCTCACTAATAATTTATGAGCCGCTCAGCTCCCTTGATGGCGTGAATGTCATTTTCTTTATATAAATTAAAGTCCCATTCTCCATTTTTATACCACGTATAATGCCCCATATCATGAAGGAAGGCTGCTTTTGCAGCAAGGTCGGGATTCACTCCGAATTCGTGAGAAAGACGAAATGCATGATAGGAGGCAGAAATGGCATGGGCCAGACCAGCGCGCTTTACATATTTTTGGGCGATCGGGTGATTAAATATTTGTAATAGCGTTACTTGTCTCACCAAAATCCCTCCTATACTTATAGTCTCTTCTAAATATATTTTTACTATTATAACGATTTCCAAACATACTTGCAAGTGAAATTTAAACGTTTTAGTTTACCGCTGCCTATATTATCTTAGTCACAATATATACAAGGTATTCGTCATAATTTTAATTGCTTGTTACTCGTTTTTTTCAATATAGACAGGGTAAACAAACCTTGCGAGAAGTAATAAAAAATTGCGAGAGAAGGGAGATAATGACATATCGCGGGAGGAGTAACAAAGAAAGTTGTAAAAGAAATGAAATTTTTCCCTAAATCTATTGGTATGCAATCTTGAGCGTAGTATAATTTTGGAAGAAAGTATATTGAAAATGATATGTATTCCAAATATTTGTCTGGAAATCGGGAATCAGAATGTGAACTATACATAAAAGGGGCAGTGGGAAAATGAAAAAATATGCTATTGGAGCAGGGACAGCATTGTTGGCTACCGTGTTGTTTATCTCTCCTGAATCTGCAAAAGCTGAAGAAACGTCTGACGTTGGACAGCACAGTCATAAAGTATCAGAAGCAAAAGAAAGAGAATTGCCAGAAAGAATGCTGCGTTTTCGCTATGAGTCCGGTTACACCTTTGAATATCCGGACGCAGTTCGTGGGACATTTGTAACCGGCCACTCAGCAGGTGGCTCCAAGTTTAATGAACTTATTGAATTAACAAACGAAACGGAGCTAAACGCGATGGTTATTGATGTCAAGGATGATCATGGCCACCTGACATTCAGGCCAAACGAAGATTCTCCGTACATGGATATCAGCCAGGAATGGATTAATGACCCTGAGGAAATGATGGCTACCCTCGAAGAACATGAAATATATCCGATAGCCCGTGTGGTGGTTTTTAAAGATACTGTATTAGCAGAAGAAAGACCGGAATGGTCTTTCACTCAAGATGGGGAAGTGTGGAAAAATAACAGAGGAGAAGCCTTTGTGAACCCGTTTGTTGAAGAAGTTTGGGATTATAACATTGACATTGCTGAAAAAGCAGCCCAGCTGGGTTTCCAGGAAATTCAGTTTGACTATGTGCGTTTTCCGGAAGGGTTTGAAAACAGGTACGATGTGTTAGATTATGACCATGGAAATTACGCTGACAGTGATGATGATGTGGAAGCGAGAGTGGATGCTGTATCCGACTTTGTGGCACATGCCAGGGAGAGGCTTGGAGGCGCCTATGATGTAGATGTTTCGGTTGATGTTTTTGGTTATGCATTTACAGTGGAAAACGCTCCTGGCATTGGACAGAATATCGTGAAAATTTCAGAAAATGTAGATGTTATTTCTTCCATGATTTATCCGAGTCATTGGACTCCTCATTTTGGATTAGACAAGCCGGACTTATACCCATACGAACTGACCGATGCCTATGCTCAAGTAGAAAATGAAGTGCTGGGACAGCTTGATGATCCACCGGTATCAAGACCATGGATTCAGGACTTCACAGCGAGCTACCTTGGTGCCGGTAACTATATCCCTTATGGAGTAGAAGAGGTGGAAGCTCAAATCAGGGCCTTAAATGAAAATGGCATTGATGAATTCCTGCTGTGGAATGCAAGTAATAATTATACCGAAGGGGTAGATTACACCCCATTAGATTAAAGCAAAGAGGATGTCTTATTCCAGTCCCATACTCGTGACAGGAATGAGGCATCTTTTTTATTGGGATCATTAGGTGGATAAAAGGTGAAAGGGTGCGGAAACTAAAGGCAGGTGGTTCCAAAATAATCAGAATTCTCGTATAATGTAGTGGAGAAGACAAATGGAGGTTATAGTAACCATATGAATTGGTACGAAAAGCTGAACCAGTATTTCCCTATAGAAGAAATGAAGTCGAAGGAGCATATGGAGCTGCTTTTAAAAGAAAAAGGTGACATTTACCGTAAAGATGAAGGCCCTCATCATGTCATTATGTATGTGGAAACAGAAGACTTTGTCTTCATTGACTATCTATTTGTTTCGAAGAAAAGCCGGGGACAAGGCTTGGGCCATAAGCTTATAGATAAGTTGAAGAAAAAAGGAAAACCAATTATACTTGAAGTAGAGCCACTAGACTACGAAGACACAGATAGTGAAAAAAGACTTCGTTTTTATCAGCGGGAAGGGTTTAAACATGCAAAGTCGATAGGCTATAGCCGCCGTTCCTTAGCAACTAAAGAAGTGAACACGTTAGAGATTTTATATTGGTCTCCTGGAAATGAATCAGAGGAAACCATTTATGAGAAGATGAAGCACACTTATGAAAACATTCATACGTACAAGGACCAGCAGTTATATGGAGAATCCTATCAGGATGTTGATGAAGTTCTGACTTACACTGAAAAGGCATCAGAACGGAAGAAAGAAGAAGTTTAGAACTGCTCATCCTCTATGGTTTCAAGGTACCATCCTCTTTTTGTCAGAGCATGTTCTAATTTTGGATTGTCAATCAAACAAAGTTTACTCGAACATCTCTTTCACAAGGAGGGAGAAATAATGAAAAACAAACAAAAGCTGAAACGCAAAAATAAAAGAGAGGTCCTTCGTGATATGCTGAGGAAGAATTTAAAGGATCTTAATAGACTGCCTCAGCCTGAAAGAGGTCCTGCTCAGCCAACAAAGACATCTGCCTGAACCAAAAAAAGAAAGCCGCTATCACTGCGGTTTTCTTTTTTATAGCTCTGTTATAGTCCAATAGTGACTTCTATAAGGGATTTGATTGTAGATAAAAGTAAGGCGGCTTCATTTTTCTGTTGAAGCTGTGACATGTTCATGGGAGCATCGTTTACTGAACATCAACAACAAAATGTGACAAGCAAAGCCCTTATGATAAAAAATGAAAAAAAGGTTTATAGAGAATTTAGAAAAGGTATATAAAGATTGTGCGTATCTGTAAGCTGTGAATTATGTAACTATGTCAAAAAAAACGAATATCTTGAAAAAATGTACCCAAATTAGAATAATTATTGTATAATTATATTTGTAAAGATGAAGAACTACCGTGGAAAACTCTTTAATATAATATATCGTTTCTTTGAAGGGAGAGGTTTCAACCAATGGTAACCTTGCTCACATCTCCAAGCTGCACATCATGCCGGAAGGCAAGAGCGTGGCTGGAAGAACATAATATTCCATATGAAGAGAGAAATGTATTTGCATCTCCTCTTACCGTGGATGAAGTTAAAGAAGTCGTTCGAATGACAGAAGATGGAACCGACGAAATTGTATCAAAAAGATCCAAGGTGTTCCAAGAGCTAGAAGTTGAGCTTGAATCTATGCCTTTGCAGCAATTATTCGAGTTAATCAGTGAACATCCAGGGTTACTGAGACGGCCGATTATTTTTGATGAAAAAACGTTTGCAGGTTGGATACAATGAAGCGGAAATTCGCCGTTTTCTACCGAGAAAAGTTCGTACTTTTAACTTATTAGAAGCACAGAAAATGGTGAATTAATGTATAAAAAGAAAAAGCTTCTACTTATCAATTGTAGAAGCTTTTTCTCATTTACATACTATTTACATAAATAGAACAAAGTTTGGCAATCCTTCAAACAACGAAGCATATAGGAGAAGAAAAGTGTGGTTTTCTATACCGAAACGAGCTGAAGAAATGTTATAATATATGTAGGAAGGGAATAATTGTTGTTGTAATTATAATTTTCAAAATAATTCTTGACAATGCACGCGCTTTCCTTGAAAATAATGATTTAATAAAAGGTTTACACGACCCATTCTCTTGATTCGCTCCGCTCCCATCATAAACGAAAAACAGTAAGGGATGAGCACCAGCCTTAACAACAATCGTCTTATCGTATAAAATAATTAATATAATAAACGATAAGATTATAGATGCTTTGCACTGGGTATAGCCGTACTAAAGATATCTTGGAGAAAAGCATTCGACCTTACCTAGTAGGAGGGAGAGAATCATGGAAATCGAAAGAATTAATGACTCCACAATTAAGTTTTATATCACGTATCGTGACATTGAAGATAGAGGTTTTGACAGAGATGAGATCTGGTATAACAGAGAACGTGGAGAAGAGCTCTTTTTGAAATGATGAATGAAGCAACGGATCATCAAGATTCATTTGAAATAGAAGGTCCCCTTTGGATCCAGATCCAGGCTCTAGAGAAAGGACTTGAAGTAGTAGTAACTAGAGGCCAGATTTCTGATGGTAATGTGAAACTGGAAATTCCTGTAACTCAGGATAAAGGTGAAGACATGCCTGTGGATGATAACATTGTTGATATGCTGGATGAACAGTTCCGTTCTTCCCAAAAGAGTCGTCAATATAGTCAAAACCAGGATGAAGAACTTGAACTTGTTATTGAATTTAAGGATTTAGAGGATTTGATATCACTAAGTCAATCCTTTGATGCATCGTACGTGAAAAACGAAGTATACCACTTCCAAGGCTCCTATTACTTGTATCTTCTCTTTGATAATCACTACACAGAAGATGAACAGGATGATATGTTAAGCCGGGTGCTCGAATATGGAGAAGAGTCTGACGTGTCGATTTACCGTATTAGAGAGTATGGTAAGACTATTGTAGAAGAAAACGGTTTGCAGGTTATAAAAGATAACTTTTCATAATCAAGAGAAATCGTGCCTTTTTAAAGCCGGTTCCATTAAGGAACCGGCTTTTTTTGCGCGTTCCTGAAAAGAGAGCAAGAGAGACTTTGCTTTTGAACAGTATATAAATAGGGAATGAGGAAGAAAAGGAAGTGGAAAGGAAGTATTTATCTCATACATAAAATAACAGCTTATGAATTGGAGAAATGACCATGAAAAACCGTTTTAATATTGTCGTCTTTTTATTGCTATTGGTTACTGTTTTTTATATAAGCCGGGACTTATGGGATGGCTGGATTGTAGGAGCCATCACCCTTCTTTTTACTTTGTCAGTCATTTTTATAGCGATTGTTATTTTTCTGGAGAACAGAAATCCAACAAAGACATTGACCTGGCTGATCGTCTTAGGTGTGTTCCCTGTTGTCGGGTTTATTTTTTATTTACTGTTTGGACAAAATCATCGCAAAAACAAAAACTTAACGAAACAAGCAGCCCTTCAAGAGCAGGCATTTGAAAAAATAGAACAAAGCCGCTATTTAGATGAAGGGGAGCTCAGAAAAATGGGAAGGCAGGAACAATTATTCCGTCTAGCTCATCGAATAGGAAATAATCCAATAAATTTCAATACAAATACGAAAGTGCTGACAGACGGAAAAGAAACCTTCACCCACATTACCCAAACATTAAAAATGGCTAAAGATCACATTCATTTAGTGTATTATATTGTAAGAGATGACAAGCTGGGCCAGGAGATCAAGGAGATACTTATCCAGAAAGCCGAAGAAGGGGTAAAGGTTCGTTTTTTGTTTGATGCAGTTGGCTGCTGGAAGCTGTCAAAAAAGTATATTAAAGAGTTGAAAAATGCAGGAGTGGAAATGGTTCCTTTTGCTCCTGTCAGACTCCCTCTGATCACACATCAAGTAAATTACCGTAACCACCGGAAAATTATCGTCATTGACGGTCAGCTTGCATATGTCGGCGGGCTCAATATTGGGGATGAATATATGGGAAGGAATAAGTACTTTGGGATCTGGCGGGATACCCATTTAATGGTGCAAGGAGAAGCGGTCAGAACTCTTCAATTAATATTTCTGAGGGATTGGTACTATTCGACAGGCAAAGCGCTTTTAGAACCTCAGTACTTGTCGCCGGCTCTTCCGGAGGGAAAACAAGATGGGGGCGTGCAAATGATCGCAAGCGGGCCGGATACAAAGTGGGAAGTCATTAAAAAACTGTTTTTTCTATGATTACTTCTGCAAAAAAATCAATTTGGATTGCTTCCCCTTACTTTATCCCTGATGATGATATCTTGTCTGCATTAAAGATTGCTGCTTTGAGCGGAATTGATGTCAGGTTGTTAATGCCTGCAAAACCAGATAAACGGATTGTATTTTATGCATCGCGTTCCTATTTTCCTGAACTCATGGACGCAGGGGTGAAAATTTATGAATACGACCGTGGCTTTATGCACAGTAAAATTATGATTGTCGATCATGAGATTGCCTCTTTAGGCACAGCAAATATGGACATGAGAAGTTTTCATTTGAATTTTGAAGTTAATGCCTTCCTTTACCGGACAAAAAGTGTAACCACTCTGGTGGGAGATTATATTTATGACTTGGAGCATTCCACCCGGATTATGCTGCCAGAGTTTCAAAAGAGGCCATTTGTAACAAGAGTCGTAGAATCAACGTCCAGGCTTCTATCTCCATTATTATAGGACTCTGTTATAGGCGAATAGTCTTTTTATAAGGCTTTTGTTTGTAAATAAAAGAGCGAGAGCTTCGGCATTAGGAGGAGCCGAAGGTCCCGCAGGGTGTTTTTCGAGGAAGTTGAGGTCATGCCTAAAGCATAGAAGATATCGTGATTGGGATGTAGAATTCATGAATGGATATGGCACTTGTACGTTAGGTGCATGTGAGCGTCTAGGAAAATCAACTACAAGCTAAAAAGAGCGTGCTTACGTGAAATACTCTATGTTTGCTTCCGGGAAATACTCAGAGAGGTGTTTGGAAAAGAATTCTTTTATTTTTTCTTGTTCATCTGTCTGATACACATATTTACCTATCCCGTATCGTCCCCATTTATACTTTCTTTTTTCTTCTTCTAATTCCAGCTTGGTCATCGGATAATTTTGTTCAATGACTCGCTTTGCCGGCTTTGTGAACCGGTGCTGTATTAATTCAAAGGTTAAATCATCCGTGGCAGAAGAAGGTAATGTTTCGCTTAGGTGTTGAAGCATTCCAAGGTATCCATCTTCCCATCCTTCGTGGATGTAAATGGGTGCTATGATGAAGCCAAGAGGGAAGCCAGCCTTTGCTACCTTTGCGGCCGCTTCAATTCGTAAGTCTAATGGTGAGGTGCCTGGTTCAAAGTTTTTAATGACAAAAGGAGCATTAATGCTGAATCGAAACCTTGTCCGGCCGTTATGATTGGCATCAAGAAGATGATCGACATGATGGAATTTGGTCACAAATCGAAGCAGGGCATGTTCTGATTGCCCAATATGCTCTATCGTCTTTTTAAGCGTGTGTGTTAGGTGGTCGATTCCAACGATATCAGATGTACAGGAAGCCTCAAACCTGGTTATTTCCGGGGCTCTTTCTTCTACATACTTATCTGCTGCTTCAAAAATTTCTTCTAGGTTAACATAGGTACGAATATAAGGTTTACTTCCCATTGTTGTTTGAAGATAACAATAATGGCAATGTCCCATACAGCCAGTGGCTAAGGGAATAGCATACTCAGCAGAAGGCTTGGATGAATCAAAGGACAGAGTTTTTCGGACACCTACAACCAAGGTTGATTTGGCTTTGCGGTATTTTTGTAAGTGAGTATCTCCTGGCAGGTTTCTAACTTGATTATGAGAGGTTGTTTGCCGAATTTCTACTCCTTCCTTTTCAAATTTGGCTTTTAATTCCCTGCCAAGTGGGTATTCTAAGGCTCTTGGCTCAATATATACAAGCTGGGGATAAAAAGGTTTCATCATCCATCTCCTTTTTACATTTCACTTTGTTCGTTGTCTTCGAAATAATAATTGTACATCTTTACTGCTTCTTCATACGTTGTATATATCGCATAATCATCCTGAAGAGGATAGTGGGTATCCATTAGAAATAATGACAGCTCTTCATTGTTTTCCGGGCTTTCAGTAATGATTGCTTCCTGAATGGTTGCTACATTTTGAGTGTGAGGGTTGCGGTAAATAACATAAGCTTTGTCCCCGTTTTTAAATTGATTCACCGAGATTCTCCTTTCATAAACCATACCAACTTTTCTACAGAGCAGGAATTCGTCTTCCTTCTGGTGAATTGAATATTCATTGGAGGTGTTTTATGTTCGTAGCTAAAAAAAGTAATGGTTCTATCATTTCCTTGTTACATTCTTATCAAAGAGAAGAAGCCCAAAATGCCAGCTTGCTGTTTTGTCCTGCTTGCAGCAGTGAAGTTATTTTAAAAAAAGGGTCCAAACGCCAGTGGCATTTTGCTCATAAAATTTCTTCGTTATGCTCTTCTCAAAATGAACCCGAAACAGAAGAGCATCTTGCAGGAAAACAACGCCTATATTATTGGCTGAAAAAGCAAGGTTTACCCGTATTTCTGGAACATACTCTCCCCGTTACAAAAAGACGAGCTGATCTTTATCTTCCCCTTGCCCCACGTCCCGTAGCAATTGAATTCCAATGCGCTTCTATGACAGACGAGGAATGCTTAAACCGTACAAGGGATTATCTTAAAGAGGGAGTGTGGCCTGTTTGGATATTTTCCCTGCAGCGATTCCGGTCCCGGCACCCAATGAGCCTCGAAGGAATAACCTCTCTCTACTCTTTTGAATGGATTCCCTTAAGAGAAAGCGTCTCACTTTCTCATCGTTTTCTTATTTACTATTCCCCTGCTCAGCAGCGCTTTCATTTTTTGTTCCCTCTTACTAGCCTTTCCTCACGCCGTACCTTTTATCAGCAGACCTTACTTCATGAAACAGAACTTTCATTTTCCCATTTGTTTAATCCGCCCGTTCCAACAAAGCCCCCGACCGTGTTATTTCCTGCCTGGATGAAAGTGAAAAAACAATGGAGATATGGTCGTAAGAATAATCGCGAAGGAATAGTCTATAACGAAGTGAATAAATTATTTGCTTCTCATTATAGAGACAGCAGCTTGTTTTCTGCGGAAGCGGGCTGGCCAATAGTAAACAAGGAGGAATTAATAACCAAACCTTTGTGGTGGCAGAGCTGGCTCCTTTTTTTTCTAAGTACATGTGTAAAAGAAGGGAGGACGATAAAGGAAAAGACTCTTTGGCAGGAGTTCAATGGACGAATGGAGGAGAATGGATTTCAAAAACGAGTGCTGCCTTTATTAACCAGACATGATGAATACTTATTTATCTACATTAGGTTTATAGAAAAAGCAGGGCTGGTAGAGGAGGTGGAAAAAGGGGTTTGGAAGCAGAAACGTTCTTTGTACCTTCCATCATCTCTGGATGAAGGATATTTTTTAGACGTAAAGATATCGAAAGCATTTTTTTCATTTTTCTCTTCTTTTGACGCCTGGCAGAAAAAGAATACATGAAGAAGCTCCAGTAATTAGGAAGGATCCGAAATGATGATTAAGGTCATTTATCTTCATCTTTAACATAGCTTTCTTTTTTAAAGGGAAGGATTATAAGGAATAGCCATTTTTGCTGGAGAAACTTTTCATCATTCGTTAAAATTGGAAACAGAATATATATTACGTGGGAGGATGCTAAATGAGTGAAGAGAAGAAGAACAATAGCTTACCGAAACGGGAAGATCTTCCAATTGAAACAACATGGAATCTAGAAGATATTTTTTCCACGGATGAAGAGTGGGAAAAAGAATTTAATCATATAAAAGAGTTGCTGCCTGATTTGCAAGAGTACAAAGGAAAAACGGGAGAATCGGCAGAACAGTTATACGGACTGTTAGCCCTTCAGGATAAAATTGCTGAAAAGCTGGGACGTTTATATACATACGCTCATATGCGTAGCGATGAAGATACAGGGAATTCCTATTATCAAGGCTTAAACGAAAGAGCATCAAGCCTTGCCTCCCAAGCAGGGCAGGCTATGGCTTTTATTGTCCCTGAAATTCTTAACGTACCCGAGGATAAAATCAATGATTTTCTTGAAGAGAAAAAGGAATTGCAGGTATACGCTCACGCACTGGATGAGATCAATAAAAACCGTCCTCACGTATTAAATGAATCAGAAGAGTCTATTTTGGCTCAAGCGTCAGAAGTAACTTCCGCACCAGGGAACACCTTTGGCATGTTAAACAATGCTGATTTGAAATTTCCTTCCATTGAGGATGAAAACGGGGAAGAAACCCAGGTCACACATGGGCGGCTTCTGACGTTTTATGAAAGTGAGAACCGCCGTGTAAGAAAAGATGCGTTTAAAGCTGTTTATGAGACGTATGGAAAGTATAAAAATACATTTGCCAGCACGTTAAGCGGACAAGTAAAAAGAAATTTATTTTACGCTAACGTCCGTAATTATGAGTCTGCACGCCAGGCAGCGTTAAGTAATAATAACATTCCAGAGGTCGTCTATGACCAGCTGGTTGACACAGTAAACGAACATCTCCATCTCCTTCACAGGTACGTAAGCCTTCGGAAGAAAGTGTTACAGCTTGATGAGATACACAATTATGACTTATACACCCCGCTTGTAAAGGGAGTAGATATGAAAATCAGCTATGAAGAGGCAAAGGAGCACGTTGTAAACGGAGTTCAGCCTCTAGGGGAAGAGTATGTGAGCAAGATAAAAGAAGGCTTTGAAAACCGCTGGATTGATGTGTATGAAAACGAAGGGAAAAGAAGCGGAGCATATTCTTCCGGAGCGTATGGAACGATGCCTTATATTTTGATGAACTGGCAGGATAATGTAAACAACATGTTTACTCTTGCACATGAGTTAGGGCACTCTTTACACAGCTATTACAGCAGGGAAAACCAGCCGTTCATTTACTCTGATTACACCATTTTTGTGGCCGAGGTCGCTTCTACATTAAATGAAGCCCTGCTTAATGATTACCTCTTGAAGACAATTGATGACAAGGATAAAAAGCTTTACTTGTTAAACCATTTCCTTGAAGGGTTCAGAGGCACAGTCTTTCGCCAGACTATGTTTGCTGAGTTTGAACAAATCATTCATGAGAAAGGGAAAAATGGTGAACCTCTTACCCCGGATTTGCTGAATGAGACTTATTATAAGTTAAACGAAAAGTATTTTGGAGATGATATAACTTTGGATGAGGAAATTGGACTCGAATGGGCCAGAATCCCTCATTTCTATATGAATTTTTACGTGTATCAATATGCAACTGGCTATAGTGCAGCGACAGCTTTATCTAAACAAATTTTAGAAGAAGGAGAGCCAGCAGTAGAAAGGTATCTGGAATTTTTAAAATCGGGCAGCTCAGATTATCCTATTGAAGTATTGAAAAAAGCGGGGGTCGATATGACATCCTCTGAACCTATCAAAGAAGCGATGAGTGTGTTTGAGGACACATTGAATGAAATGGAAAAGCTTTTAGAGATGAAGGAAAAATAAGCCATGAAAAAAGGCACAGCCCGAGCTGTGCCTTTTTATGATATCCCCTTAAATTTATTGCGCTCATTTAAACAGTGAACGGTAAAAAGAATAGAAAAAAATAAAGCAAGGCTGCCTGCAGCAACAGGGATAAAATGCATTACCCCCAGTATAAATAAGAAAAAGCTCAATATAATTAGAATGATTCCTACACCAAATGCCAGCACTTTGTCCTCCCCTTTGCCATGAAATTCATTCTTGAATATATGTCCATGACTGAAAGGCTATTCCTTTTTGAAAGTGAAAAACGTTAGATTGCACGATAAGGCATGTTGGTTTAATTGTTAATAAATTTTTCAGGTGGAACTTCTGTAGATTTCAGTGAAAAGCCACAGCTCAAGGTCATGCAGCAATGGGCTTTACATAAGGAAGCTGAAGCGCTGCCCGCGGAATAAAAGATACCGTAAATGGCAATATGAAGTAACGCGCTGTATGCAAATGTTGTACTTTGCCTCAGAGCTTAAGAGGATAAATATTTCCAAAAGGTTCCGTACTTTACTGGCACTCGCTCGACTTTTCGCTTCAACATCAATTTCTTCAAACAGGATTCAGCCTCTTTGAGAGAAAGATCATAAACTACAGCAACTTCTTTGCTTGCGACGAATTGAAACTTTTCTAAGAAATCCTCCAGAGGAAGTTTGTCTGCCCTTTTGGGCGTAAAGCCCAGCATTTCAGTGAGAATATCAACATATACTTCGTATGGATAGGAGCCAGGTACCTTCAGGCCGGCTTCTTCAATTTTTTCATTAAAGAATACAAAGGTGGGAGCACGGTCTACTTCCATTTCTCTTGTCGTTTTAATATCGCACTGAAGCGCCTTGATGGCACAGGTTGAATGAAAGTCAGATTGAAAGCTGTTTTCGTCCAGTCCTGTTGCTCTGGCGATCTCATAAAGAACCTTTTCGTCAGCCACATTTTGTTTTTCTAGAAAAAGTTTTTCCCTCAGTTTACGACTAAAAGTGGCAGCTTTTGCTCTTCCTTGCATCTCGGCAGCTTTAATGGCAAGTGAAGGGACATAAGAAGAGACAAGAGGGTTTTCCAGCCAGACATCCCCATCACAGGACATCCCTGTTCTTGCTGCCGTTTCTTCAAACCTTAACGCTAAATTCTTAGGGTTTTTCTTATGTTTGGAATCATAAGAATCCCGCGACTCGAGCTGACTTGCAATGAAAAAACGAATAGAAAAATAACTGCCGAATTCAATGATGAATTTCTTTAGAGTGGGTTCAAAGGCCCAACATTCTGGACAAAGAGGGTCTGTAAAGACGTATAATTCTATTTTCTTTTTTGGAGTTCTCAGTGCTTCAGCTTCTTCGGCAGAATCCCGCATATGCCAAGCCAGTCATCACATTGAACCTTTTTCTCCTCTTTTTCAATGGTCCACACTCCTTTCTGTCTATTCTTCAGGTGTATTGACCATATGGTGTGCAGTAAAAGTTAATCGATCAAAAATGTGTTCACGCAACGGGCCTTCCAAACCAACTTCATCCATAGCCAATTTCATACAGGAAAGCCATGCCGAGGCACGAGAGGGTGTGATAGGAAATGGCATGTGCCTTGCACGCAGCCTTGGATGTCCATGCTCTTCGGTGTATAAGGGCGGCCCGCCAAGAAACTGGGTTAAAAATTGTTTTTGTTTTCTGGCTGTTTCTGTTAAGTCCTCAGGAAAGATAGGTGACAGCTCAGGGTGATTCTTCACATGTATATAAAAAGTATCAACAAGGCGGCTTAATGTTTCTTGGCCGCCGATTCCTTCAAATGGGCTTTGTTCTTCTTTCATAGGTTTTCTCCTTTTACGGTTTCCATACTTGTTATTCTTCCACAATCGTTCTCACTTAAGATAGCGGGAAGGAATATAGATTGCAAGAAAAAAGCTCTGTAAAAATAAACGATTAGATTGAAAGGAATATGAAAAATGACAAATCATTTACAATTTTATTGTAGCAATGCATCTTTATATCAGCAAATATAACGAACTTGTGCTGTATGGTTAAAATGACGGTCTGAACGAGAGGGAAGAAAAGGAGGAAGACAAAAAAGCAGATCCAGTTACAAGCTGGACCTGCTTACATATCATTTTTATTAAGCTAACGAGTGAAAGGTGTTCATAACTTTAGGTACGTATGCCTGCGTTTCTTTAAAAGGAGGAATGCCATTATAGCGGTCTACATTCCCCGGACCTGCATTATAAGCTGCAAGTGCCAGCCGGGTATTGCCATTATAGCGGTTTAGCATATCTTTTAAATACCTTGCACCCCCGTCAATATTTTGTTTAGGGTCATATGGATCATTGACTTTCAGCCACTTTGCTGTGCCCGGCATTAACTGCATTAAACCTGTGCTCCTGCATGACTTTTGGCGTTAGGATTGAAGTTTGATTCATGCTTTATAACTGAATAAATTAGGCGGGGATCCAGATTATAACGTTCGGCAGCCTCTTCAATTAATTGATTATAGTTTGAAGAAGCAGAGAGTGATTTCTTCTCTGAAGAAGACGAGCCTGAGAAATCTCTGCAGGTGGTGAAGTTTTACTTTTTGATGCAAGCTTCATTGCAGCTTCATGAAAACGCTCAGCTGCGGCAGGTGTTAAAAACAGCGAACGGTCAGCTAATCCTTCCTTTACAGAGCTGGCTTCTGTAAACGAAGAAGGTATTGCTTCTGTCAGGTTTTGTAAGTGGGCGTCAAATGATGAATGAAAAGCTGGGTCTTTTATTGACTTCTGACGGCCGGCTGATCCATCAAAAAACAAGGAACCTGATATAAATGAAATATTCATTACTTTCACCTCGTTAAAGTATACATAAGAGCAAATGGATGGTAAGGAACTTCGAAAAGGATTCGGAGAAATGAACCTAAATGAAAAGCTACTCCGTTTTCTTTGTTAATTCGCTTTTTCTATTAAAAAACCTTTGTATTTTGTTTGGTGTTTCCCTTTTAGGATGTCATATTTATCTAAGATGGACATCAGTACCTTGTCGACATGGTCTCTACTCGTTCCTTCAAATTCCAGTTCATAATCTTCCTTATCCAAATAAGTGCTGTGGTCAAATACAAGCTCTCCCTTTTGATAAGGAAGCTCTAGACGGTATGTAGTCAGTGTACCAAGGTTGTTTACTTTTTTTATATCGGTTAAGGAAAGAGAAAGTTTTAATTGTTTTTCAACTTCTCCCTTAGGGATATGTCCCGTTTGTATTGCTCTTTCTGCTTCTTTTTCGGTTAACAGCTGATTTGTTTCCAGAAGCTCATCTTTGTGGGGTTCTTTCAGAGTCAACATCCATTGATTGTTCTTCTCCCTGATGCGAAGAGCCGCTTTTTTCCCTTTTATTTGAAAATCTTCTGTGTCAAAATAGGTGTTGCGTTGACGTGTGAATTGATCATAAGAAAGGTTCCATTCCTTCATGATGCGTTCAAACTCATCTTTGGTAACCAGATTCTTTCCTTCAATTTCAATATCTTGACCCATAGTTTCTCTCCTTTTATTTATGGTAAAAAATCATTTATTGAATATAAGATAACATGTCTTCAGTATGGGGCAAAAAAGAGGGAGGTTCAATAGAAGCTGTTCTTTAAAGCGCTGCCTCCGACTGAATCTTGTTGAATGATACTGGCTTGTGACAGCCTTCTGTTAGAGTTGAAAAGGCGTGGTGTGGTAAAATAGAAAGGGAATACAGGATTGTTCAGGCTTAGCCCTGCACTATTGATAGAAATATAATGAGGTGAAACCATGCAGCAGCACGTACTTACCATTACGCAAGTGAAAATTAAAGAAAATGAACTATTACTTACTCCTATAGAAGATTGGCCAAAGGATGAGTGGTTGAAACTGAAAGACGGAGAAAGAATGCTTGCAGACTCTGATGCCTTGGCTTTGGTATATATATTGGAGCTTGACGGTCAGTTTGTCCAGCTTCGTTTTCCAAAGCATACGTGGCCCCAATTACATGAAGGCTATCAAAAAGAACTTCCAGCTGTTTTAGATGGACCAGAAAATATAACACTTGGAAAGTTCAAAGAAGAATTGGAATATCTTCTTGATAACATCGAAGGTAACGGGAACTACGGAGAGGATATGGTGGCGGCCTTTGAAAACGCCTTTCAATTAAATAAGTAAGAAGAAGCAGGTGGTCATATGAGCAACTGGGAAGTCTTTTTGTCTCCTTATAAGCAGGCTGTGGAAGAGCTTAAAGTAAAGCTAAAAGGTTTGAGAGAACAGTATCAAAGGTCTTCTCAGCACACGCCTATAGAATTTGTTACTGCGCGGGTGAAGCCAATCACCAGTATCCTTGATAAAGCAAAAAGAAAAAATATGTCTCTGGATCGCCTGGAAGAAATGCAGGATATCGCCGGTGTAAGAATTGTCTGCCAGTTCGTTACCGATATTGATACGATTGTGGCGCTTGTTCATGCACGAAAGGATTTTAAAGTAATTGAAGAAAGAGATTATATTAAAGAAAAGAAAGAAAGCGGGTATCGCTCGTATCACATGGTGGTAAACTACCCTGTCCATACCATTGAAGGACAAAAGGATGTTATGGTGGAAATTCAAGTGAGAACGATGGCTATGAATTTCTGGGCCACCATAGAGCATTCCTTAAATTACAAATACAGCGGGAGATCCCTGAAGACATTAAGAGACGTCTTCAGCGAGCGGCCGAAGCAGCTTTCCAGCTCGATGAAGAGATGTCCAAAATTCAGGGGGAAGTCCGGGAAGCTCAGCAAATATTATCTCAACAGCGCGGGTCTACATAATTTACATTCACCATACAAATATCAGCACAGGATATAAAGGACTAATAGAAACCAAAGATAAAACACCAGGATCCAGTTTCTGGTTTATTAATGAAGGACAGGGGACGGGTAACATGAGATACACGGTAACCTCCAGGGGGGATGAAACATCAAACGCCCTCCAGCAAAGAGTAAAAAGTTATTTGAATGATTTTGGCCTTGAATACGATGAAGAGAATCCGGAAATTGTTATTTCTGTTGGGGGTGATGGAACCCTTCTTCATGCTTTTCATCACTATAAAGATAAGCTGGATGACATGTGTTTTGTGGGAGTCCATACCGGCCATTTAGGATTTTACGCTGACTGGAAGCCGGAGGAAGTGGAAAAGCTTGTCATCCATATTGCAAAGACTCCGTTTCAGATTGTGGAATACCCTTTGCTTGAGGTTGTTGTGAGACATTATAATCAACCCCAATCTGACCGCTATCTTGCGATTAATGAATGTACAGTCCAAACCATGGAAGGGTCTTTAGTATGCGACGTGGATATTAAAGGGGAAAATTTTGAAACCTTTCGCGGAGATGGCCTTTGTATTTCAACTCCATCCGGAAGCACAGCCTATAATAAAGCACTAGGAGGAGCGATCTTGCATCCTTCTCTTGCTTCGATGCAAGTAGCAGAGATGGCGTCGATCAATAACCGGGTATACCGGACAGTAGGCTCTCCCCTGGTACTGCCGCAGCACCATACCTGCTTGTTACGACCATTAAACGATGTAGATTTGCAGCTGACAATTGATCATACAACCTTAGTAGACAACAAAGTCAAATCCATTCAATGCCGGGTAGCTGAAGAGAAAGTTCGCTTTGCTCGTTTCAGGCCATTTCCTTTCTGGAAAAGAGTAAAGGAATCATTCATTGGCGACTAACGTAAAAGTGGTGATGTAAATGAATTCGCCTAAAGCTATATGGAGAGTGCCTTCTACCTTTGAAGAAGGCACTCTCCGTTCCTTTTTAAGACATGAAATCGGCATGTCAGGGCGTACGTTGAAAGCGATAAAAAAAGAAGGGAATCTGCTGGTTAACGGAAGAGAGGAAACAGTGCGGGCTTTATTGAAGCCGGAAGATACTGTTACAGTGTGCTTCCCTATGGAGGAACCTTCCGAAGAACTTGAACCATTTTTCTGTCCACTATCTATTTTGTACGAGGACGAACATCTTCTCATTGTTGACAAGCCTGCGGGGATGGCAACGATACCGGGAAGAGGAGAGAGGGGCTGCTCTCTTGCTGAAGCTGTCATCCATTATTACAAAGAACAAAAGATTCCAGCGGCCTTTCATGCTGTAAATCGTTTAGACAGAGATACAAGCGGAATTGTAACGGTAGCAAAGCATCAATATATTCATGAGAGGCTTTCTTTTTTTCAAAAGGAAGGAAGGTCAGTGAGAAGGTATACTGCCGTGGCTGAAGGCAGTGTTGTTCCGAAAAAGGGGCAGATCATTGCACCTATTGGACGCAGGGAAGGAAGCATGGTTGAAAGAATAGTGATCAGCACTGGTGATTATGCAGAAAGCTCGTATAAGGTCATAAAGGAAAAAGACAGTGCCAGTATGATTGAGCTTACATTAGAGACAGGTCGAACCCACCAAATTAGGGTGCATATGTCTCATATCGGGCACCCTCTTGCAGGGGATGACCTGTATGGAGGTTCTCAACGGTATATCCGGCGCCAGGCACTTCACTCGGGTTATTATTCAACGATTCATCCATATCCTTTCAAAAAATAAACGTTCATTCGTCACTTCCTCCTGACATGGCTCAGGCATGGGAAGCTATTGACTAACAACAGGCTGCAAGGAAGACTTTTCTACAGCCTGTTTTTAAATACCAAAATTTAGAGGGAGGAAAGTCCAGATCAAAATACTCGTGAATCTTGTTCTCGAGAATTCCGGACTTTCTTCCGTGGTAAGAACAGGAGACTTCAAAACTTTAGAGTTCATTTTCTTCGAATTCTCGGAACTTCTCCTGTACAAATGGCATGGTTGAAGGGACAGAGATAAGTTCTTTCTCTGGGTACTTAAAGGCTGTTAAGGCCCCTCCAAATACGCAGCCTGTGTCTATATTGATCGTCCTGTTCAACATTCGGGGTTTTGTAACCGGAGTGTGGCCGTAAACAATCCAGGATTCTCCATTATATTTTTTGCCCAATCTCTTCTTACAGGAGATCCATTCGGTTCTTTTTCCCCGGTAATATCACCGTATAAGACGAAGGTTTTTACCTTCTTATCATGGCGCCCAATATAATCTTCACGGATTCCAGCGTGGGCGGCTACAATGTTTCCCTCGTCCAGTTCATGATAAAGAGGAGAGCCTTCAAAAAGCTTCATAAAGCGGGCACGAACCTTTTTGTACGTTCTGCGGTCAAGGTTCTCTAATTCTTCAACCGTTGTTTCCAGGCCATGGCTGATCACTATATTCCTTCCTAAAAAGTACCGATACAGCTTATCACAATGATTGCCAGGGACATAGTAAGCGATATTATTTTCAGTAAGAGAAGAAACAAGCTCTATAACACCAACTGAATCAGGCCCCCTGTCTGTCAGGTCACCGATAAATACGAGTTTCCTGTTATCAGGGTGAGTCCACTTCCCATCGATGTACTTATAGTTCAACGTCGAAAGCATTTCTTTTAATTCATGAAGACATCCATGGATATCGCCTATAAAATCCAATTTCATATCGTTTTTCCTCCTCCAGAATAATTTAAGCGTTTTCCTCTTACAATGGTATAAAAAGACTTTTTATATCAGGTTTTTTGCATTGACGGCAAGAAAGCAATAATGTGATAATGATATCTTTGCAGAGGTAGTCGTCAGCCATACATAGTAGAAGGCGGGCGCTGCCGGTGTAATGAGATTGACCCATTCCCTATTTAAACAGAACAAAAACATGATGGGATAAGCGGGAAAATAAAATGTTTTATAAAGGAGATGGAACATGTATACAGCTATTGGCGATCCGGTTTTAATTTTCGCTTTAGCTATGGTGACGTTTTTGCTTGCCCCAATGCTGATGCACAAATTAAGAACTCCCGGCCTGATTGGCCTTATACTTGCCGGTGTAATCATCGGCTAATGGTCTCGGCCTTCTTGAAAGAGACAATACAATTGTTTTACTCGGTACAGTTGGACTATTATATATCATTTTTATTGCGGGGCTGGAGATTGACCTGGAAGGATTTCAGAAATACCGGAGGGACAGTGTCATTTACGGGTCATTTTCCTTTGCTATTCCTTTTTCCTAGGCTTAGTCCTGGCACTGGTATTGGGTTATTCACTAACAGCTTCTGTATTGCTTGGTTCGATCCTTGGCTCTCATACATTGCTTGCCTATCCGATAGCAAGCCGGCTGGGAATAACAAAAAATAGAGCAATAACCACCACGGTGGGCGGAGTGGTTATAACAGACACAGGAGCCATGCTTGTTCTTGCTATTATTGCAGCAATGACACAAGGACAGATTAATGCTGCTTTTTGGATGGTTCTGCTCGTATCAATTATTCTCTATGTCACTCTTGTTTTTCTTATTTTGCCCTTTTTATCTAAAATATTTTTTAGAAAAACAAGTCATGAAGGATCAAGAGAATACATTTTTGTGATGACAATGTTGTTTGCCAGCGCAGCAGGAGCGACTTTTGCCGGGCTGGAACCATTATTGGGGCGTTCCTGGCAGGCCTGGCTTTAAACAGGTACATCTTAGAGCATGGTCCGTTAATGAATCGAATCAAATTTGTGGGAAATGCGCTGTTTATTCCATTTTTCCTGTTAAGTGTGGGGATGTTGATGGATGTCCGCCTATTTATAGAGTCGCCAGAGTCCTGGGCTCTTGCGGGCGGGATGATTTTACTCCTTCCCATAGGGAAATGGCTTGCTGTCTATTTTTCCTCTAAATTATTTCATTTTAATAAAACCGAGGAAAAAGTTATGTTTGGGCTTTCCGTGCCGCAGGCAGCGGCCACTCTTGCGGCTACTCTTGTCGGGTACGATCTGGGCCTGTTTGACCAGACGACCGTAAACGGTGTAATCTTTATGATTCTTATTACTTGTATGATTGGCCCATATGTAGTGGAAAAATACGGAAGGCAAATGGCTTTAAACGAGGAAGTAAGCTTTTCGCGTACGAAGCAGGATGCCGGAAGAGTGCTCATTCCACTTTCCCAAACCACCACAACAACCACAGATGCACTGCTCGATCTTGCCTTTTTATTAAGGACACAGCATTCCACAGAGCATGTATATGCGTTACATGTGGTTCAGGATCAGGGGAAACCGGATGCAAAACGGCTCGCTGAAGCAGAGAAAATGCTCGGTCACGCCATCGTTTACGGAGCTGCAGCTGAGGTGCCTGTTCAAATTTTGACCCCAGTTGATGCCAATGTAGCCGCCGGTATTGAACGGGCTTCACAAGAGAAAAGTATAGATACGATTCTTCTTGAGTGGAAGGCTGAAACTTCTACGGAATCAAAAATGTTTGGCCGAAAACTTGACCAGATTCTAGACCTTACTCAGCAGCACCTTATTGTTTCCAAGTTTGCCCATCCAATTAATACAGTAAATAAGCTGGTACTCCTCCTTCCACCTGGAAGTGACCATCAAAGCGGCTTTATGGAATCAGTAATTACTATTAAGAGATTGGCAGCTCAACTAAGTGCTCAGATAGAAGTACTTGTCGTAAAAGATAAGAAAAAACGGTTCGAGGGAATTATCAGTGGAGCTGAACCGCAAGTTACCTTTGACATGAAAGAAGCTGATTCATGGGAAGAGGTTCTGGAGGGCCCCTTCAGGAAACAAAGAAAGATACCCTTGTTATTTTAATCAGCGGAAGAAGAGGAACAAGTGCGTGGAGTCCTGTATTGGAGGATCTACCCCAGCAACTGGCTACTCTTCCGCCCGAAAGCTTTATGGTGATGTTCCCGCCAATAGATCAAGAGGTGGACGAAAGAGGGGCAAGAGGGACAGAAATACCAAAAACAGTGATGAGAAGAAGCGATTACGAAGATTAAAGGGCTTGGAACAGCCCTCAGACTGTCGAGGAACCCACGCTTTTTTAAAGCGTGGGTTCCTAATGTTTTGGAGAAATGTTGTCTTCCAGCCATTTTATTTGCTCTAAAAATGCAAAAACACCCCTTAGCTGGCTGTGAGGCAGCTGAAGCGTTGCCCGGGGAAAACGTCTTGGAGCGTATCTGAGGAGTCTCATTAATCATTATATAAAAAGCTATGGGAAGAAAAGTCTCTCTACAGCCCTTTATCTTTTTGTGTCAGGTCAATTTTTGATTGGTAGGATAAAGAAAAAAACATGTTATACTTTCTTATGACCAGGTGATAAGAACAAGGGAAAATAATAAAGATAGAAAGGGGTTAGAAAATGAATTTATCGTTAGAAGGACGTACATATGTTGTGATGGGCGTAGCAAATAAAAGAAGCATTGCATGGGGGATTGCCCAAAGCTTATCCAAAGCAGGAGCCCGCCTCGTATTCACTTATGCAGGAGAGCGCCTGGAGAGAAACGTTCGCCAGCTTGCAGACAGCCTTGAGAAGGATGACTCTGTGGTCCTGCCATGTGACATTAGTGATGATGAAGCAATTGAATCAGCCTTTCAAACGATCAAAGAGGAAGTAGGAGTGATCCACGGACTCGCACACTGTATTGCTTTTGCCAACAAAGAAGAGCTGGAAGGAGACTATTTAAATACTACGAGAGATGGATTTTTGCTAGCTCATAATATTAGCGCTTATTCCTTGACTGGAGTAATGAAAGCTGTGAAAAACCTTGACTTGATGAGCGAAGGCGGATCAGTTGTTACGATGACGTATCTTGGCGGAGAGCAGGTAGTGAAAAATTATAACGTAATGGGAGTAGCGAAAGCTTCTTTGGATGCAAGCGTGAAATATCTGGCTAACGACCTTGGAAAAGATGGAATTCGTGTAAATTCTATCTCTGCAGGCCCTATCCGTACCCTGGCTGCCAAAGGAATCGCTGGATTTAACGATGTGATTAAGGAAATGGAAGAACGGGCACCACTGCGCAGAGCGGTCACCCAGGAAGAAGTAGGCGATACAGCCTTATTTCTTATGAGCGATTTATCCCGTGGGATCACAGGAGAAATGCTCCACGTTGATGGAGGATATAACATCATTGGGATGTAAACAATAAGAGAAACAAGTGCTTAAAACGCTTCGCCGGTGTTTATAAGCACTTGTTTTTTTGTTGACACCTTTGGGTCACAGCTATAAGATCAAAGAGATAAACACGGGTAAATGAGGGTTTAGGATGAAAGTATTAAAAGTTCTGAATAACAATGTCGTCATTGCAGAGCACGAAGAATTTGAAGAAGTCATATTGACAGGCAAGGGAATTGGTTTTGGAAAGAAAACAGGTGACTCAGTAGGAGAGGAAAAAGCAGAAAAGTTTTTTATTTTGCATGGAAAAGAAGAGCAAGAGCAATATAAGCAGCTTTTAAACGAGGTAAGTGAAGACTTTATTGCCTGCATGAATGAAGCGATGTCATTTGTTAAAGAACAATATAAGTTTGAGCTAAATGAACATATCCACATTGGTTTAACTGACCATTTATTTTTTGCCGTGCGCCGTTTGCAGCAGGGGATGGAGATCAAGAATCCTTTCCTTCATGAAACTGAACTTGCTTATCCTAAGGAATACGCAGCCGCTGAAGAAATTATTGAGTATTTGAATAGATGTGTGGGGGTTTCACTTCCTAAAGGGGAAATTGGATTTGTTACGCTGCATCTGCATAGTGCAGTTTCTAATCGCTCATTATCAGATGTTAATAAACACACACAGCTGGTGTCTAATCTGACAGAGGTGATTGAAAAAGTCTAAATATTGAGCTGGATCCTAAGGATATGAACCACCAACGACTTTTCAGACATTTACACCAAGCTATTCAGCGCATACAAAATAATACTTACAATGAGGAAGAGCCCTATTCTTTAAAAAAGGTGTTGATGGAAGAATATCCTGTGTGCTACAATTTGTCCTGGAAGTTGATAAAAATTATGCAGCATTCCTTACAGACAACAATACCTGACAGTGAAGCAGTTTATTTAACGCTTCATATGCAAAGGCTTTCAAGAACTAAATAATAAACGTGGATGAACTTATTCCGTGTTACTGGTAAAGCAGGCATGAGAGAAAAAGTTAGATGTCCAGATGCTGATGGCAGGGAGCAGTGTGTGCTCTTTTGACCATCGCTTATCTGGCCTCTATTTTCTCTCATGCCTTTTTTATATTTATTTATACTTATTAGGAGGATAAAAGATGAAAACGCGTTTGGTATATTACAGCGTATTGGGCGTGCATTAATGCTCCCTGTAGCCATCCTGCCTGCAGCCGGGATTTTACTGGCGTTTGGGAACGCCATGCAAAATCCTGACATGATCGCTATCATGCCTTTCTTGGAGGCTGGACCCGTAGAGCTTATAGCTCAGCTGATGGAAGACGCAGGAGGAATTGTATTTGACAACCTGCCGTTAATTTTTGCCATCGGGGTAGCTTTGGGGCTTGCCAATGGTGATGGTGTTGCCGGATTAGCAGCAGTGATTGGATTTTTAATTATTAACGTAACGATGGGAGTAATGGGCGGCGTTGAATCTGACATGGTTGATGGAAGCCCGGCCTATGCGGAAGTATTAGGGATCCCGACGTTGCAGACCGGTGTGTTCGGCGGAATTATTGCAGGGATACTTGGCGCATACATGTATAACAAATATTTTAATATTGAATTGCCTTCATACCTTGGCTTTTTTGCTGGAAAACGGTTTGTTCCGATTGCTACCGCCTTTGGCGGGTTGTTCATCGGGATCGCCTTGAATTTTATCTGGCCAACTGTACAGGATGGCTGAACACATTTTCTTACTTTATGACCGAATCTAACCGTACATTGGCTGCTTTTATTTTTGGAGTCATTGAAAGAGCATTGATTCCGTTTGGCCTTCATCATATATTCTATTCCCCGTTTTGGTTTGAATTTGGTTCGTATGTAAATGCTGCCGGGGAAACGATTCGCGGGGACCAGCGGATTTTCTTTGAACAAATTCGCGAAGGAGCTGACCTGACAGCAGGAACATTCATGACCGGTAAATATCCGTTCATGATGTTTGGGCTACCGGCCGCTGCGTTAGCTATTTACCATTGTGCAAGAGAAGACCAAAAAGTATATGTGGCTGGTATCATGGGCTCTGCAGCTCTTACTTCATTTTTAACTGGTATTACTGAGCCTATTGAATTTAGTTTCTTATTTGTTGCTCCTTTGTTGTTTGCCATTCATGCAGTTTTTGCTGGTTTATCTTTTATGGTAATGCACATTCTAGGGGTTCAAATTGGCATGACCTTCTCAGGGGGAGTCATTGATTTCTTCTTGTTTGGAATACTACCTAACCGAACAGAATGGTGGCTGGTGATACCGGTTGGTCTTGCTTTTGCCCTAATTTATTACTTTGGTTTCCGTTTTGCGATTAAGAAGTTTAACCTGATGACCCCTGGACGTGAGAAGCCAAAAGAAAAGCAGCAAGGCGATACGGGAGAAACCAAAGAACTTCCTTATGAAGTCTTAAAGGCATTTGGTGGACAGGAAAATTTAAATCAGCTTGATGCATGTATTACACGTCTTCGTATCAGCGTCAATGATAAAAGCAAAGTAAATAAAGACCGACTAAAAGAGCTTGGAGCATCGGGTGTGATGGAAGTAGGAAATAATGTCCAAGCGATCTTTGGCCCTCAATCAGATGCTCTTAAATCCCAGATGCAGGATATTATTGCAGGAAAAGTACCAACCGAGCCTGCAACAAATGAACCCTCATTTGATCCCAAGAAAGAATCTCAGCCTGCAGTGCCGGCAGCTGTAAATGAGAAAGAACTATTTAGTCCTGCGAGTGGAGAGGTACTTGATATTTCAGAAGTGCCGGATGAGGTGTTTGCTGGAAAGATGATGGGTGATGGGTTTGCGATCAAGCCTTCAGAAAACATTTTTGTCTCGCCAGTTGATGGGACAATTATTAATGTGTTTCCAACAAAACATGCGATAGGAATTAAGTCAGAGAATGGGCTGGAAATTCTTCTTCATATTGGGATTGACACGGTAAATATGAAAGGAGAAGGCTTTGAAGTATTTGTGGAAGAAGGAGAGAAGGTAAAAGCCGGGCAGCCTTTGGTGAAAGCTGATTTAGACTTGATTGAAAGAAAAGCGAAGTCAGCGATCACACCTGTGGTGTTTACCAATTTAACTGATGGTGAATATATACAAGTAACAAAGAACGGTCAAGTGCTGAAAGAGGAAAAAGTCGCTTTTGTAAAAAAGGATGCCGGCGTCTCATAACTTAAACAAAAAGCGGAGGGGGGATTCCCCCCTTCGCTTTTTTATCTTCATGTAAGAAAGGGTAAGAGCAAAAGTTATCCTTTAAAAAAACTGGCCCCATAGCCAAGGAAAAAACCCGGTACCTGGCTGGCCTGGAGCACCCGGTCCTGGAGCGGTTCCCCATGGAGGTCTCGGACGGGGAGGCCTTGGACGGGGACGAGGACGAGGAGGAATTGGACCATAGTATGGAGCAATGCCGATTAAGTCAGAATAATGAACTTGAATATATTGAGGTGTGACCCGGCCTTCTCGATACATAAATAAAGATACCATTCCTGTGCGCGGATTATACTCTAGGACATAAGCCACTACTTCGCCGTACCCTGGAATCGAGGTAGTAATCCATTGATTTACGTACCGGCTGATCACCTGCGGAGGGATCATTTGGACAGTGGCTGCTGCCGAACATCCTGATAGTCTTCAAACCACATATTTTTTCTCTCCTTATTTTCTATCTAAGTCACTTTCTTTTCCCTATACCATATGTAGAAGGAATATCTAGTGTGCGAATGCCTGAAAAATGGCTGATAAGTGAAACGAAGATAGCACCAGCCTAATTGCGTAAGAAAACACACCATCAAAAAACATTTGCATATAGCTATGGTGAGAGAGATTTCTCAAGAACCAATTTAAAGGAGGAATTTTTAATGTCTGGATATGGAGCAGGATACGGCGGATTTACTTTAATTGTTGTGTTGTTTATTTTGCTTGTAATTGTTGGAGCAGCTTACGTGTGTTAATTATTAACGCCGGTATACCCGGCGTTTTTTTATTTTCTGTTTCTTTTTTATCTTTTTAGACCATAAAGAAGAAAGAAAACAACGTCTACCTCTGTATTTTACACATACATATAAAGAAAAGATTAAAAAAGGAGGGGAAACTTTTGTCCACTTACAATCAAAAAAAACCGGTGCAGCAACCCCTTTATTATATTGACCAGCCTCAATTTAAAAGTTCAGACGCCCCCCAGCAGATGTTTGCTGTAAAGAGGAAGCTTTCTGATAAGAAAGCAAGAGAAGAAAGAAAGCCAAAGCAGCGGAAGGAAAAAGGGGCAAAAAACGAACAAAAAGAACATGAATGAAAAAGAAAAGGATATTTTAAGGCTTGAACAAGGACAGGTATAGAGGAAACGATAAAAAAAGAAAACAGAGAGAATGAAGAACTGATACTAAATAAACAGCCTGATTTTAACGTGCCAAAAGAAGTAAAAGAAACCATTGCCTATTTAAAAACCGTGCCTCATTTTATTCATCCGGTTATTACATGTGAGACTGATGAACAGTATTATGAGGGATATTTTAAATCCTACCAGAATCAAACCATAACTCTTGAAACTAGAGACACCTTTACCACAGTCTCAGTCCATGAAAAAGATATTAAACATTTAGCTATTACAAGCTTATAAGATAATGAAGAAAACCCTCCTCGTATGTGAGGAGGGTTGTTCTTTATTTGCTGCAATGATGACGGCGGTCATCGATCGGTCCGACTAATGCCGGATCCAGGCATTGAATGGCACAGAAGCATTTTAAGTCAACTTCAATACAGAACCTTGTTCTTTCAAGAGCAGTCACATCGCAAAGGAACGTTGGATCAATGCAGCTGCCATGGAAGTCCACTGTTGCATCCGGGCGCAGCAAAGACAATGTAGCGCAGCATTTAGCTTCATCCAGCTCTTCTACTCTGAAAAAGACGGTTGCAAAGCAGTCATCTCCTCCAATATCTCCAAAAGCATGGAACATATCGCCTTTTTTATCTTTTAGGATAAACGGGATGGTATCCATGGTAGTAGGTCTGCCTTTTGGACTTAATAAATTAGTAAAACAGCTGTTTACGCAGTCATCTGCTGGTCTGACTCTATCTTGTGCATCTTTAATGGCAGCAACTGCATCACATACACAGTGGCCAGTATCATGCTTTTTTCCACAACCCATGTTTTTCACTCCTTCTTAATCTTTTCCATACCATCATATAAAGATAGGTGGAAATTGGTGAGTGAAATCTGGGAAATTTGACTATTTAGGCGTGCCAAAAAAAGTAAAAGCCACCCTTTTCTTTATGGGTGGCCGGCTTTTATTGTTTTATGGGTAGATGGAAGATGCTTTTGTCCCCGGAGTTCCTTTATAAAACGGGAAGCTCTGGCCTTGCTTTCCCGGCGGTACTGGGGCACAGAGATGGCAACCTTTTTCTTCGCCCGGGTCAAGGCAACGTACATTAACCGCCGCTCTTCTTCAAGGTAACTGCTTTTTCCTTCTCTGAGCATTTCAAGGGAATGGTCGTGGGGAGTCCGCCTTCTACTGCCCCTAATATATAGACATTCTCAAATTCCAATCCTTTAGATTGATGAATGGTCATAATTTTCACGGCTTGAGCTGCTCGCCTTCTTTTTTCATCAGCTCACATTGCGCCGTCATATGATCGGCATGTTCTAGAAAACTGGATACTGTATCATGTCTGCGGGCTGCCGTTTCAAGATCTTTGATATCGTCAGAGCCTCTTTCCAGTTTATTTCCTTTCTTTCCCGTTCTTTTTTACATATTCTTTTAATCCAAGGTCCTGCTGCAGAACTTTCAGGGCTTCTATAGGTTCCTTCCTTTTCAAAGAAGGAATCTTAGGGATAATTTTTTTAAGCTTTGTCCGTTGGAATTCTGAAAGCAAAGGCAGTGCTTCAAGGAGCGTGATATCTTCATTAATAGAAAGCACGCGGGCATCATTATATGCTGACTGCTTAATAAACAATGCAGACATGAGTTCGCGGACGGCGTTTCCATCGTCAGGATTAATGGATAATCGAAGATAAGCAAGCGCTTTGCGAATATGCTTTTTTAAATAAAATGCTTCCTGGTTTCCGTAAGACGTAAATGGAACGTTAGATTCCAGCAGCCGTTCAAATAATGCTCTCCCTGCCGAATGAGTACGGTATAATACAGCAAAATCGTTAGGAGAAGAACCCTGTTCAAGCTGCTGCTTGATGTCTGTAACGGTTGCTGTAGCTTCCTCTTCTTCATTCAATGGATAATACAGAAGAGGGGAATGGCCTGCAGGCTCTATCGACTTCATTTCTTTTTCATGTCTTGCCTGGTTGTTAGTAATGACCTGGTTAGCCAATGTAATAATCGGAGACGTAGAGCGGTAGTTGTCTTCTAAGGTAACTGTTTTGGCTTCCGGAAAATTATCAGTGAATCTGAGTATAAAAGAAGGATCGCTTCCCCTGAATCCATAGATAGACTGGTCATCATCACCAACCACACATAGGTTACGATAGCGTGCCGTCAGCAGCTGTACAATTTCATATTGAATAGGGTTTATATCCTGATATTCATCAATCAGAAGATATTTAAAACGTTCCTGATATCGTTCTAACAGTTCCGGGTTCGATTGGAGCATTTTTAAACAGCCAGTCTGCATATCGTCAAAATCAAAAAGGCCTTTTTGCTCCTTGACCTCTTCGTAATAAGAAAACAAAGAAAGTGTTTGTTCTTCAAAGGGATCAGCGGATTCTATCTCTTGAGGAGACTTTCCTTGGTTTTTCCACTGGCTGATTTGCAGCAGGGCTTGATCATAAGCAAAAGAGCGGTCATCGAGTCCGAGCTCTTTCCCTTTTTCTTTTAAGATTCCTTCTTGCTTCCAATTTTCCTTTAAAAGGCGGTGCTGCTGCCATTTCTCCTTTTCATGGTGAATCAGCATTTTATAAAAGATGCTGTGAAACGTTCCGGCTAAAAGACCTGATAAATTAATATGGCCCAGACCGGGAAGGGTTTGGAGACGTCTTTTCATTTCTTTGGCTGCTTTTACTGTGAAAGTGATAAGCGCCAATCTATTAGGAGGAATCTCTTCTGTCGTCAGCATATACGCTGTCCGGGCTGTTAACACTCTGGTTTTACCGCTGCCTGCTCCGGCTAAGATAAGGAGCGGACCATCAGTAGTATGGACGGCTTCCCACTGAGGCTGGGTTAACGAAAGGCTGTGCCTGTCGAGAAATTGTTTATAAAGGTCACCTGTTGGTTCCTTTCGCTGGGAGAGACTACATTCTGTGGGAACTGTTACCCACAGAGGACTACGCCATAAATGTGTACTATTTTCTTCAGTTGTTCCTTCGGATATTGTTCTGCTTTTTGGTAATTCAAATCCGTTGTTTTCTTTAGGAGACGTGTCCTTCGTTTGAATATGCTTGGCAAGCTTTTCAGCCTCTGAGAGGCAAAAAGAATCATCCCCTGGGTGATGAAAAGACAAGGGATGGTGGATACCGACTTTCGCATGGATCGGAGCACGGCACACAGGGCATAACACTTGTCCTTTGCTTGCACTGCTGACCACACGCTGCCAATGGTACCTGTCTACTTTCTCTGTATGAATCAGCTGCTCTTGAAACAAGGCTACTTTCATTCAAAATCTCCACCCTATATGCTTAATATCGTGTTTGGTAAGCTACCTTATTATCCTATCAAAAGGTGGGCAAAGGGAAAAGGTAAGTCTTGGTTAAAAGTATATTTTTTAAGAATGAGGGTATAGTACTATAAACCATTTATGAGAGGGGCTGTTACATATGGGATATGTACCGCCGCATCATAACATTACAGCACTTCAATACGGGAGCCGGATGCCTGAAGAAAAGCTTTTTGTTAAGAGAATAACACCGGTTCAGCGGATCCTTTTTCAGCGTTTGCCCGGCGGGAAAACGAAAGAATATGACCGGTATGAAAGAAACGCAGAGCTTACAAGAAAACGCAGAGACATCGAGAAGGAGCTCTACGGACACGGGCGTTTATTTGATGGAAAAGCGTAATGGCTGAGAGGGACCATCTGATAAGGTCCTTTTTTTGCGTACAAGTATAAAAGCTTTAAAAGAAAGGGGAATCTCTGTGATTTCTTTTGTTATATTAGGAGTACTCATTTTGTTGTTTTCAGGAGGTCTTTTTTTTCTTTATTGGATTCAGCAAGGTATATTTCATATTGGATCTTTTTTTGGACTGCTGATAGGAATTGTATTCCTTATTATCTCCTGGCAGCAAATTAAGCTGAGGAAAAGAGAAAAAGAAGGAGAGAAGGGAAGCCATGAACCTAAAAAAGATTAAAGAAGGGTGTTCCTACTTTGCAAGCCCGGTCAACATAGGATATGTACAAAAAAATGAGACAGGGCTTCTTATTGACGCGGGCATCGATGCTTCCGTATCTAAAAAAGCGGTAAAACAGTTAAAAGAAAAGGGGCTGCCGTTAACTGATGTGCTGATAACTCATGCTCATACGGATCATTTTGGAGGAGCCGGGTGGATAGCAGAGAATGAGCAGGTACGTGTGTGGCTGAGTCTTTTGAAAGACAAGTGCTGGAACAGCCAAAGCTTGAGCCTGTATATCTATTTCAGGGAAACGAACCTCCAAAGGAAATGAGAAATAAATTTCTTGAAGGCCCCGCTGTCTCCGTTACCCATTCTGTGGAGGAAGGAACAGTGGAAATTGGCAGCATCAGCGGGGAAGTGATTTCTCTGCCAGGGCACAGCCACGGCCAGATCGGCTTCCGTGTTGACGGCATTCTATACGCTGGTGATAGTTACTTTGCTCCTCTCTATCTTGAAAAACATAAAATTCCTTTTATGGTCGATAAACAGGCTGCAGTCTCCTCATTGAAGAAATTGTTGACGTTAGACGTTCAAGGAGCTGTCCCAGGCATGGCCACTATGAAGAAAACTTTAAGATAACTGTAAGCAAGAACATTGATTTTCATCAACGGGTAGAAGATGACCTGCTTTTTTTACTGAGGACAGTAAAACAAATCTCTTTAGATGAGTTAATTGGAAAATTTTGCGAGAACAAAGGAATCATATTTTCCCAGCTTGGATCATGGGCGTTGTACCGGACGGCTGTAACGGCTTATGTAATGAGTCTTGTTAACGAAGAACACGCCAGACTTACATTTGAAAGAAATCAGCTTATGATAACGGCAGGTTAATGGAAAGAAAAAGGCTTACGTCACGCTAAGCCTTTTTCTATTTTATAGAAATCAGTCTTATAGTAACCGGCAAAATGATAGAATGAAAGGACAAATGATAGAAAAGGAGCCGGTTTGCTGTGAAGATGAGTGAAGAGCTTTCCTTTGATATATTACATACAGTTCTCGACAGTGCTTATGAAGGCATCGTCATCGTCGACAAACAAGCAAGAATCATTCATTTTAACAATGCTTACAGCAGAATAACAGGGATAAAAAAAGAGCAAGCGTTAGGACAGCCAGTGACTGACATAATCGACAATACCCAGCTGCATATGACACTACAAACCGGACAAGCAGAACGAGGAAAGATTCAAGTAATCAGCGGCCAGGAAATGGTCGTGCACCGGATTCCAATCTGGAGAGGAGAGGAAGTGGTCGCAGCAGTCGGTATGTTGATCTTTGAAGGGGTTTCAGAGCTTCATAAAATATTGGAAATGCACCAGGAAAAAGAAAGAAAGGCTGACAAGGCCCTGGCAGACAGCCAGAAAAAAAATAAAAAGCAAATGGTGACACTTGATCAAATTATTGGCAAGAGCAAGGAAATGAGTGAAACAAAACGAATCGCAAGGAGAGCGGCAAAGACACTGGCGACGGTGTTAATTACAGGTGAAAGCGGAACCGGCAAGGAAATGTTTGCGCAAAGCATTCATCAATTAAGTCCTTTTGCTGACGGACCTTTTGTAAGTGTCAACTGCGCGGCAATTCCTGAACACCTCTTGGAAGCAGAATTATTTGGATATGAAGAAGGAGCCTTTACGGGTGCCAGAAAAGGCGGGAAACCGGGAAAGTTTGAGCTTGCTGATCAGGGGACTCTTTTTTAGATGAAATAGGGGATATGCCAATGATTATGCAGTCCAAAATACTTCGTGTGCTTCAGGAAAAAGAAGGGATGCGTGTCGGTGGCTTAAAGCCTTACCGGACAAATGTCAGAATAGTTGCGGCGACAAACAAAGAGCTGGAGCAAATGGTGAGTGAAGGGGGATTTAGAGAAGATCTTTACTACAGGTTGAACATTATCAGGCTTCATATCCCACCGCTGCGTGAAAGAAAAGAAGATATCCCTCTGCTTCTCAGCTATTATGTAAAGGAGATTTGTGAAAGGTACTTGTCGTCTCCCAAGCATTTTACAGAAGAAGCAGTGAAGCTTCTGACAGCTTATAACTGGCCGGGGAATATAAGGGAAGTAGTTAATATAGTAGAGAGAATCGTCAGTTTAGCAGAAGGAGAAGAAATATCTGCAACTGATCTTCCAGCATGGTCCTTAGGCACCAAGACAGTCATGCTCCCGTGTCCTTCTCTGGCGGGGAGACCACTGAAGTGCTTGATACTGTCAGAAAAGAAAGTATGGAGCAGGAACGAGAAGTCATTATAAATGTCTTAAAAGAAACAAAAGGAAACAAATCACAGGCGGCAAAAAAATTAGGAATTCACCGCTCAACTTTATATGAAAAGCTGAAAAAGCTTCAGATAAAATAGAAGTTGTCGTGCCACCCCGACAATAACCAGACAGAAACACTACATTTTCATCATTTTTGTTTGATTTTTCCGACACTTTGCACAAAGTGTCTTTTTTAAATTAGTGAAAAAAAAAGAGAAAAAAACCTGTTTCTATAAGGTTTTTCACAAAAATGAAGAATGGTGACAAAAGTTGGCACAATCTTTGCAATTATAATAAACAAATGAAACAAGGAGGGGATATTTTGGGAGCGTTTTCAACATTGCGGATGCCTTCTGCCATATTCTATGGACAAGGCTCATTTCAAAAGGTTGGAGAAGAAGCGGGCCTGCGTGGAAACAGAGCCTTGATTATCACCGATAAGATTATGGACAGCTTAGGCTATGTAGAACAATGCAGGGAAAATCTTTCAGAGCATGCCATTCAATCTTCTGTTTATTTAGATATAGATTCTGAGCCAACTGATACCTACGTGGAAGAATCGTTACAGATTTTTTCCAATGATCAATGCGATCTCATTATTTCATTAGGCGGTGGAAGCTGCATCGACACAGCAAAAGCTGTATCCATTTTAGCTTCAAACGGAGGGTATATCGGCGATTATATGGGAGGGAAAAAAATGTGACCCAAGACCCGATTCCTCATATTGCTATTCCTACAACAGCAGGCACAGGTTCAGAGGCAACAGATGTAACAGTCATTACGAACACGAGCACGGAAGTGAAGATGATGATAAAGCAGCCTGCTTTTATGCCGGAAGCAGCAATCGTAGACCCTTTGTTAACTCGTTCATCTCCTAAGTCAGTAACAGCAGCTACGGGAGTGGATGCATTAAGCCATGCACTCGAAGCTTATATTTCACGCAAAGCACACCCGATGACTGATGTTCTGGCGTTGTCCGCTATGGAGCTTATCATTAAAAACATTCGCCAGGCTTATTTTCACGGCGATGATCTTGAGGCAAGGGAAGCGATGTCTTTGGGGGCTTTGCAGGCTGGTATTGCTTTTTCCAATTCTTCTGTCTGCCTTGTTCACGGGATGTCCCGTCCGATAGGAGCTTTGTTTCATGTGCCCCACGGCTTGTCTAATGCCATGCTTCTTCCTGCGGTACTGGAATTCAGTCAGGAAAACTGCCAGGAACAGTTGACAAAAATAGGAGAAATAGTAGGGAAAGACGATACAGCGGAAACGAACCCTGCCATTCGCACTGTAGAGACAGTGAAAAAGCTCTGTCTTGATTTAGACATTCCTAATTTAAAAGAATGGGGAATTGAGGAAGAAAAATTTAAACAGGTTACTGATAAAATGGCTGAGGATGCGTTAGCAAGCGGCAGTCCAGGCAATAACCCGAGGGTTCCTACCAAAGAAGAAGTGAAAGAGCTTTATCAAGCTTGTTATGATTATAGGTTTACTAAAAATACAACAGTGATTTAAAAAGGAGAAGATAAGATGATTACAAAAACAGAAAAGACGCTAAAGAATTATATTAATGGTGAATGGGTGGCTTCAGCTTCCGACAAAGCCGAGACTGTTCCTAATCCAGCAACAGGGGAAATACTCGCTGAAGTGCCTCTTTCTTCAAGAGAAGACGTAGACAAGGCAATCAAAGCTGCCGAGAAAGCCTTTGCTTCCTGGAGCACCACAGCAGTTCCAAAAAGAGCGCGCATCCTTTTTAAGTATCAGCAGCTGTTAGTTGAAAACTGGGATGAGCTCGCACGTCTTGTCACAATGGAAAACGGCAAAAGCTACAACGAAGCTTACGGTGAAGTGCAGAGAGGGATTGAATGCGTGGAGTTTGCAGCCGGGGCACCGACGCTTATGATGGGAAAACAGCTTCCAGACATTGCTGGTGGCATTGAATCCGGAATGTACCGCTATCCTGTCGGAGTCATTGGTGGAATTACCCCCTTTAACTTCCCTATGATGGTGCCTTGCTGGATGTTCCCGTTAGCGATTGCATGTGGAAACACCTTTGTTTTGAAACCATCTGAACGTACCCCTCTGTTGGCCAATCGCCTGGCCGAGCTATTTACAGAAGCAGGTCTGCCTGAAGGTGTCCTGAACGTGGTACACGGGGCCCATGATGTCGTGAACGAGCTTCTTGAAAACCCTGGAGTAAAAGGAATTTCCTTTGTTGGCTCTCAGCCGGTAGCCGAGTATGTGTACAAAAAAGGCGCCCAGCATGGTAAGCGAGTACAGGCTCTTGCAGGAGCGAAAAACCATTCGATCGTCATGCCAGATGCCGACATTGATAATGCGGTTTCCCAAGTGGCCAGCGCTGCTTACGGGTCAGCTGGTGAACGCTGCATGGCGGCAGCTGTGGTCGTAACGGTAGGCGATGTGGCAGACAAATTTGTAGATAAATTGAAAGAGGAAGTTGATAACATCACAATTGGAAATGGCTTAGAGGAAGGTGTCTTTCTCGGACCGGTCATCCGTCAGTCTCATAAAGAAAAAACAGAAAACTATATTCAAAAAGGACAGGAAGAAGGAGCAACTCTTGCTTATGACGGCCGGGAAAAGACCGTTCATATGGAAGAGGGATATTTCATTGGTCCCGTTATTTTCGATAACGTCACAACAGACATGACAATCTGGAAAGAAGAGATTTTTGCTCCTGTTCTCTCTATTGTAAGAGCAGAAACGTTGGAGGAAGCCATCTCCCTTACAAACGAATCCGAATTTGCCAATGGCGCCTGCATTTATACTGACAGCGGTAGTGCTGTGCGTCAATTCCGCCAGACCATAGACGCGGGAATGCTTGGCGTGAACCTTGGTGTACCGGCTCCCATGGCCTTTTTCCCATTTTCCGGCTGGAAGAATTCCTTCTACGGAGATTTGCATGCCAACGGTACAGACGGTGTGGAGTTTTACACTCGGAAAAAGATGGTCACTGCTCGCTGGTAATAACAAAGGAAAGAAAGAGAGGGAGAAATCCCTCTCTGGTTACTAGAGACTGAAAATTCAGATTTATTTTTCTAGGGAGTGTACCGATGAATCTATTAGTCTTATCCTTATTAGCGTTTACTCCTATACTGGCTGTTATTCTATTTCTTGTAATATTAAATTGGCCCGCGAAATATGCTATGCCAATTTCCTACATTGTTGCCGTTGTCGTAGCGTTTGTTGTCTGGCAGGTGCCGGCGAGTTTTATCGCAGCATCCACTGTTCAGGGGTTTGTTATCGCTTTGACATTGCTCTACATTGTGTTTGGGGCACTGCTTTTACTTCAGACGTTAAAAGAAAGCGGTGCCATTGCCACAATCAGGCAGGCTTTTACTGATATTACACCTGACCGCAGAGCACAAGCTGTGATCATAGGATTTTTATTTGGAAGCTTTCTGGAAGGAGCCGCAGGCTTTGGATCTCCGGCAGCAGTTATAGGCCCGTTGCTATTCGCCCTAGGCTTCCCTGCACTTGCAGCTGTCTTAGTCGGCTTAATTATTCAAAGTACCCCAGTTACCTTTGGTGCAGTCGGAACGCCAGTAATCGTCGGTTTGCAAACTGGTATCGACGCTCCTAACGTGAATGCAGCCGTTGAGGCCATGGGGATTTCCTATACTGATTATGTGATGCAGATTGGAATGCAGGCAGCCTTCATTCATGGAACGATAGGGCTGTTGATTCCTTTATTTCTCTCCTGTATCATTACAAAGTTTTTTGGGAAAAATCGTTCTTTCAGAGAAGGTTTGGGCATTTGGAAGTTTGCTCTTTTTGCGTCTATCATGTTTACGCTTCCTTATGTTTTCGTTGCCATGTATATTGGTCCTGAGCTTCCATCAGTAATCGGTGGTCTGGTGGCATTGGCTATTGTCATGTTCACTGCAAAAAAAGGATTTCTATTACCTGAGGAAAAGTGGGATTTTCCTCCAAAGAAGGAATGGAACGAGGAATGGACAGGCTCAGTCACTGCGGATGCAGACAAACTTCGTCCAGGTATGAGCATGATAAAAGCATGGATTCCTTATGTACTTGTGGCGGCAATATTAGCCATGACTCGACTGGTAGAACCCGTCACTCAATTTTTAACTGCTCAGGAAATCACTTTTGCCAATATGTTTGGCACAGACGTATCAGAAACGGTAGAGGTATTATACTCCCCTGGTTCAGTCTTTATCGCGGTCTCGCTGCTTGTTATTTTTCTTCATAGAATGAAAATGGAAGAAGTCAAAAGAGCGTGGACAGAAGCCGGAAAAACGATGATCAAAGCCGCAGGAGCCTTATATTTGCTGTTCCTATGGTAAGGGTGCTTATTAATTCAGAAACAAATGAAAGCGGTTTAGAGAGTATTCCTCTTGTACTGGCTGAAGGAGTTTCCTCCATTGCAGGAACAGCATGGCCGCTCATTGCCCCATGGATCGGAGCATTGGGGGCGTTTGTAGCAGGAAGCAATACAATTAGTAATATGATGTTTGCCCTGTTTCAATGGGGGGTTGCCGATAATATAGGTGTTTCTCAAGGATTAATTGTAGCCATGCAGGCTGTAGGAGGAGCTGCTGGCAATATGGTTACAGTTCACAATGTAGTGGCTGCTGCTGCCACGGTTGGTTTGATAGGCAAAGAAGGCCTCATTATTCGCAAAACAATCATTCCGCTCACTTATTATTTACTCATGGCAGGACTGATGGCTACAGCGATTATTGCTTTCAGCTTTTTGAACGTCATGACCGTTTATGCATCAGCTGTGATCCTCTGTGTAGTATTAATGGTTTCGATCAGATCAAAGTCTTCTAAAGCCAGCATGAAAAAAGGCCGGCGGCAAGAAGAGAAGAAAATAGAAGCCTAAGGTCAAAACTCCCTCCCTCGTTGAAAGAGGAGAGGGAGTTTTGGGTTATCATAGCTGTATTCCCGCAGCTTCATCCTGCTTCATCATGTTCCCGGGCAATCCGTAAAGCCGTCATGAACATTTTAGAAAGTAGTGCTTATATGAAAGAAAAATCAGTGTCCTGCTCTGCTGCTAAAAGAAATGCTAGTAGAAGGTCCTTGGTGGCATAAAGGTCTTGAACATCTATCACTTCAACTGGAGAATGGGCATACCGTGATGGGATCGAAAGGACTCCAGTTGGGATTCCTTTGTTTGCAAGCGCCATGGCTCCTCCGTCAGTTCCTATGCCGGGAAATATTTCTCCTTGATAGATGATTTTGTTTTTTTCAGCAAGCTCTATTAAGCTTTCTCTTACCGCAGGATGAGAGATTAAGCTAAAGTCCAGTATCTTAATGCCTGTACCTTCTCCTAGTATAAGACTGTTATCCATAGTTTCTTCAGGTGTATCACTTACGGCTGTCGTATCGAGGGCGATTGCTGCATCAGCTTCTACCTGTTCTGCAGCCACCTTTGCGCCACGGAGGCCTACCTCTTCCTGTACGGTAAAAATAGCAATGACTGTCCCGGCAAAAGAGGAGGTTTGCAGCTCTTCTAAAGTGTGTAATAAGACAGCGCAGCCGGCTCGATCATCAAACCCCTTCCCAACAATTTTTCCAGTTGTCTCATTTCCTAAAGGTTCCATGTCAGATTTCCAGGTAACAGGATCACCCATCTTAATTCCTAAATCTTCTGCTTCTTTCTTTGAAGAGGCCCCAACATCAATATACAGATGTTGATGGTTTCTTACCTTCTTAGGATCGTCAAACTTCACGAAATGGGCTGACATGGTGCCGATCACCCCTGTTAGTAAGCCTGTTTTCGTTCTGATTTGTACCTTTTGCGCTAGCAGGATGCGGTCATCGTGTCCGCCCAGCTTTTCAAAGCGGAGCAAACCGTTTTCTTCTATTTTTTTAATGATAAAGCCTATCTCATCCATGTGGGCTGTAATGATTGTAGAAGGGCCTGGAGAGGTTCCGTGTTTTTCAGCAATGATGTTTCCCAAGGAGTCAACCTTTACATCGTCTGCAAGGTTCTGTACGTATTCTAGTATCCACCGGGCTGCAGGCTGTTCGTGTCCGCACGGCCCGTGTAACCGGGTCAATTGTTGTAATAACTCATACATTTTCTATACCTCATTTCCTAAGTAATCAGCAAAAACCTTGCAGTTACTGCAACTGCAAGGTTTTTTCATTTCGACGTGGGGGATGCCGGCATCCATGAACTCACCGGACGTAACATGATACCCCAGCTTTTCATAAAATCCTTTAGCGCGGGTTTGGGCGTTTAACTTAAGGTTTACCCTTTGCTCTTTTGCGAAAGCTTCAATTGCTTCCATAAGTAATCGTCCTGCTCCGGTATGACGGTAGTCTGCAAGAACACAAATTCGTTCTACTTTCCCCACACCTTCTACCTCACGGAACCTGCCGGCTCCAATCGGTTTGTCTTGGTCATAAGCGACAAAATGAACAGCTTCTTCTTCGAATTCATCAATTTCTTCTTCCTCTGGTACCTTTTGTTCCTCTACAAATACGTTAAAGCGTACGTTATAAGCATCACTCATTTGTTCCTGTGTTGTTACTTTGATAACCTCTGGCACTTTTTCGTCTTCCTTTCTGTATGTGTTCTTTCGTGAGTATTAATCAAGGGTGAACATAAAACGAAGTGCTTCAGGCAAATCCTTTTCCCAGTCTTTCCAGAAATGCCCTCCATTAAATTCGTGATAATAATAACGTGCCTTTCCTCCAGCGAGCAATTTGTTTAACTCACGATTCGGCGTTAAAAAGTCCATTCGCGAACCATCTGTTGTTTTTACGTTTGTTTCTTCTGATCCTATCGTGTGGTAAATCTCAAAGCGATTCCAGCTTTGATTTTCTCTCACGGCATTAAGCACGGTTTCGTTAACAAACGGACTGTGCATCATCACCCGGGAAAAAGTGTTGGGGTATTCCAGAGCAGCCATAAGGGAAACGGTAGCAGCCAATGAATCTCCCATTAAGGTTCTGCCGTGGGGGAGGCTCCACGTCTGGTACTGGTCATCGAGGAAAGGAAGAAGCTCTTTTACCAGGAATTGTATATATTTTTTATGGTCCTCACTGTCCGGGTGATACCATACTCGTCTCATCTCTACAGAGGGATAGGGAACACCAATGACAATTGTTTCCCTAGCACCTTCTTCCATGACTGCCTCTACCTTCCGGCCGATTTTTCCGAGCTGAAAGTAGTCTCTTCCATCCTGAGCGATGACGAGGTGATATGTATACAGGGGATTATAATTAGGCGGTAAATATACATGCAAGTCAAATGTGGTCTCTAAAATCTCACTCGTGAAAGTAAGAGCTTTCATTTGGCCTTTCATAGTTATCATAGATCCTTTCTTTAAGCAGAGCGTTGTTTTATTTGATTTTCATAGGGGAATACGCACAGACATATAGTAATAATATAAAAATATTGTAACATACGGATTCTGCTCCTATAAAAGATATTCAGCTGATCTGGCCAGATGACAAGGAGACATTCCATAGATTGCTATATACATCTTATAAATATGGTAGAATAGAATTAGAGGAGGCGGTCTGTCATGAAAAACCAGTACCTTGCGATGTGGTAGAAAAAGCAGCACGTGATATTTTAAAAGAGCGTGGTGTAGAAATAAGCGATATAGCTCAAATCGTATACGATATGCAGGCAAAATATGTTCCTAACCTCTCAATGGAAGACTGCTATGAAAGTTCCGACGCAGTACTTAGCAAGCGTGAAATCCAGCATGCTATTCTGGTTGGAGTGGAGCTTGATAAATTAGCAGAAAAAAATATGTTATCCGAACCATTACAGTCTCTCGTAGATACGGATGAAGGGTTGTTTGGAGTCGATGAAACCATCGCTCTTGGCTCTGTGTTTGGATTTGGAAGTATCGCGGTTACTACATTTGGATTTTTAGATAAAGAGAAAGTGGGTATTATTAAGACGCTGGACGATAAAGGAAAGGAAGACGAGTGTCATACCTTTCTAGATGATCTTGTTGCCAGTATAGCTTCGAGTGCTTCGGCCCGCTTGGCTCACCGTTTAAGAGACCGGGAAGAAAATAAAAGAAAAGAAGACATTGATGCCAGGGAAGATGAAGAATTAATTGGATAAGAAATCTAAGTTAAAGAGTACCTTTTTACTAAGGTGCTCTTTTTATATGAAACACTGGGGAAAACAGGGCTCATGACTTATGGTTTCTGTGGATGAATGTCCCTGTATAGGTTTTCTTTTGGGCAGCAGCTTTTTCAATGGCAGGCCTGGAAAATGGATTCATATAAAAGGATCGCTTGGAAATAATAACTATGGGATATGTACCGTGGCACAGTATTCGGAAGCTGCATACATCCTATAGTAACTGAATAAGTAAAGAAAGAAGAGTAGTGATTTTTCTTTGCAATTAGACTACAATAGATAGCATAATTATTGAAAATATATGGAAGGAGAAAGGATGGGAAAAGGTCATGAAACCCCGTTGGATATACTGGAAGCAGACTTTTTGCTCCAAATTCCAGGCGGGCTGTCTAAAAGCCAAGCTGGAAGAGAACTGGCACAATGGTTACGAGATAGGTCCGTGTGTGGAGATTAAGAAGCTTAAAACCGATAAATACGTCGTTCGTTATACATTTGATGAAATTGGTTAGATTGACATAGATATGCGAAGGAGCCTGGAAGATGTCTGGAGAAATCAGTAAACTGGCCAAAAAGCTGCAAATAAAACCAGGATACAAGGTAGCATTAATCAACGCCCCCTCTCATATTTCAGGCCTTCTGCACCCTCTTCCTGAGGATGTTGAGATTTCTGCCGCTTTGACGGAAGAATATGATATTATACATCTTTTTGCAGGCTGGAAACAAGAAGTAGACGAACTGCTTCCATTATGTAAAGACCATCTGAAAGGCAAGCGGATTGTCTGGGTGTCCTATCCAAAAAAGGCTTCAAAAGTAGATACTGACCTTACAAGGGATAAGGATGGGAGACTGCGAGAAAGAGCGTATGAAAGGAGTCTCTCAAGTGTCTGTGGATGATGTATGGTCAGCAGTTCGCTTTACGTACACATCCGAGGAACAATAACAGGAGAAAGATCTTGTAAGTAAAGGGGGTTCTGTACTTGAAAGAAATTTCAATAAGGACCATGGAAGAAAAAGATCTTATTTCTGTTCAGAGAGTCGCTTGTATTACTTGGCATGATGCTTATCACTTTCTTCTTTCAAAAGAAGAACGAGATGAATATTTACAAAGAGCATACAGCGAAGAAAGGCTGGGAAACTACCTTAAGGAAGGCCTTCATTTTGTTGCTGAGCAAAATGAAATGGTCATAGGATTTGCAGGCTTTTTCCGGCAGGATATGATTAACAGCTGGCTTGTTGCAATGTTTGTTCTTCCTGAATACCAAAATCTAGGAGCAGGGAAAGCTTTGTTTCAAGCAGGGAAATCCGCTCTTATTGGTATGGAAGCTCTGCTTGTAGAAGTGGAGCAGGAAAATAAACCAGCTCTTTCTTTTTATGAGCATATAGGCTTTGAAAAGGTAAAAGAAGATTCCATTACGTTTCCCTCCCGCAAGGAAGTGAAGACTCATATTCTTAAATATTCTCTTTCATAATAGACAAACAGGCTGTTGAGAAGATGTTCTCAACAGCCTGTTTCGTGATGACTGGACGGTGACTCAGCAGGCCGCTTCTCTTTACCAGCGTGGAAAGAGAGGAAAAAAGCTGGACGATAATGAGCACGAAAAGCCAACAGTAAAGAGAGGTTTCCGTCTTTTTAAGCCGCTGTAGTCCCCCTCAAAAAGCAAGAACCCCCACTTTTTTAAAAGCGAAGGTTCTGTTACGGTCTCCACATTTCTTATTCCTGAGGAGAAACCATTTTTTCCGGATTCACGTACTCTTCAAATTGTTCTTCAGTCAGAAGGCCGCTGTCAAGCACAGCTTCCTTTAAAGTTGTTCCTTCCTGGTGAGCTTTTTTTGCAATTTTTGCTGCATTCTCATAGCCAATATGAGGGTTAAGTGCTGTAACAAGCATCAAGGAATTGTTTAAATGCTCTTTGATCTTGTCGCGATCAGGCTCAATACCTACGGCACATTTATCGTTAAAGGAAATCATGCCTTCTGCAAGCAAGTAAGAGGATTGAAGGAAATTGTAAATAATTACAGGCTTAAATACATTCAGTTCAAAGTTCCCCTGACTTGCCGCAAAGCCGATGGTGGCATCATTGCCCATGACCTGGGAAGCTACCATTGTAAGAGCTTCGCTTTGAGTAGGGTTTACCTTACCAGGCATGATGGAGCTTCCAGGTTCATTAGCAGGAATTGTAATTTCACCCAATCCGGAACGAGGACCACTTGCGAGCCAGCGCACATCGTTTGCAATTTTCATTAAGTCGGCAGCCAGAGCTTTTAACGCCCCGTGAGCATAGGTTATCTCATCATGGCTTGTTAACGAATGGAACTTATTAGGAGCTGAACGGAAGGTTTTTTCTGTGATGCTGCTTATTTCTTCAGCTACATAAGCGCCAAACTTAGGGTGTGCGTTAATTCCCGTACCTACTGCTGTGCCGCCAATCGCCAGATCCCGTACATGATCGATGCTTTCTTTAATCATTTCACTGCTTTTTTCCAGCATGCGGTGCCATCCGCTGATTTCCTGGCCTAAAGTAAGAGGCGTTGCGTCCTGAAGATGGGTACGGCCTATTTTAATCACATCATCAAATTCCTTCTTTTTTTCAGCCAGTGTATTCTTAAGTATATCAAGCGCAGGGAGAACATCGCTCTCCACTTTTTCAACAGCAGCTATGTGCATCGCTGTCGGGAAGGTGTCGTTTGAGCTTTGGGAACGATTGACGTCATCATTTGGATGAACGATAAGATCTTTTCCTTCTTTTTCTAGTAGAGCTGTAGCGCGGCGTGCCAGGACTTCATTCATGTTCATATTGGATTGTGTACCGCTTCCAGTCTGCCATACGACAAGAGGGAAGTTATCATCTAACTGGCCGCTTAGCACTTCATCCGCCGCTTTGGCGATTGCGTCTGCTTTTTCCGGTTCCAGCTTGCCGAGTCTTTTATTCGCAAGGGCGGCTGATCTCTTTAAAATGGCGAAAGCATGGACAACTTCGATGGGCATCTTTTCTTTTCCGATTTTAAAGTTTTCCAGGCTTCGCTGGGTTTGAGCTCCCCAGTTTTTATCAGCCGGGACTTTCATTTCACCTAGGGTATCTTTTTCAATTCTATATTCCATCTTGAACGTTCCCCCTAAAAAAAGATTTTTACCTTATTATATACCCTGAAGTTTTATCATCAAATCATAGATTTTTGAAAAGTATGATAAAAAGAAAAAAGAAGAAATAAAGGTGGGAAAAAAATGATAGAAAAGGATATTTTTCATACACGGTGAAATATGAGCTAATATTCGAGAATCCCGAACAACAAGCCTATTGCTAAAAAATCTACTTAACTTCTATAAATAATTGTGTTTAAAATAGATTTTAGAGGGGAACTCCAATGATTGACACCAAAATTTCCGAACAATAATTTTAATAAAAGGAGTGATTGTGCGATGAAAGATTTATATCCATCTCGCATCGGACAAGAAACTAAAATTGTAGAACGGAAAGACCCAGTGATTCATTCAGATTCTTCTCAAAGTAATGGTCCGTTGAATAAAAAAGAGCTAGATTTTTATGAAGAAAATGGATACTTACTCTTTGAAAAAATGTTCAGCGATGAAGAAGTCGAAATCATGAAAAGAGAGCTTGACGGTACAATGGAAGCAAATGAAAGCCGTGAAGCTGACGATGTCATCAAAGAGCCTGGAAGCAATGAAATCCGCTCTGTATTTGAAACTCATAAGGATGGCAGCTTCTTTGAAGCTCTTTCTAAAAATGAGCGTCTTGTGAAAATCGCAGAGCAGCTTTTAGGAGACCAGGTGTACATTAACCAATCCCGTATTAACTTCAAGCCCGGTTTCAAAGGGAAAGAATTCTACTGGCACTCTGACTTTGAAACATGGCACGTAGAGGACGGCATGCCGAACATGCGTGCAGTCAGCTGCTCAATTGTTCTTACGGACAACTATGAATACAATGGACCGCTTATGCTGATCCCAGGGTCCCACAAATGGTTTGTTTCCTGCCCTGGTGAAACTCCAGATGCAAACTATAAGAGCTCTCTTCAAAAGCAGGAGCTTGGGGTGCCGGATAATGAAAGCATGAAGTGGCTGGTGGATCAGGCAGGAGGACGCATTGACCGTGCAACCGGTCCGGCAGGATCTGTGTTGTTCTTTGAGTGCAACACGATGCACGGATCTGCAGGGAACATCTCTCCTTATCCGCGAAGCAATGTTTTCTTTGTCTATAACTCGATTACAAATAAGCTTCAGGAGCCGTTTTCCGGCAAAGAGCCGCGACCTGAGTTCTTGGCTAACCGTGAAAACGTACAGCCGATCACTCCGGTCAGCGGAGATATTACGAAACAAAAGACAAAGTAAAATGAATAAGGAACAGCTTGTCCGAGCGGGACAAGCTGTTTTTACTATATGAAAACAAGAAGAGGCGGTGAAAAGTAAATGTCATTTAAAGACCAAGAAAGAGTGGCGAGGGCAAAAGACAAGGCTGAGGAGAGAACAATTACCCTTCCTGATGGCACGTCTGTTCCTTCCATTGGCCAGGGAACATGGTATATGGGGGAAGATCCTAGGAATAAGGACCAGGAAGTTAAGGCTCTCCAGCTTGGAGTTGAAGCCGGCATGAAGTTAATTGATACGGCAGAGATGTATGCTGACGGTGGAGCTGAGGAAGTAACAGGGGAAGCGATAAAAGGAAAAAGAGAAGATGTGTTTCTCGTTTCAAAAGCGTATCCCCATCACGGTGGAAAGGATACCTTGCCGAAGGCGTGTGAACAAAGCTTAAGACGTCTTAAGACAGACTATATAGATTTATATTTGCTTCACTGGAGAGGAAGCATTCCGTTAGAGGAAACGATAGAAGGAATGGAACAGTTGAAAAGAGAGGGAAAGATCAAAAGGTGGGGCGTTTCGAACTTTGATACAAAGGACATGGAAGAATTACTTGGGAAAGAACAAGGGTCCAACTGCGCAGTAAACCAGGTATTGTACCATTTAGGTTCACGGGGGATTGATTATGATCTTCTTCCCTGGCAGCGTAAGCACAACATGCCGATTATGGCGTACAGTCCTTTGGCAAGAGGTGATGATCACTCCCGAGTCAGCCTTGTCAACCATCCAACTGTAAGGGAGATCGCAGAGCAGCACCAGGTGAAGCCCCTGCAGATTGCTTTGGCCTGGACCATTAGAAATCACGATACGATTGCCATTCCTAAAGCCGTTCAGGAGAATCACGTGATCGAAAATGCTGAAGCTGCTTCTATTATTCTCAGCGAACAAGAGCTGGCACAGCTTGACGAAGCCTTTCCTGAGCCCGACAAAAAAGTCCCACTCGACATCATTTAGAGTCCCCATTCAGGGTGCCTTTCAGGGTGCCTGGCACCCCAGTAGGATGTTACACTCCTGTAACAAATAATAGCTGTAAACCCCGGTCTAACGGGAAAAAGGGCAATAGCCTCATAAAAGGTGCCAGGCACCTTTTATGAGGCACCCTTTATGGTTTGGTGGCGATGTACACGCTCCAAGGACGAGAGCTCCTCCTACAAGCTGGACGAGACCAAAGCTTTCGCCGAGAAAGAGCACAGCAGCGACTGTGGTAAAGAGGGGAACAAGATTGAAGAAAATGCTCGCTTGAGAAGGACCGACTTCAGCGACGCCCCGATTCCAGAGAAGGATGGCAAGCGCAGAAGGGAAAATCCCAATGTACAGCAGCCCAGAGATATGAGAGACAGTCCATTCAATGGGGAACCCATCTCTCCACTCAAAGGCTGCAGCAGGAAGCAAAAAAACAGCCCCGAACACCATCGTCATAATAATACCTCCGTAGAAAGGAAAGCGGTGGCCGTACTGCTTAATAAAAATGGAATACACAGCCCAGCTTACCACTCCTAAAAGCATAAGGAGGTCTCCTGGGTTGATCGAAAGAGAGAGAAGAGTTCCGAGAGAGCCCCGAGATACAATCCAGACAACGCCGGCAAAGGAAATGATAATCCCGGCGACCTGTTTTGACAGCAGTCTTTCTTTTAAAAATAAGAACCCCAGCATTGCGGCTACAGCCGGAGTGAGCGCATCTACTATGGAAGCATTAATGGTAGTAGTATAATGAACTGATGTATATAGCATGACGTTAAATAAGCCGAGCGTTAAAGCAAGCCCGGCTAACGGCCGCCACTCCTGGCGCCACAGCGCCTTGTTGTTCATAATCTCCTGCCAGCCCAATGGAAGCAGGATGACAGCGGCCATGGCAAATCTCATAAAGGATAGCGTTAATGGCGGGATAGTATCGCTAAAAGCTTTTCCGACAATAAAGTTCCCTGAAAACATAAGCATGGCTAACAGCAATAATACATATGGGTGAGCCATAGGATATCACCCTCTTTGTTTAATAGTTGCCCCGGTTATTTTATCACAGGAATGTTGTGAGCATTATACATTTTTAGAAAGGAGCGAGGAGAATGAGAGAATGGGTCATCCCTTTTTCATTTCAAAAAGAAGAAGAAGTATCTTTTCAGCTGTATGAAGCGGGATTTCATCACTTTTACATAGAAGAGCCAATCAAGCAGATTCAAACGGAAGACGGCTACGGGGTAGAGAAGCTGGAGGAGGGAACAGCCCAGCTTCATCTGTTTCCTGAGGACGACTGGAGTGCTGAAGAAATAGCAGCAATTGTCGGTGTCACAGTAGAGGATATAAAAGAAAAGGAATGGAAAGAGGAGCAGGCAGCTTATGAAAATATTACGCTTCCCTCTGGCTGGAAAGTAATCTATCCTCCTTTTCCCGCAAAGAAAGGAGAAAAGGAGCTGCTTCTTGATCCTCAGGGGGCCTTTGGAACCGGCGTCCACGGTACAACCCAGGATAGTCTTGATATCCTGATGGAACTTCCCCTTGAAAATGGCAGAAAAGCCGCTGATATAGGAACAGGGTCGGGAATTCTTGCAGTTGGTGCTGCGGTAAAAGGAGTTCAAGTAGACGCTTTTGATATACAGCCGGTACAAAGGGAAGTCACTCACCAGGCCGAGCTTAACCATGTGCAGGAGCGTATTATCGTAAAGGAACAGGACGTTCTTTCAGAAGATCTTGAAACCTATCATTATGACCTCATTATCATTAATATTGGCGCTTCCGTGACAAAGGAGTGGCTTCAGAGCAAAAGAGTATTTGAAAAATCCACCTGCTCTCTCTATTTAGTATCGGGCATTGTTGACTGGTCCAAAGACGGGATCATTGCATTATTTCATGACGCTGGTTTCAAGCTTTGTAACAGCAGACAGTCAGAAGAGTGGCACACCCTGTTGTTTACTGACGGGCAAGGAGAAGATGTAACATGAAAATTGTAGTGACAGCTGATACACATATTCCTAAAAGTGCAAAGCAGCTTCCTTCTCTCTGCTTCAGGAGCTGGAAACAGCAGACAGGATCATCCATGCCGGAGACTGGCAGACAATAGAGGTGTATGAAGAGCTACAGAAATATGCCCCGGTTGATGGAGTATGTGGCAATGTGGACGGGGAGGATATCAGGCAAGTGATGCCCGAAAAGAAGATTATAGAGGCTGGCGGCTTTACCATTGGAATTATACACGGCCATGGCGAGAAAAAAACGACGGAAAAGCGAGCCTCGAAGGATTTGAAGAGCCTCTTGACTGCATTATATTTGGTCACTCCCATATCCCATACGTCAGATTCGCCAGCAAAACACTACTGTTTAATCCCGGTTCTGCTACGAGCAAACGAAAGATGCCTTATTATTCATTTGGAGTTCTCACTGTTGGGGAAGAACTGAAAACAGAGCACATTTTTTATGAAAACAAGGAATAAGAAAAAGCCTGAAGGTCTCCCCCTTCAGGCTTTAAATTTACGTAAGCCTTGCAATAAACATGGTCGCCATCCCAAAATAAATGAGCAAGGATAATATATCGTTAATCGTTGTAATTAAGGGGCCGGATGCTACGGCAGGGTCCACTTTAAATTTGTAAAGAATCAATGGGATAATGGTGCCGGCTAACGTCCCGATGATTAAGGTGGCTAGCAGGGAGCTTCCCACAACCAGGCCAAGAATTATGTTTCCCATCCAAACATAGGCAATCAAAGCAATGAGAATACCGCAAACGATTCCGATAATAATACCGACTAGGAGTTCACGAAATATCAATTTGAGAGATTGTTTAAAATTTAATTCCTGTGATACTAATCCCCGAACAACTACTGCCAGGGACTGTGTCCCGGTATTGCCTGTCATTCCGGCAATCAATGGCATAAAAAAGGCCAAAGCGACAACCTGCTCAAGGTTCCTTCAAACCCGCTGATGATTCCCCCTGAAACCAGTCCGATAAACAATAGGAGAATAAGCCAGGGAAGCCGCCGATAAGCGGCAATGGTTGGCTTTGTGTTAAAGTCGATGGCTTTTCCTGATGCGGAAAGCTTTTCGATATCTTCATTTGCTTCCTGAATAACGACATCAATTACGTCATCTACTGTAATAATACCGACAAGCTTGCCGTCTTCTTCCACAACAGGCATGGAAATAAAATCATAGCGATTGATAAGCTTTGCTACTTCTTCCTGGTCTGTATACACGTCAACCTTAACGATGCGGCTGAACATGATATCTTCTATTTTATCAGTAGGTTTTCCAAGGAGTAAATCCTTGTATGATGCGACTCCTACAAGCTTTTTCTCCGAATCAATTACATAAATGTAATTTAAGTATTCAGCTAGCTCATAGAAGTTCTTCAGTTTATCTACGGCTTCATGGACCGTGTAATGCTTTGGAATCCAGACGTACCTGTCCGTCATGATTCTCCCTGCTGTTTCCGGCGGGTAATTCATTAAATACTGAACGGCTTCAGACTCTTCCTGTTTCATTTCTGAAAGCAGCTCATTTGCTTTCTCCGGTTCTACATCTGTTAACAGGGAGGCAATTTCATCGTTTTCCATTAAATCAAGGACTTTTGAGGATTTTTCGGTTCCCAGTTTATGTAGCACCTCGAGCTGATCTTCCTGATCTAATTCAACGATGAGATAAGTCAGCTGTTCAATTGACAAATAAAGAAGAAACTTATTGCGATGTTTTGCAGGAAGATAATGATATTGCTGAGCCAGGTCATACGGCTGCAGTTCACCAATGATTTCTTGAAAGACTGTCTTTTTTCCTTCCTTTAAGGTCTTGATCAAAGCGAGTGTCATTTCATTTTCAGTCATGCTGCGTGCCACATTAGCACCTCATTTCCTGGAGCGTTTTCTCTTTTGGGATGTTCTGATTCTTTATAAGCTGAAGGCAGTTACACAGCCTCTTTAGGTTTCATTATATTACTCTTTCCTTCATGAGTGCTTGTCACTCTTTCCTTTTATGTAACACGATTTCTCTCAGAAAAGTAATTTTTTCTTATCCTTTATCCTGACGCCCTGCTTTTCAGAATCTGAGGCTCTTTTCATAAATACCCTCTCCAACCCTATTTCAATCTCTCTCCAGCCTCGGGGTTTCTTTGAGGAGTGATTCCCGGGGTTTGATTTGAAAAAAGAATTCGGATTGGTTATTTTGAATGTGTTGCTTTTTTCGACATAATTATTATATAGACAAAGAGGAAGACAAAGAGTTGAAATAGAAGTATGGTAAAGAGAGAAAGGTATAAATGAGAGAGGGTGACCCCATGAAACCGTATGTATACGTAGCACGAAAAATGCCGGAATCCATCATACAAATGCTTGAAGAACAATGTGATGTTTCCATGTGGGAGAAAGAAGACGAGCCCGTACCAAGGGAAGTACTGGAAAAAGAAATAAAAAAAGCAGACGGCTTGTTTTGTACAATTACAGAAGAGATTGATCAGGACCTTATTGATAAAGCTGAGAACCTTAAAATCATAGCCACCATGGCGGTCGGCTACAATAATATCAATGTTCAGGCCGCAGCGAGAAGAGAAATCATGGTTGCTAATACTCCGGGTATTTTATCTGACACGACGGCTGACCTTACCTTCGGCCTGCTCATGGCCACAGCCCGGCGCATTCCAGAAGGGGTGGATAGCATAAGGAATGGGGAGTGGAAGACATGGGCTCCGTTTCACCTGATTGGACAGGATATACACGGGGCAACCCTTGGAATCATTGGTATGGGGAGAATTGGTGAAGCCCTTGCGAGAAGAGCGAAAGGGTTTGACATGAAGGTTCTTTACCATAACCGTAACCGCAAGCATGAGACTGAGATCAATCTTGGTGTAAGGTATGCAGAATTAGAGCAGCTGCTCGCAGAGTCGGACTTTGTTTGTTTAATGACTCCGTATACGCAGGAAACGTTTCATTTGATCGGAAAAGAAGAGCTGAAAAAAATGAAAAACTCAGCTGTGTTTATTAATACCTCCCGAGGCGGCACGGTAGACGAGGAAGCCTTATATGAAGCTCTAAAAGAAAAGGAAATATGGGCAGCAGGGCTTGATGTCTTTGAAGATGAACCGATAGGACCAGATCATCGCTGTTATCCTTGCCAAACGTGGTGGCTCTTCCTCACATTGGGAGCGCCAGTGAAAGAACAAGAATGAGAATGGCTGAAATGACCGCCCGTCATATCCTGCAAGCTTTATCTGGAGAACGTCCGGATCATTTAGTGGGAGGATGAACCTATAAGGGGATAGGACAATAGGTCTCTTTTTGAAATTTTATTGAACTTTTTTCGTTTTAAAAGAAAAAAACAGGTTTAGACACAGAGTAGAAAAAGGAAAGATAGGATTAAAGAGAACTGGCTGCCGGCTATAAGTGAAAAAGTATGCAGGAACTCCTGGTAATGGTTTACTTTATCTTTGCGGTTTCTGCATACTTTTTCTATCTATTCCCCCTGTAGTAAGTTATTCATCCCATCGGCCGGTATGCTATGTTCTTCTTTACCATCATCATCCCTTTTAAGCGATCCGTAATGGATCGTTTTTTTTGGCTGCAGAAGGGTGTATGTAAATGTTTATGTGAAAAAAACAAAAAGGCAGCCAAAGTGCTTGGAGTTCTTCTTATGATTCATTCATCAGAGTCTTTGTTAATATAAACAATACTGTCAAAGGGCAGGTAAAAGGTGTCTTCATCTTTCCTGGTCACAATATGAAACTTTCTTTCCTGCTGGTTAAGGTGGTGAATCCTTCCAGAAACTTTGTGTATAAAACCATTCTTCCAATAGATAAAAAGCAGGGGATGATGGTCCGCCATCGCTTCACACACCTTTTCTTCGATCTCCTGCCAGGCCTGCTCATCAAGTTCCGGCTTTTTGACTTTCTGCTGCTCGTGTTCCAATTGCTTTAAGAGCTCTACGTGCTCAGGCAGCATCATTGCTGTCCACTTGATTGTTCCACGATCTTTGATATCCATTCGAATCCCTCCTTGTTCTTATTATACACGAACAAACGTTCTTTTAAACCTTGAATAAGAACATTTGTTCTGACATAATAATATATAGAGAAACTGTTCGTGTTACCAAGAAGGAGGGTACAACAATGAATCCAGAAAAAATAATCAAAAAAGCCATGATGACAAACACAGCCATAACGTTTATCTATGAGGCAAAGACAGGGGAATTGACCCAAAGAACGGTAGAAGTGAAAAAGGTTCTGGCAGGCCGCTTTGTCGGATACTGTTACTTAAGGAAAGGCGAAAGAATATTTAAGATGGATAATGTTCTTTCGATTCAGTTGAAGAAAAGAGCAGAGACGGGGGCGTAGGTGAGGTAGATCGTCAGGGGGGACGGATAGGTTAAAATGAGGAAGGAGAACCGTATCATAAGTAAAGAGAAAGTTGAGAATACAAAAGGTTGAAGTAGACAGTTAATATTTGTGTATTTCAACCTTGTAATGGAATGTTTCTATAATAGGATTTTTCCTTGATGACCAATCTTAGATTTTATGATTGTGCATCATAGTTCCCACAGTAGTCCAGATTAAGAATGAGTAAGGTAACCTTTCATTAATTAAAAAGAAAATTGCGGAAAGGCCCCCAATTTTCCTGTCTAGCAAACTGAGGATAAGTGGATATAAACGTAATAATGATAGGAGAGTGATCTAGATGAGGATATGTGTCAAATAAAAACCGATCGCCGTAGCGAATAGCTGTCAAAGCAAGAGGCAATTCACGTCTAAAGATTTCATTGCGTATTGCTGCTTCATTTTGATTATATTCTCCTTGATCCACATGCAAATAAACACGGTAAACTAAGGAACTACCCTTTGTTTTCCATTCTCCTAAGACTTCATCTCTCATAGGATTGACTTTATCCCACGCATAATCCATTCCAATTGTTAAAAAAGCTCTCCTGTCTCATCCGAGTGAGTTAATGTATGACGTCTTGGGAAAACAGGTTTCATCGTAGTAACACCATTCAAGTATTCCACAAATAGTTTTTCTGGATTGAAATGACTCAAGCAATCAACTCCAAACTTTTTTATACCATCATTATGTTCATTTACCATCACTAATTCTAATAATTACGATGAGAGTTTTAGTTTCACCCTGCACTCAAACACGCCGGATGCTCTTTATTTGTGCTAAATACGTGCTTTAGTGAGCGAAGTTTCGTACAGACTACCGGTGTTCTGCTTAAAGGGTTTTTCTAAGCCACAACCCTCCATATAAAATAAAAACCGGATCCCTCTGTGAGGAATCCGGTTTCTGTTATCAAGCGTCGTGATAAGGCGATGCTTTTTTCTGGGCTTTCTCTTCTCTCATTTTCTTCAGGAAGTAGGTGGTTTCTGCCACAACGACACCGGAGAGACCGAGTAAGCCGATTAAGTTTGGAGCTGCCATGAGTCCATTTAATACGTCGGCAATTCCCCACACAAGGCCGAGGTCCATGATGGCCCCAAAGAATACGGCGATCACAAACATGATCCTGTAAATTGGAACGGATCCTGGCTTCTTAAAGAGATACAAAAAGCAGCGTTCCCCGTAATACGACCAGCCAAGGATCGTAGAATAGGCAAAGAACACAAGGCCGACTGCGACTATAATTCCGCCGATTGGGCCAAGGAAGAACTCAAATGTAGCGGATGTAAGAGCTGCACCTTCAAGCCCCTCTTCCATATACATACCACCCATCACAAGAGCAATCCCTGTGATGGAACAAATCACAATCGTATCAATAAATACCTGTGTCATGGAAACGAGCGCCTGGCGGCCCGGGTAATCTGTACGGGCGGCAGCAGCTGCAATTGGAGCAGAACCTAACCCGGCTTCGTTCGAGAACACACCACGGGCAACCCCGTATTGAATCACGACCCCGATTGCACCACCGGCTACAGCCTGGCCGGTAAAGGCATCTGTGAAGATAAGGCCTACTGCTGCGGGAACAAGTCCTGCGTTCATAATCATCATCACAAGTCCGGCAACAACATAAAAGAGTGCCATGACAGGAACGATAAAAGCAACAACGCGGCCGATGCTTTAATCCCGCCAAGAATAACAAGGCCGGTAAATACAGTAAGAAGAATTCCAGTAAGCCAAGGTGCTACGTTCCAATTTGATTCCAAAACATCTGCGACAGAGTTTGATTGAACCGTATTCCCAATACCAAACGCAGCCACAGCTGCAAAGAGGGCAAAGATAATGCCAAGCCAGCGAAGGCCGAGACCTTTTTCAATATAATACATTGGCCCCCCGGACATTTTGCCCTCTGGGTCTTTGACACGGTATTTTACCGCAAGAATGGCCTCCGCGTATTTTGTTGCCATCCCGAAGAGAGCCGAGAGCCACATCCAAAATACGGCGCCAGGTCCCCCGAGCACGACAGCTGTAGCGACACCGGCAATGTTACCTGTTCCCACAGTAGCTGCAAGAGCTGTCATGAGAGATTGGAAGTGGGAGATATCCCCTTCTGATGTCTTGTCCTGTTTACGGCTGAAGGCAAGCTTCAATGCATAGGGCAGGGCGGAAAATTGAAGAAATGATAGCCGGATCGTAAGAAATATCCCTGTCCCGACAAGCAGGATTAAAAGAGGCGGCCCCCAGACTAACCCGCTCAGCATGTCGATAAATTCACTGAATGTCAATGTTTGTTCCCCCTATTCTTTGTTTGTAGATAAAAAGCCCCTCACTTTTGCTTATGTATACTAAACTAGCAGAAGTGAAGGCTAAAGGAATAATATAATAGTATCATTTTTTTGAAAAAATAAACAATTATAAATTATTTTGTCACCACAAGAATTTCTTCAGATAAATAGCTCTGCCAGTAATAGACTCTTGCTTTCCACGTAAAGAGTCCATAAGATAAAATAGAGTACACTTTAAGTGGAGGGCATCAATGATTAAGAAAGCAGGAATCGCGTTACTATATATTGTTATTGGCTTTCTTATTTATTTATATGGAGAGCCGTTAATTGTATGGATAAATGAAGAAGGCCATAACTATGTTACCATAACAACCATTGCAGCAACCATGTTTTCATTGTTTCCTATTATTCCATACCCTGTCATTGGAGGAATTATCGGGGCGGCTTACGGACCGTTATTAGGAACAATCGTCATATGGATTGGATCATCAGCAGCTTCCATTATTATGTTTTTGTTTGTTCGTTACGGCTATCAAGACTGGGGATACAAGGTACTGAGAAAGTATAAGGCGCTGGAGAAGGTAACGATTTTATTTGAAAAAATGCTTTTCTCGCAATCTTTTTGACAAGGCTGGTTCCTGTAGTCCCATCGATTGCAGTTAACATATACTCAGGGCTGAGCAGAGTCAGATTTATGCCGTATGCGGTGGCTTCTTCGGCAGGAAAGGTTCCCGCCATGGTATTATTTGCTACCATTGGAACGGTAGCGGTAACGAACCCATGGGATCTTTTCTATGTTATTGCGGTTTACAGCATTTTCCTTGTCCTGTGTTATATTGTATATAAAATTTTTAAAAGCAAAGCTCGAGCTGAGATAAAGCCGGTAAGACAAGTACGATAATGCAAAAAGAGATGCCCAGAGAGGCATCTCTTTTTAAATCTATCACGTTTATGTTGCCTGCTTTTCACGAGCACGAAGCTCCACACGGCGGATTTTTCCGGAAGTGGTCTTTGGAAGCTCATGAAGAAATTCAATCTTACGGGGGTACTTGTAAGGAGCTGTAAGGTTTTTCGTATGCTCCTGAAGTTCTTTTACCAATTCTTCCCGGTTAGATACTTTTTCTTCATCTTTAAGCACAATAAAGGCTTTGACGACATTTCCCCTGACTTCATCAGGACTGGCAACCACTGCGCACTCCTTGACTGCATCATGCTTTGTTAGTGCATCCTCGACTTCAAAAGGCCCGATTGTATAGCCGGAGCTGATGATGATGTCATCGCTGCGTCCTTCAAACCAGAAGTAGCCGTCTTCATCTTTTGACGCCTGATCACCGGTTAAATACCAGTCACCAAGAAAGGCAGCGGAAGTTCTTTCTGGATCTTTGTAGTATTTCTTAAATAAAGCCGGGCAGTCTTTATGAACGGCAATGTCACCAACTTCACCGACCGCAACAGGTTCACCCTGCTCATTGATGATTTCTACATGATTGCCTGGGGTCGGTTTTCCCATGGAGCCTGGTTTAATCTCCATTCCAAGAAGGGTGCCGACAAGAAGAGTATTTTCCGTTTGGCCGTAGCATCGCGGACATCAACTCCAAAAGCATTCTTAAACGCTTCGATCACCGGGCGGTTTAAAGGTTCGCCGGCAGAAACGGTACTGCGAAGATGAGGGGCTTATAGGAAGCAAGTGTATCTACCTTAGACATGAGCCTGTATTCAGTAGGTGTGCAGCAAAGAACTTGAATGTTTTCTTTTTCTAATAGCTGCAAGTAAATATAAGGATCGAATTTCCCGTTATACACAAAGGCCGTAGCACCTAATGTAATCGTGGATAAGAAAGGACTCCAAATCCATTTTTGCCAGCCGGGAGCAGCAGTCGCCCAAACGATGTCATTCTCTCTGACGTCCAGCCATTTCTTTGCTGCGGTGCGGACATGAGCATACGCCCACCCATGACTGTGGACAACCCCCTTAGGATTTCCTGTTGTGCCGGAGGTATAAGATAAAAATGCCATGTCATCTTTAGAGGTTTGAGCGCCAGAGAAGGCAGCCGGCTGCAAATCAGCTAAAGACTCCAGGTTTTCCCATCCGCTATGCGAGCCGCCGATTGTCAGTTTGTACTGAAGGGACGGAGTCGGATCAGAGATGTTTTCAACTTCACCGACAGCGGTGTGAAAAGATATAACTGCGGTGGCGCTGGAATGATTAATTCGGTATGATAAATCCTTCGCTCTAAGCATTTCCGAACATGGAATGGCTACAATGCCTGCTTTTAAGCAAGCTAAATAGGTAATATAAGCTTCAGGTGAGCGGGGAAGAATGATCATTACCCGGTCTCCTTGTTCAATGCCTACTGTTTTCAAAGCGTTGGCATATTGATTCATTTTTTCAATAAGTAAGGAATAAGAGACTTCCCGGCGTTCTCCTGACTCATCGAGCCATCGGATAGCCGTGCGGGTCGAATCATTTGAAAACGCTTCCAATTCATTCGTTACATTATACTTAGCAGGTGCAATTAGTGATTCAGTACTCAAAGGATCCCCTCCTGAAAATCTATTATCATCCTATTATACTAAATTGAAGTTGAATTTTGAATATTTTTATTATTGCAGGAGAAGATTTTTTTATAAAGCAGGACATTTGTGTGAAAAAAGATAATAGATATGAAGATAAGGAAGGAGAGGATGGAATGGAGAAAATAAATATTTTCGAAAAAGCAGGAGAAATACTTAATGAGGGTATGAAAAAGCAGCTTGTATACGGCGAGCCGGTCAGACATGGGGATAAAACAGTGATCCCGGTTTCAAAAAAATCTTGTCCTTTGGAGGCGGAGGGGGATCAGGTACAGAAAAAGAATCCTCTCAAGAGGGAGAAGGGGGAGGAGGAGGCGGAGCGGTCAGGGAAAAGCCAATTGCGTCTACGAGGTAACTGATGAAGAGACGATCTTTATCCCTGCTTTTGACCTTAACCGCTTCCTCTTAACGGGTATCGGCTGCCTGGCCGGAGCATTAGTCATAAGCCAGCTGTCTGGAAAAACTGGTTTATTCAGTTGTAAAAGTAAAGAGGAGAACTAACCTGTGCCTTCTGGCGCAGGTTTTTTCTTTTCAGAAGTAAGAAGAACTAAAGAGAGGAGGAGAGCAAACGAGCGAGCTTTTCCTCTTGTTAAAAGGGAGTGTGCTATACTTCTGGTAGAAATATTACAGTGGTAAGAGAAAAGTTGGTGACGCGATGGACGTTTTGTTGTTAATTATTTCAGAAATTATTGCACCTGTGTTTGTTCTTATCTTTGTTGGGGTCCTCCTGCAACGAAAATTTCAAATGGATTTGTCTACATTATCAAAAGTAAACTTTTATTATTTGATTCCGGCGGTTATTTTTCTGCGAATCTATGAAAGCAGTCTCTCTTTTGAATTGATAGGAAACGTGCTTCTTTTTTCTTTTCATTCAGGCAGCAGGGTTATGCTGATAAGCTATGCCGGCAGTAAAATTTTCGGATACCAGCGGGATTACAGGGTAACCTTGCAAAATAGTATACTTTTAAATAATCAAGGCAATTTTGGTCTTCCTGTGAATGCGCTCGTGTTTCGGAATGATCCATTTGCGGCTTCGATTCAAATTATCATAATGACGTTTCAAAATATTTTAACCTTTACATATGGCGTGTTTTCTATGGGAGCCTCGCAGCAGGGAGCGAAGAAAGCAGCAGCCAGCTTTGTGAAAATGCCGGTTCTTCATGCGCTTCTGTTAGGACTGTTGTTCAGCTGGGCCGGCATTACCCTCCCTGCAGCCATTGCTATTCCTTTAGATTCAGCAGCAGCTGGTTTTCTGGCAGTGGCTTTAATGTCTTTGGGCGCTCAGGTAGCATACTTAAAGCTTAATAAGAACCTTGGAATTGTAGCCTTTAGCAGTTTTTTACGACTGCTTTTTTCCCCAATGCTTGCCCTTGCTGTGATATGGTTATTGGATCTTTCGGGAATGATGGCCCAGGCACTTTTGATTTCAAGTGCTTTTCCTACGTCAAGAAACAGCGCGGCCATTGCCCTTGAATATGACAACAATCCTGACCTTGCGGCTCAAATGGTACTGGTTTCTACTATTTTAAGCAGCATAACTGTAACGGCAGTCGTGTATATTGCCTTTATACTTTTTTAATAGAAGAAAGGGAGAACTTACATGGCAAGAATGACGAGAACAAAGAAATTAGAGGAAAAGAAAAAGGTAGATACAAAAGAGCGAATTGCACAATTAAGTGTATATTCTTTTTTCTCATGATTGCTCTTTTAATCAGTCTTATTCTATCTTTTTTCTTTCACTTTGAAAGAATAGAAGCTGCCCTGGTTTATTTATTTCTTTTAAACTTGGTGCTTACTTTCGGGTTAACTACGGCTTCGGCAGTGCTGAAACGATACATAAGCCGCCTTCAATTATGGATTTTGATTACTTCCGCTGGCCTGTTAGCTATTTGTTCCTATGTTATCTACATTTTCCGCTTTGCCTAGGACTTGTTTAATACATACTTTGGGTGGGAATAGAAATGTTTGAATAGGAAGTTATCATACACCAGCTTCTAATATGGAGGTTTTTTCTATATGAAAAAGAAATTTGTTTACTCAGCAGCTTCGGCTCTCGTAGCAGCTGGGATTCTAACAGGCTGCGGGGAGGAAGATGAAGCTCCCGAGGAGCCGATTGATGAAGAGCCGGTTGAGGATTATGAAGAAGAGGATCCACCTGCTGATAGTGAAGAAATTATAGATGAAGAAGAACAGGAAGAGAGAGAAGAAGGGGATCAGGATCCAGCAATTGAGGATGAAGAGCTGGAGGAGTCTGAGGAAGAAAGAGATGAAGTAGAAGAGACTCAAGAAGATGATGAAGAATAATCTCTTCTTCCCAGTTTTATCTTTTCTTCCCCGGGGAATGGCGTTATTAAAAGAGTAAGAGCTTTAATGAAGGAGGACGTCAAAATGAAAATTGATCAAGTATTTAATGAGCATAATGACGAGCTTCATATAACTTCAGGAGAGTTAATCGTTGAAGATGAAACTTCCGGATCATGGGAAGCAAAGCTTTATGGCGTGGAGAACCAGCGCTTTTTTACAGATGCAATGAAGGATGACACCAAGGAAAGACTCACATTTGAAACAGACCGGGGAACGTTAAATGGAATCATTTCTGTGGAGGCTCTTGATTCCACTGTGGAAGAAAGTGTGATTACGCTAAAAGGTGTAGGTCATTTAAACGGTTTACGCAATTAGAAAAGTAGGGAAGAGCTGTTGAGTAAAATCTCAACAGCTTTTTTCTATGGGAGCAGAAGTAGAGATAAGCGGAAGGGAGGAAGCGGGTGAGAGTGCGAGGAGTGTTGAAATTTGTCGTTTGACCCAATTAGTGTTGGTTTTGACCCAATTATTTGAAAATAGACCCAATTAACCCGCAAAACGACCCAATTATTGCGTAAAACGACCCAATTAATCTGCAAACCGTTCGATTTATACACAAAGCGTTTAATATCCGCTGATTACATAAAGCCATCCCAGGAAGCACAGAAGAAAAATAATATTCTAGCAGCCTTTCGTTGGAAAACGTCAATAGTTTGTTCCCTCAAAAGCTGATACGGTAAAATAGAAAGAGATCACCTTGGAGCCATATAAGAAAGGGGCAGCGGTATATGAAGAAAAATAACATTTTATTTATTGGAGCAGGAAGAATGGCGGAAGCGATCTACGCCGGCTTGCTTCGCCAAAGCCACCCTGATATCGGAAGAATTATCGTTTCAAATAAATCCGATGAGGAACGTTTACATAATCAAGCGAAGCAGTACGGGGTAAAGCAAACAACCAAGTGGAAGGAGGAAACTGGCCAGGTTGAAGTCATCGTACTGGCAGCTCCCCCTGGAGTTCATGATGAGTTACTTAAGGAGCTGGCAGAAGTTGTAGATGGGCAGCTTGTTATTACAGTTGCAGCAGGCATCGATCCAGATTATATGGAGAAGCGTCTTCCAGAAGGCACCCCTGTGGCATGGATTATGCCTAACACAGCTGCGCAAGTTCAACAGTCGATGTCCACCTATGTATGCGGGCAGTATGTGAACAGTGAGCATAGACATGTATTAGAAGTGATATTGCACGCGATCGGGGAGTATGAAGAATTAAGTGCCCAGCAGGTTCATGATTTAACGGCAGTGACAGGAAGCGCTCCTGCTTTCATGTATTTATTTTGCGAAGCTTTGGAAACGGCAGCAATGGAATACGGAGTGACAAGAGAGCAGGCCAGGAAGCTGGTCGTTCAGATGGCAGCCGGGTCAGCCGCCATGCTTCAGGAAGGCCATAATCCCGCTGATCTTAGAGGACAGGTGACGTCACCGGGAGGAGCGACAGCTGCCGGGATAGAAACATTAAAAGAAGCCGGGTTTGAAGAATTGATTAAGAACGCCGTGCAAGCGACAAACCAACGGGCCAAAGACCAGGCTGAAGACTGAAAAAAAGATCTTTTCAGAGCCGTTCCTTCATAGAGGGAGCGGCTTTTTCAGTTATTCATAGATAAACGGAATGAAATCCGCTGAAGGTCGGTTTCCTTGAATGGTTCAAAGAATAACAAAATACAAGAATACTTGTATAAAAAAGAATATAAGAGAACTCTAGCGTTTTAAAATAGTGATTAAGTTATTTGCAGAATAAAGAAAAAATATGTGGTAATTCAGGAAAATACTAATTATACTAATCTTGATCACAATTGATTCTTTGATCCTACAACTACATATGGCAGGAGGAGTAAACCGTGAGTCGTTTACTGATGAAATGTTTGGCTGTTGTTGTGCTGCTGGCGTTGGTCCCGGTACATACATATGCTGCATCCGAGCAGGAGGAGCTTGATTTGTACCTGCAGGAGATTGACTGGACTCAGAAAGAGTTAGAGGAGTACCTGGAGACTGAATATGGGACAGAGCTCTCTGATTTTGAGGATGCAGAGGAGTTAAGAATATTTTAGGAGACTTACTAACAGACGAATCGTTACATGAGCTGTTAACAGATTACGAGATGACAATAGAGGAGCTTGAGCAGCTGCTTAAAGCAGACGACAAGACATTAGCAGATTTCAAGTTTACTGATGATTTAGATTTTTTCCTGTTTGACCACATGCTTGCTGAGCTTGATTTTGAAGAAGCTGAAATGCTCTATGATGATTATTTTGCAGAATTTGGTCTGGATGAAGATGAATTCTGGGTACTGTATGAACACTTTTATCAAGTATTGTTTACTGAAAACGGAGACTTGAATGAAGGAGTCCTGGAAAGATTAGAAGCACTGCTTGAAAGGCTGGAAAGCTTCCCTTACTTTGAAAGCGCTGATGATTTAACGGCAGAAAATATTGCCGAACTCTTATCCATCTGCCAGGAGCTGTTAAGCATTTTCCAGCTTGAAGCCGACTTTTATCTGACCAAGGAAGAAGAAAAGCTTTCTCTTACGCTTGGTGATCTCCTTTCTCTTGAAACGACGAATGGATATGATCTGTTAATAGAGTTATACAACGCAGAAGGAGACTTTCTTGCCGACATCATTTTATCAGCTGAATTATTTGCTTACGACTCTATTGATCAAGTGACTGGAGAGTTTAATGAAATAAAGACTATCGTTGAGGTTTCGGCTGATGCAGGGGGAGATAGAGAAAGTGTAAGCGGACCGGCTGAGCGGACGGAAACAGGAGGGCGACTTCCTGAAACAGCTTCCTCTTATCCATTACAGGTTCTCATTGGATTAGCTGCGGCAGTGCTTGGAGGATTGTTCTACGTAAGAGTAAGAAAGACAGCAGCATGAAACAAAATGTAAATAAGAAGGAGATGAGGAGCAGAACGCCCCTCATCTTTCTTTTTCTGTACCGTCAGACACAGTACAAGTGAGGTTTAAATAAAATAAAAAAAGGTTAAAACAAGTGAAGAAGGTTCTACATTCATGGAAAATAGAGCCCGTACTCATAGATGTGGGGAGGGATAAAATGTCTGAGGAAAAACAAGAAATGATTGACCGGGTGTATGGGGAGCTGGAAAATGTTGAAGACCCTGAGCTTGGAGTAGACATTGTGAATCTTGGATTGATTTATGGCGTGGATATTGATGACAGCAAGAACGTCAAAGTGGAAATGACACTGACATCCATGGGCTGTCCTCTTGCTGGAACGATTGTCAATGATATTCAAAATGCCTTATCGGATTTAAAAGAATTTGGAGAAATAAATGAAGTAGATGTAAATATTGTATGGGATCCACCATGGGATAAAAGTAAAATGTCAAGGTACGCCAAGATCGCATTAGGCGTACACGAAGGTCCTGAAGATCGAGCATAGAGCGAAGGGTCATCATTTGTTATGATGGCCTTTTTCGTTTCTGCCAAAAGGAGGAAACCATGGACATTCCGCAAGCTTTAATTGATACGTGTAAAAAAAGAATGGAGCCTTATCCTGCTGAGGGCTTTCTCATCGGCGGAGGGAATCCTTATGCTGATGTCCTGTTTGTTGGAGAAGCGCCTGGAGAGCATGAGCTAATATCTAAGCAGCCATTTACCGGCAGGGCGGGAAAGGAACTGGATAAATTTCTTGAAAGTGCAGGGATATCACGGGAGGATGTATACATTACAAGTGCTGTAAGAAGCCGCCCGTATAAAATAGTCAGAAAACAAAAAGGAGAAGAAGTGGTTATCAAAAGGCCGAACCGAAAACCGACAAAAAAAGAAATCATTGCCCACGCGCCTATTCTTGATTACCAGATTGAGAAAATAGATCCGACGATCATTGTTACATTGGGAGGTGTGGCCTATGAAAGACTGACAGGAAAAAAGGACAAAATGACAGAGATTCATGGGGAGGCGCAAAAGACAAAAATACTCAAGCTGAAAAATACAACTGACAATACCCTGGTTTATGGAATGAAAGAATATATTCTTTTTCCTTTTTTCATCCGGCCTCTGTTTTTTATAACAGGAAGCTTGAAGAAATGATCTACGAAGATGCAAAAGCACTTGCAGCCTTAATTCAACATGAGACCTCTTAAAAAACACTCATCTGAGAGTACAGATGAGTGTTTTGTCGTTGCTTATAATTGGGTTTGGTAATATGTTTCTTCCTCAGGTTGATCAACATTATCGTCATCAAGAGAATCTGCAAAGAAAACAGGGACAGACACTACTAAAGTAAGAAAGGAAAATAATATCGTTGCAGCAAGCTTTTTCATATGTACCACCTTGTCATTTAATCTCGTGAAAATTTTAACAAATATGCCTTTTATTTTGAAGACGTATATACAAATTTACCTACATAAATTATGAGTCATTAGTAGTGAAGGGCTTTTGTTACAGACCTTATTATGGATAAAAGTTTGAATGTAAATCAAAGTGAGGAAAAGCTGTCAGCTTCTTTCTATCCTGGGCAGGGTAAGGGAGAGAAAAAGGTGGAAAAAAGTTTAATGAAAATGATTATCGGATAAACACTAGTATTGCCTATTTCTGTTTAGGCAAATTTAAAAAAGAAGAAGGAGTGTTAATCAATGAGTGAAGGCTATAACCTTTTTAAAGGCCGGCAGTCTGAGGGAACTCCTCCACAGGAACAGGACAAACAGCCTGGCTATGAATACAAAATGAATCCAGAACCAATATATGACGATCCAGCTTATAAGGGCAGCGGCAAGCTGAAAGATAAAGTTGCTTTGATTACTGGAGGCGACAGCGGGATTGCAGATCAGTTGCCATCTATTATGCAAAAGAAGGAGCCAATGTCAGCGTTGTTTACTTAGATGAACACGAAGATGCTGAGAAAACGAAAGAATTAGTGGAAGAAAAGGGAGGAAAATGCCTTCTTATCCCAGGGGATGTAGGGGAGGAAGCATTTTGCAAAGAAGCTGTTGAGAAGACAATAGAGGAATTCGGTCAATTAGATATTCTGGTTAATAATGCAGCCGAGCAACATTACCAGGAAGATATTAGAGATATTTCTTCAGAGCAGCTTCACCGGACTTTTCAAACCAATATTTATGGTTCGTTTTACTTCATCCAGGCCGCTTTGCCACACTTAAAAGAAGGCAGCTCAATTATTAATACGGTATCTATCGTGGCCTATCAAGGAATGCCGGTGTTAATGGACTACTCTGCAACGAAGGGCGCCCTTGTGGCCCTGACACGATCTTTATCACAAAACCTGGTTGACAAAGGAATCAGGGTAAATGGGGTGGCGCCAGGCCCAATCTGGACACCTCTCATTCCAAGTTCCTTTCCAGAAGATGTGGTAAAAGACTTTGGGATTGGCGATCCGGCACCTACACCGATGCAGCGGCCAGGACAGCCAGCAGAGCTTGCTCCAAGTTATGTATATTTAGCCTCAGATGATTCAACCTATGTGACAGGACAGACGATTCATGTGAATGGAGGAGCTGTAGTCAACGGATAAGAGAGTATGAAAAAGCATCTGCCCACTGGCAGGTGCTTTTTTTATTAGCTGTGGAAAAGTCTGGAGCCAGAAAAATTGAGGAATTATGTAAAATGATAAATTAAAGCGTAAATACGATTAATTTGTCCAAAACGAGGAAAAAGAAATAATGCTGTATTATAGGTAAGGGTAAGGAGGATCGGACAAATGTTTACACTGGAAGACATGTGGGTTTTCTTTCTCTCGCTCCTGGTTATATTGCCGTTTATCACAATGGTTCATCAACTGGGTCACGCATTTTTTATATGGGTTTTTGGGGGAAATCTACTTTTACAATAGGAACAGGAAAAAAATTATTTAATATTGGTCCGATGGAATTTAGAAGAATATATTTCTGGCACTCTTTTTGCCAGATCGAGAAGCTGAAGTGGGATACAAAAACAGCTCACGTTCTTATCCTTTTAGGAGGAACGATATTTAATATACTGTCTGTTTTCGTGGTCAATAGTATGATTGTGGCAGGTATACTGCCTGAACACATCATTTTCTATAACTTTGTGTACTTTACGATTTATTTTGTGTTCTTTTCTTTGTTCCCTGCTCGTTTTTCAGAAGATCACCCAAGTGATTTGATGGCTATCTATGATTTATTTAAATATGGCAAAGGAAAAGATCCGATAGATTAAACAGAAAAAGGATGACCGCTCCGGTCATCCTTTTTTATATCTGCTATTCTTCTACAGCCTCTACTACACCACAGGCTAAGCGGTCACCAGCATCACCGGTTGCAAGAGTGTCTTCATCAGGACCGGTTCATCTGCATCTTCAGACTGGTAACGGTCAGGGATGTGAGCAAAGTTGTCTGGATCTTCATGAAGCATAACTGCTATTTCGTCTTCAGCTGCCTGCTCAGAAGTAAACGTATCAACTTTTGTCAGCAAGTACCAGTTCCATCTTCATTGATATAAACGGAGGAAGATCACCTGCGTGGGAGCCATGATCCTCATCATCAGGATTCCAGTGACCGCCGGCAGATGTAAACGGCTCTCCATCATCGTCTACTTCACAAACGCCTTCTTCATGAAGATGAAACCCGTGATAGCCTGGCTCTACTTCCAGATCAACAAAGTTGGCTTCCACAAGGACGTTGTCCTCAGCTGTCGTGTAAAATTGTACAGTGCCAACCTCTTCGTTCGGTGTATTCATGACAGCCTGGGCTTCCACTTCATCACCTGTTTCATCATAATAACCAATAATAGAAGCCTGTGCCTCACCGTTTTGTTCTTCAGTGTCTGGTTCAGCTTCTGGTTCTGCTTCCCCGCCAGGAATTTCAGCCTCATCCATTTCGTCTACGTCTTCATCATAATCAGACGGCTGCTGCATATCTTCAGTACCTGGACTGTCCTGAGTCTGGCAGCCAGCTGCGACTATGGCAGCTAACGCAATAGGAAGTGATTTAAGCAAGTATGGTTTCATGAAAATTCTCCTTTCTATGTTTTCTAGAAGAGTTCTGTCACTCTTTTTTATGGTCAGTACCATATTTCCCTAACAATTATTCTAGTAAACAAGTTATATGAGTTGAAATACGAAAACCAACAGGATAGTCCCTGTTGGCATCAAGAATTAAGTAAATAGAGTGTTATTCTAGATCCATATCTTCTTCAGTTATTTCTTCTTCCTCTTTTGCTTCTTCCAGCATTTTATTAATGTTTTCAATATACTCGTGTAAACTCATGTTTTTTTCCTCCTTGAATATCTTTTGTATTTTGTCAGTTTTTAATTTATTATTTTGTGTTTGTTACTAGAATTATTGCCAGGTTTATAGATTTCAAAACATTATCTCAAGAAAATAAGACCAAAGTATCATTGCAATTCCAGGGGAGAAAATTACTAGTTTAAAATAGAATTTTAAAAATAGTGTCTGCCTTCACTATGCCGTTATAAATATGGCACTCAGCATTTAGATAGAAACAAATAATGATCTGTTTTAAAAGGATCTTTCAGCTAAAAAACACCTCATTCTACCCTGAAGTCCCAGGTGCAACACTTCTCTCTTTCATGGTCTATGGTGCAGGAAGCTCTTACGTTTTGAAGGGTGACCACTGAGGGATTTTCAGTTCCTCTTACTTTTGGGTCCACATCAATAAAATAAGCTGCTTCATAATAGAAGCAGCTTTTATCCAGCGATGTTCTCCTCGCAGTGAGCAAGGTAATTAATCTTCCTTCTCGCACCACTCAATTATAGAGTGGAAGAAAATCTCTGCAATTTCAAAAATGTTATCTAATTCAATGCATTCATTTGGAAAGTGAGCCATTTTTGTTGTTCCAGGTCCAAAAACGATGGCAGGGGTATCAGCGTACTGGGTAAGCATTCCACCATCAGTACCCCAGTTAGAAGCCTGGATCACAGGTTCTTCATGTTGGGAAGATTCATATTGGTCCTGCAGGATACCAAGAAGAGGATGAGAAAGATCGACAGAGCCAGGTATCCAGTTTGCGCCGAACCATTCGACATCTACCGGATGCTGTTTAAAAAAGTCATCGTACTGCTGGAGACGGTGAAGAGACTGCTCGAGCTCCGCTTTTGCTTCTTCAATTGTCTCATCAGGACCGATGCCATACCTTCCTTCCATTACTACCTTAGATGGAACTGAAGAAGGCCAGCTTCCGCCTTGAATGGTACCAACATTAATAGGAATAGGAATAGTCATGTTCTTAAATAGAGGATCCTGGAGCCGGATATTCCGCTGGTTTTCTAGTGCCATCAATGTGTCATACACTTTCCAGGATTTCTCAAGAGCACTGATCCCCTCAAATCGTGTTCCCGCATGGGCAGAGATCCCACGTACAGTTACCCGGAACCACATGGATCCTTGTTGCTTTGGAATGATTTTCATTTGGGTGGGTTCAGGAATAAGGGCTGCGTCTGCTTTGTACCCTCTTTTTATCGCTGCAAGGGTGCCGGCTCCGCCACTTTCTTCTTCTATCACACTTTGAAAGATAAGATCTCCTTTTAATGTAATGTCCATTTCTACTATGGCTTCCAAAGCAATGAGAAGAGCGAGGTTTCCGCCTTTCATATCAGTCGTTCCCCGTCCAAACATTTTTCCGTCCTTAACGGCACCGGAAAATGGGTCATCCTCCCATTGTTCCAGGTCTCCTTCAGGTACGACATCGATATGGCCATTTAAAATGAGAGAGTGTCCTCCGCCGCTTCCCTTTAAGGTTCCTACCACATTTGGGCTGTCTTTAAAGTCTTTGCGGGGACTTGTGAAAGCCGGGTGATCTTCAAGTTCTCTTCTGTCCGGCTCCCAAAAGTCTACGTCCAGACCAGAATTTTCAAGGCGCTCAGCGATCTTTTTTTGTAAATCATACTCCTGGCCTGATCTTGTCGGGTGCTGAACCCACTCACGCAGAAGATCAATGTAATGATCCCGGTTGTTCGAAATATATTGTTTAATCTTTTCCTCCGTGCTCATATACAACCTCCTTCAAAAAAAGTGAATTAGTCATGGAGAGTTAATATTTCGCGTTACTTACCAATTTCCTTAATAATGGTATTCAAAACATACGCTTTATAAGGAACAAAGGGGAAAAAAATAGATTTAAAAAGAGAAGAAGAGGATATATAAAGAGAGTCAGTGAAGATAGTTTTAACAGGGAGGGAAAACATGTTTCATGGGAAGATACATGGGTCCTTGTTATTTCCCTGTTTGTCCTGCTGCCTATGATCACCATCATTCACCAATTGGGGCATGCTTTTTTTGTGTGGATTTTTGGAGGAAAGACAAGGCTAGTCATTGGAACCGGGAAACCACTCTTTTCTATAGGACCTGTTGAAATAAGAAGGATATATTTTTGGCATGCATTTAACCAGTTTGAAAAAATAGAGCATGACACAACTGCTGCAAGGGTTTTAATATACCTGGGCGGCCCGCTTTTTAATTTGCTCTCTATCTTTGTAGTTAACGGCTTAATTATGTCTGGTGTGATGGATGAGCATATGTTTTGGTATTATTTTGCTTATTTTTCTGTATACTACATGTTTTTTGCTTTGTTTCCGGCACGCTATTCGAAAGATCAGCCAAGTGACTCTATGGCCATATATGACTTGTTAAAGTACGGTAAATCCAAAGACCCTCTGGAATAAAGAAGCCTTTCACTTGGAAAAAAGTGTCCATGGAATAGACACAATTTGGCAGTTTTAAGTGTGAGATAAACAGGAATGAAGAAAAATATAAGTGAGAATATCTCACAAAAAAAGTTTATAAAAACCTTGGAGGTATAAAAATGAGTGAAGAAGAAAAACCGAATGTAACGGAAAACATGGAAAAAGGCCTTATGCAGTCTCATGGATTGACCCATGAACAATACAAAAAAGATGTAGATAACATCATGGATGTTGAGAAAAAAAGAGAAGCTGACCATAAAAAGAACAAAGATGTGGAAAAAGAAATTAACAGCCAGCTATTTAGATAGATAAAAAAGAGAGCGGGAAGGTACCGCCCCGAAAGTTAGAGTAGACATTCTAACTTTTAGGGTAACAACCGAACGCTCTCTTTTTAGATTATCAGCAAACAGAATATTGATGTAATCTCTGGATTTATAAATGATCAACATAAAATGGAGTTGTTCTTGTAAAGCCTATCCCCGATTGCCTAAGTTCAGATCACAGCTTGCATAGAAAAGAATTACTACTCAAAAAGGCTGGTTGAATAGGGTTATCAACAGCCTGAGATGAGCGGTACATACTAAAGCTTACAGGTCCACAGAGTGAGGAGGTTCACCTTTGTCATTCATTACGCGGATCGCAGTCGGATTAATTTCCAGAACAATTAAGTTAGGATCATTTTTACCGTCAAACCATCTTTCAAGCTCTTCATTCCATATTTTTTCCTTAATTTCATTTGAATCTCTAATGTCCGCTGTTCCTTCAATTTCCACGAATTCATCCCCGATGCCTTCGCCATTATAGCCGAGTAAAACGTGAACATTCGGATTTTGTTCCAGTTCTTCAGCCTTATGAGTTTCTTTGCTGGTAGGCGTATAAAGAGTTAAATCTTCATTGTAAAAAGTCATATAGCGAGAATGTGGCTTATCATGTACTACGGTTGCCAATGTACCAATTTTATTGTTGTCAATAATATCAATGGCCTTTTGCCTGATTTCCTGTTTGTTCACCCTTCGTCACTCCTTTATGAATGTCTATCTTCATTGTTCCTTCAGAACGTATGGCTCAAACATCTATCTTTACATTAAGTCTGCTTTATACACCTGAACATTTTTTTGTTATGCTGTTTTAAAAGAGGATTTTGTTATAAGGGGAGAAAAAATGGGGAAAACAAAAGGAATATTTATGCTGATCTTTGCAGCTGCCCTAGCTGTCCTGTTTTTTTCAATTGAGGGAGCACGGCAGTATCCGTATGCACTGGCCGTTATTATCATATTTGCAGTAAGTCTGGCTGGATTTTTTACATTTATGCGTTTTCTAACTACTGCCTGGTACCAAAGCGGCTTTGCGGCCAATGCACTGATTATTGTTCTTATACCAGTAGTTGAGGATACAGGTTTTTGGGTTCTCAGCGCAATCTTGCTTGGTGTCTTATCGAGTACTCAGATCGCCTGGTATTTACTTCACAGTCAATCTGATAAATAGGCACATTGGAATAGGGTGATCGTAAGCCGAATCGAAATCACCTGGCAGGAGCTTAAAGCACCATATGAAACAGCTGCATTAGAATCATGCATAATCATTGTTAATAGAGTCTAAGGAGTAGTGTGTGTAAGACAAAAGTTGTGATGTGAAATGAGAAGGTTTATACGATCCATAGATCGGGCAAATCTTCTATGAATCACATTTCCCAAGGAGGTTTTAAACTATGGCTACTCTTTACAAGACAGGTGAAAAGGCACCAGAAACAGGCACGTATGTGTTTGACAGCTATGTAAACACGGAGTCAGGAAACCCGCCGATGGAAAATATGGAAGAGATCGAGTTAGAAAAAGAAGATAGATTTCCTCCAATGCCAACAGAAAATGATGCTGTCTATTGGAGAAAGAAATAAGGATTTTTCCAAGCTTGGATGTGTAATCATCCAAGCTTTTTTAACGGTTATGAGAACGAGTGAACAGTCCAGATCGTTTCCTTCTTCGGCAGTCAGCTGTGATACATATAGATTCATTTAAATTATGGAATTATTTTGATACAGCAATTATCATAATGATTTCTCAAGGATCGTTAGTTCTATCGGCCTTTGAAACTTTCCCTTGCTTTATTCGTAGAAACCTTTATAATTGTAATAATAAGTTTAAGGGGATGTTTTTATGTATGGTAGAGATGATGCTCCAGAAACCTTATTTGAAAAAGAAGAAATTGTGATTTATGAAGGCGAACAGGCAAAAGTTATCGCTGAATATCAACGGACGATTTGTATTGAATTGTTAGAATATCCAATTGAGGATAAAGAGGAAGAATTCCCTTTTCACAGATTGGTGATAAAGAAAGATGAATGTGAAAGAACAGCAAGCTAAACCAAAAACAGAAGCTAGGCTTAAGTGGAAACACTTTTAGCCAGCTTCTGTTTTTTTTAGTTTCCATGGAGGGAAAAAAAGGGAAGGTATGTCATAAAGATGGAAGGGAGGAATAGGCAGTGAGCAACAAGGTAGATAACAAGCTAAACAAAAGATTTGTCCCCTTGACCACCGTCAGAAGCGGGAAAGGAGAAGAAGTGCGTAAGGATATTTACGTTTATCCTGTTCAAATTGCCAATGTTATTTTTGTCGGCTATCCTGGGCAGACAAACGAATGGTTTATTGTGGATGCAGGTATGCCACGGTCAGGCAAAGATATCATTCTGAAGCGAAGGAACGATTTGGTGAAACAAACCCGCCGAAAGCGGTGGTAGTTACCCATGGTCATTTTGACCATGTGGGTGCATTGTTTGATATCGTGGAAGAATGGGATGTTCCCGTTTATGCTCATGAAAAGGAGCTCCCTTTTTTAAGAGGAGAAGAGACTTATCCAGAGCCTGATTCCTCGGTTGAAGGGGGCATGGTTCCTAAGCTGGCGCCAATGCTTCCTACAAATTCTATTGATTTGGGAGAGAAGGTACAGCCTCTTCCTGAGGAAGGGAGCATTCCGGGAATGCCTGAGTGGGAATGGTTATCCACTCCAGGCCACACAGAAGGGCATATTTCTTTATACAGACAAGACGACAAAGTATTACTTGTAGGAGACGCGTTTGTTACGGTGAAACAAGAATCGTTGTATAAGGCGATGAAGCAGGAAAAAGAAATATGTGGTCCTCCTAAATATTTAACGCCTGATTGGGAAGCAGCCAAGCATTCAGTCAGCAAGTTAAATAGTCTTCCGTTGGACCTTGCGGTTACAGGGCATGGGTACCCAATGGAAGGGGAAGAGCTTCGTGAGGGGCTGCAGGATCTTGCTGATAACTTTGACAGCCTTGCTGTTCCTGAAAAAGGAGACGGCGCTAAAGAAGATTGAAGCGAATAAAAAAGAGGCAGCTCTGGATATCCCAGGGCTGTCTTTCTTCATGGTATGTAGCAAGGCGTATGAGAACGCCTGAATAGCAGGCAGGGTTAATGCGTGTCTGAAACGTTTTGTTCAGATTTCGACTTTTCTTTTTCCAATTCTGTAAGCAAAAGACCCAGCCGCTTGACTTCATCAGCTGTTAATTCTTCATAGTTTGAAAGTTGGTCAACAATATGGGTAACAGTTGGGTTTTCCTTGTTTTTATCTGAAAGAAAGTACGTGGCAACAGATCCAGTAACCATTCCGATCACGCCTATTCCGCTTAGCATTAATAGTAATGCGATCATGCGTCCACCACCGGTTTCTGGAGAAATATCTCCGTACCCAACAGTGGTTGAGGTGACAATTGACCACCACACTGCATCACCGTAAGATTCAATAGAAGGCTCTATGTAAGGCATTGGTATGGCTGTAAACATTATGAGCATGATCGTGACTGTTAACACTTTATGTAAGTTATTTGTCATCAAAACGGCAGTAAGTCCTCTGGCGTAGTAATTAATGATAGCTACCGCCCGAAGCGCACGGATTAGCCTGGCAATCCTTGCCATTTGAAATAATGAATCAAAGGGAACAATAGCCAGGATATCAAAGGGGTTCTTTTTTACATACTCCCATTTTGAACCTGCTTTGAAAAAGCGGACGGAAACATCAATTGTAAAAATGAGCCAAACCATTAAATCGATTTGGGGAACGTACACATTGTCGATCCAAATCATTGATACAGATAAAATAGCTAATGCGACCATGAATATTTCATACAGTATGACGTAGACAGGTTTAGACGATCGTTTCATTTTTCTCTCCTTTCTCTCTTATACAATATCTCAAAAACCTTTTTTTAGTAAATAGAGTAAGAGAAAGCTTGGACTGCCGGCCCTTTTATACGTACATGGGGTATGGCCGAGCCGTATCTAGTGAGTTTACCGTAAGCTGAAAGGTAACCCGCCAATAAGCCACACTCATGTTGGCTGGTACTAGACAAATTCTCACAAGGAACAAACAAAAATAAAAGGAGAGGAAGATGGCTCATGAGTGTACGGGTATTTATTGATCCTGGGCACGGTGGCAGTGATACGGGGGCAGTTGGAAATGGTCTGGTGGAAAAAGACTTGGCATTGGACACAGCTCTTCACATAAGAGATATTCTCCAAAACGAATATAGTGGGGCAGAGATAAATATGAGCCGTACGACGGATGTCGATGTCAGCCTGGAAAATCGGGTTCAGCAGGCAAACAGTTGGGGAGCTGACATATTCATCTCGGTTCATTACAATGCAGCAGCCTCCGGGGTATCAGGGTTTGAGACATATCGGTACCAGGCGCTCCGCAACGTACAGAAGAACTTCACGAAGTAATTCATAGGGAGTTATATAATTTCGCCTGGAGCGGAAGAATGCCAGACCGTGGCAGTATGACTGCAGGATTTTATGTTATTAGACACACCACAATGCCTTCTATTTTAACTGAAGGAGGTTTCGTTACTAACAGTAATGATGCCAGCTATTTACAAGATCCAAGTTTTATTGAGCAAGCTGCACGAGCTCATGCTGCAGCACTGGCCGCAGCTTTTGATGATATTACTGAAAATGGAGGAAATGGTGGAGGAGATGAAGATACACCTGATACGCCAGATGAAGAGAATTGGAGCGGACAGATCCTGCAAGAGGGTTCCCGTGGTCCGTTGGTTCGAGATTTGCAGCAGCGACTCCTGGACTTAGGATACGATTTAGGGACGTACGGAGCAGATGGAATATACGGGCCGGTGACACGAGAAGCAGTAAGGAGCTTTCAACAGGATGCAGGAATCACGGTAGACGGTATAGCCGGACCCGAAACGTATCGGGCAATGGAAGAAGTGTCCGGGGGCTGGAGCGGACAGATCCTGCAAGAGGGTTCCCGTGGTCCGTTGGTTCGAGATTTGCAGCAGCGACTTCTGGACTTAGGATATGATTTAGGCTCGTACGGAGCAGATGGAATATACGGGCCGGTGACACGAGAAGCAGTAAGGAGCTTTCAACAGGATGCAGGAATCACGGTAGACGGTATAGCCGGACCCGAAACGTATCGGGCAATGGAAGAAGTGTCCGGAGGGTGGAGCGGTCAAATCCTGCAAGAGGGTTCCCGTGGTCCGTTGGTTCGAGATTTGCAGCAGCGACTCCTGGACTTAGGATATGATATAGGGACGTACGGAGCAGATGGAATATACGGGCCGGTGACACGAGAAGCAGTAAGAAGTTTTCAACAGGATGCAGGAGTCACGGTGGACGGTATAGCCGGACCTGCAACGCACCGGGCTCTTCAAGAAGCAGAAAGGCAGGGATAAAAGAAGGGAAAAACATTGGGCGTTGAGCCTTTTTTGTGCTGCTAAACAAGGCCTTCACCTGCTATATATGGGGCAGCATACTATAAAGGGGAAACCCCCGTAAAGTATATTACGAGGGTTTGGAGATGAATCATTAGTTGTTATTGTTGTTATCATTGTTGTTGCGATTGTTGCGGTTATTACGGTTGTTGCGGTTGTTGCGGTCTAAATCTTGTAGATCGTTATCGTTTGCGAACTCAGTGTTCACATTGTCAAGATTTAGTTCGTTGTTGTTGTTGTTGTTGTTGTTGCGGTTGTTACGGTTGTTGCGATTGTTGCGGTTGTCGTTGTTGTTGTTGTTGTTGTTATTGTTATTCATCGTTATCACCTCCCAAAAATAGCATTGCCTTTTTTAACATTCTTATACTAAGTTTATTTGGAAGAAAAAGGATGGGAATAATCAAAATTTTGAGATCAGAAAGGTGCCTGACAGTGGCGCCTTCAGTGGTGCCTGGCACCCACAAACAGGAAAAGGAGACAAAGCGAATAAACCCAGGGTTCCGCACTTATCAGTGTTACAGAATCATTACAAAAAAGAAGGGTGCCAGGCACCCTTTCAATTAACAGTTATTATTGTTACGCTCGCGGTTATCTCTGTTTTTTAAATCCTGCAGATTTACTTCACAAGCAAATTCTGTATTTAAATCGTCAACATTTAATTCATTCTCCAGATTGTTATTCTCGTTGTTATTGTTATTATTGTTATTTCTATTGTTGTTATTTCTCAATGTTTTCACCCCCCTGTGGATTACTTTTTCCCTTACGTGATGATTTATACTGAAGTCATTTCAGAAAAAACAGGCAGGTTCCTTTCAATAAGAAAGCCGTATCTATAGAATAAAAAAAAGAGCAAACGAACAGGCGGGGTAAAGATGAAGACACCTTTTGAAAGGTGGGATGGCTGCCAGGACTTATACGATTCAATGACAGAGCTTCTTTCTGATCCTTATTGGAGTCCGGGCAGAGACTATTCCTTTACAATAAAAGAAAACGACAGTGAGACCGTGGTTTCTTCACTTCACGGCGGGGGAATTGAGCCTGGAACCACGGAGGTTGCCTGCCTTGTTTCAGAAAAGGGAGGTTTTACTTATTTTGATTTTAATGGAAGGCTTAGGAAAAGTAACACCATCCTTCATGTAACCTCAAATCATTATGATGAAAAGAATATTGTACGGATATCTCATGAGAAGAAACACCACCTTGCCTTTCATGGGTGCATGGGAAAAGAGAGTGTCACATATATTGGAGGTCTTAATTATTCATTGCGGAACGCTATTTGGTCAAGTCTTGAAGCATACGGGTTCCAGGTTGAACTGGCACCTTTTCATATTGGAGGAAATAACCCAGTCAACGTTTGCAACCGCACAAAAATTGGGAAAGGCGTTCAATTTGAATTAAGTGAAGGACTAAGGAGGTCATTTTTTTCTGAAGGAAAGTGGAATCGTCCAAGACGAAGAGAATGTGTAAATTGGACGAATACATTGTTTCACTATGCAGAAGCAGTGATTAAAGGGTATGAAGGTTATATCAAATAACTTGTAGAATTATGGGTAACGTACCGAAGAATGAAGCAAGTCAAAAGACTGTTTCTTTTGTCCAAACAGTAAAATTGATTAATACTTTTTATTTATATATTAAAGGAAACTCTCCTGATTTTGTCGAATATATAGAAAGTAGAGATCGATGGATGAAAGAGGGTGGAAGAGAAATGCCAGACAGCAGGCAAAAAACGGAAGAATTTTTACAAACCCTGCCTAAAGATCAACGTGCAGTTTACGTTTATATGCGTGATGAGTACGAGCGTTTAGCAGCAGCAGGGAAACAAACAGATGTGGAAGAATATGACGCTTATGTAGAAAAGAAAGCCAGTGAAAAATTCGGGATCACAAGACAGGATGCTATGAATACGTACGCCTTAACTGAATCTCAATTGAGGATCTTCCATAATTATAGAGCATCCGATATATGATACAATAAAGAAGGGGAGACGTCCCCTTCTTTATTTATAGGTTTTCTTAAGAAGCTTTAACGTTTTCTTTGTTGTTTTTCTAACCGACTGTGGGTTTTGACCAGTGACCAGTCGTCCATCTTGTTTTACAAAAGAGGTAAAGGGAAGCAATGATTGTTTATAATTTGCTCCTCGTTTCTCCAGCTTTGATTGAAGGACAAAAGGGATTTGTTTATGAAGCATGAGCAGACGCTCTTCTTTATAAGAAAAAGAGGTTAACGTCTTGTCCTCGATTAAATACTTCCCGTTCGAAAGCTTTACATTGATTAAGGCACTTGGACCGTGGCAGATCGCTGAGACAACTCCTTTGTTTTCGTAAATTTCTCTTGTGATTCGCTGCAGATATGTCGAATCAGGAAAGTCCACATGGTTCCATGGCCTCCTGCAAAATAAATAGCGTGGTATTCATCACTTTTAATTTCTTCAGGAGATAATGAATGTTGAAGCTTATTCCTGAAGGCCGGATCCTTTAAATACTTTCTCGTTTTCTTTCGGAGAAGGGCAGTAAGCTTGCTCCTTGGGTCTAAAGGAACTTCACCCCCTGTAGGACTCACAATGTCTACTTCATATTTTTTAATTGCCTTATCATAAAATACGGTCAGCTCACTTAACCATAATCCTGTTCTTTTCTTCGGATTTTCCAATGTCTCATGATTCGTGGCTGCAATCAGTATTCTCTTAATAGAAACTCTCCCTTTCGTATTGTAGGTTTGTCATTCCTATTCCTTTTATTTATCTCAAATATTCAGAATAACAAGGAAGAATATTGGTTTCCTCATATAAAGCAACATACTTTGTTTAATTTTCAGAATATACAATTAATTTATAGCTTTAAAGAGGAAAACCAGAACATGCAATGAATTATAATTACACGGATTAAAATTACAAATTAGGGCATCCTGGTTTACTAACAATACGAATACGGTAGTAAAGGAGGAGCTAATGAAAAGCAGCAGATTGAACAGACGTGTACTTGCTCTTGTTGTTTTTTTGTTTTTTATCAGTGGACTTGGTGTTTTATCCTCATTTCAGCCAAATGATACGATAGAACTTTACAACGCAGCTGATACTGGGTAAGTTATTAATCGAAGTTCATATGTTCTTCTTTTTTCCAACCATGTTGTAGACATGTTCCTATGTTCAACATTGCCATTATTTCTTATCTTCCATTAAAACTATTAATTTATTAATAATAGATTTACTAATAATCTCCTACTATTTACAGACTTGTCCGCATATAAATAAAAAACACTACTCACAGGATTCACCGAGGCCCAGGCATGTGCTATTAGGGAAAAGGAGGAATTCATAATGGAATATTATCCTGAAGAAAAAGTTACTTGCTCTTTAACAAATAAAGACGGAATTGTGAAAAGTAATGTTCAGGGGATTTATTTAGTGAGGTTTTCAAAAAATGATTGGAGAGTCTGCCGAAAAGAGAATTTAGTAAGTAAACACAAAATAAATGATGAAGAGCTGATAGACAGCATATTGATTGATATCCATTTAAAGTACCGGCAGGAGAATGTGCTGAGAGGTTTTATAAAAGAAGGAGCATAGGCTTAGGACTGTCCTGATAACGGACAGTTTTTTATTTGTTTGAAGGAAAAGATTGAAGTTACTGTATTGATAAAGAAGGGAATAAAGCAATAGGAAAATGTATAACCGAAAGGGAGGGGAATTATGGAAACCTATAAGGTGAGATTTTATTTCGACCGAGATAATTACAAAACTGTCGGAATAAAAGGTGAATCAAAGAAAGAGATTCTCGATCAGATTACTAAAAGCAAGGATAAATGGCTGGTTCATGAGGAAAATACAGCCATTAACATGAATCTGGTAACAAGAGTTACCTTTGTGAAGCCAAAGAAATCAAAAAAGAAAAGCTAACAGGGAAACATCAGAGGGCTGGGAACGATTCCCAGCCTTCTTTTAGATACCTCTAAGTATCTGTTTTAACGGGGGACAGTTCAGGTGGTGGGGGCATAAAAGTAAAAACCCCTAAAAGGAAAATGGAAGATATAGACATGCTTATCCTTCTTCGTGTCATATAGATGTATTATATGACAAGCAAAGGGGGAGAAACATGCGCTCGATCATAATTAAGAAAAAATGGCTTCCTGTCATTATTTGTTCACCTGTTTTTTTCTTTTTAATTTTTGCCTGGTGGTACAATGAGGAAGTTCAATCATATGAGACAGCCGGTCCGGCAGAGGAATTTGAGATTCAAATGGTAACAACTGAATTTAAGACGACTACTGAGGATGGTAAAGAAATTGAAGCCTATCGCTGGGATCCAGGAACCATTGTCATTCCAAAAAATAAACAGGTGAAATTAAAGATATACGGCGTGAATGGAAAAGAGCACCCTTTTATGATCGAAGGTACTGATATTAAAGGAACTGTGAAAAAAGGAGAAGAGACAGAAATAGATCTTCACTTTACAGAGAGTGGAATCTATCGTCTGATTTGTCTCACGCATTCCCATCATGATGATAATGGCCCTATGGTTGGATATATTGTTGTCAATTAGGAACAAGGCAAGCCTTCCATGCTGGAAGGCTTGCCTTATAATATTTCCCGTTCATATAGAGTGACTTCAATCAATCACAAAGAAAAAAACTTGAAAATGCAGCCCAAGCTTTTTCTCGCTGGTGGCCATTTTATATTAAAGATACAAAAGAAGTTTGGTTCACTCCCTTGTTCATTGTAGAATAAAAGTATAGTATTAATGCAGAATGTTAAATAATGGAGACAAGGACTACAAGATGGAAAGAGATACAGGGGAGAATGGGAATGAATATATCAATAGAGAGTTATATCAGCATTTTTATACACCAGACAGACTTAACGCTAACGAACTACGTAAAGGGAAAGTTATCTCCTTATAATATAGCGCCAGAGCAAAATTTAATTATGATGGTTCTGTGGGAAAGAGATGGCCTTACTCAAAATGAAATCGGCCAGCGTTTAAACAAGGATAAGACTAATATCGCACGGATGGCATACAGCCTGGAGAGAAAGGGATTTGTCCGCAGAGCAGGCTGTCCGGAAGACCGCCGGTCTCAAAGAGTATATCTCACAGAAGAAGGAGAGCTTTTAAAAGAAAAAGTCCTTCCCGTAGCTGAAGAATTTAACCAGCTAGTATGCAGAGGGATTACAGAGGAAGAATTAAATACGACTCGAAAAGTGCTTTCAAAAATGAGAGACAATGTGTACTAGATCAGGCAGGAAAATTTTTATCAAAAATTGAGTGTAAATAGTTGCTGTAACAACTTAGTTATATTATAGTGGGGATTGTAGAAAATTTTTTGGGGTTTTGGTTGCTATAGCAACCTCTTATCTTGAAGATACATTCATTTATTCTGACTCTCATGTCTGCATGACACATGAAGAGTTAGGAAACCATAACAAAAACACGGAAAAAAAGGAGAAGATACAAGTGGCAAAAGTATTGTACATTACTGCAAATCCTAAAACACCAGAAGAATCTATCAGTTTGGCAGTTGGGGAAGAATTCTTAAAAGCATACAAAGAAGAAAACCCAAATGATGAAGTGGTGCATATCGACCTTTATAAAAAAGACCTTCCTTATATTGATACCGATGTATTTCAAGGCTGGGGCAAGCTTCAGCAAGGAAAAGGCTATGAAGAGCTAAGTGATGATGAAAAAGATAAAGTGTCACGTATCAATGAATTGACTGACCAGTTTATTGAAGCTGACAAGTATGTCTTTGTTACTCCACTATGGAACTTCAGCTTTCCTCCAAGAGTAAAGGCTTATATTGATAACATTGCTATTGCAGGCAAGACATTCAAATATACAGCAGAAGGCCCTGTGGGACTTCTTGAAGATAAGAAGGCGATCCACATTCAAGCGAGGGGCGGCATCTACTCTGAAGGCCCTGCAAAGGAAATGGAAATGGGCGACCGCTACATTAAGCAGGTATTAGCCTTTATGGGTGTAACAGATGTTGAATCAGTCATTGCCGAAGGAATGGCTCAAAATCCTGAAAAATCAGAGGAGATCAAGGCAGAGGCAATCGAAAATGCAAAAGAAACAGCAAAACGTTTCGCTAAGGATGCAGTCAAAGCACAATAAAGAAAAAACCTCGTGATGAGAATCTCATCACGAGGTTTTTCTATTTCGGGATGTTTTCCAAGGGGATTGGCTTTCTGTAATCATAAGAGAAACGTTCTTGCTCTGAAGTCGGAGTGGCTGCTTCCTGTGAATCAGCAGATTGATTTTCGTTAGGCACGTTCTCCAGGGGAATGTCTTTGCCATAAGTGAACATCATGGGTACCCTCCTTTTTTTACTTACTATGTGCATAAGTAATAAAATTATCAGAATGAATGAATAGGTCCATATATCTATTTTATACCATCTATTGTAAAAATTATATGATAAATCTAATGATTTTTGAAAAAGTCTGATAATTTATACAGATAAACACCTATGTACTTTTCTAAAAAGAATAATTGGTTTGTTGATTTTTCCTTTCATAACAGCCGATTCAGGTTATGTGAGTTGACAAACAAATTGGAATTTTCCTCATTTGCTGCACATAGAATTTACCGAGGTAAAGAAGAAAAAAATAAAACTAGTTAAAATGGACTAAATTTGAAATTTGAAACCAGTAAAGGATTATTGTATAATTTGAAGAAATTACCTTTTAGAAAACTTTCAGAGGAGTGGATGGTTTTAATGAGCACAACTGTTACAGATCGTATCGAGGGAATTATGTATGCTACAGGAAATAAGGAAAATGAAGCTGACATGCTGTGGGAAGTAGGACTTCAGCAAATGGGAGTAGAGGAACGGAGAATATACACATATTACCTTGAAGTGCAGTTATACGATCCAATGAACAATCCATTAGAAATGACAGCAAAAAAGTTTCACAAAAGCGAAAGGGAAATTAAAGAAACTACATTACAGTGCGCCACATACTTACACAAATTTGTGGAAGCAAGAAGGTAAATAAATAGAAAAGCAAGCCTTGGCGCTTAAATAAAATGAATCGACAAAATGCGATAATAAATGTCAGAATATTTTGTTTATTTGTCTGTTTTTCTCGATCTCTGTAGAATTTTAGGTGGATGACTGACTAGCAGATGACAGGGGAGAGCTTTAGAGAAAAGGAAAGCAAAAAAGACAAGGGGAGATCCTTGTCTTTTTTTATGTCGAAAATGGGGGAGTTATCCTCCATTTTCAACTCTTTGTTTTGTTGCTCTTGATTGCTTTGAGTGAGGAGAAAAAAGGCCAGCAAACCAATAAAGGAAGTGATGAATAATATGGCTCCCATTGGTACTGCTGTGGTTTCGTTAATCCCAACGAGAGGCGAAACAGCAGCACCTAATAATAAAGGAAACATCCCTAACAAAGCACTAGCGCTGCCTGCCCGGTGACCCTGTTTTTCCATAGCCAGTGTGAAGGAGCTAGTTAAAATCATCCCCATAGATGTCATATAAATAAAAATAGGAATGACAATGGATGCTAACGGTCCCTCAATAATAGTCATCACTAAAAGAATAGAAGTTGCACTTACGGCTGTAAGGACTGCTGCTTTAAGAAGACTTCTTTCCTGGATGATTCCAGCAAAATGGCCGATAAGCCAACTTCCCATAATAATGCCAAGCCCATTGATGCCAAATAATATACTAAATACTTGAGGCGAGACCTCATAGATCCCCTGATAAACAAAGGGGGTACCTGAAACATAAGCGAAGCTTCCACCGTGAACAAACCCGACAACCAAAGCGTACCCGATAAAGGAACGGTCCTTCACCAGACTGCCCATGGTCCGGATAGAATTTCCAATGGAGCTGGGAATTCTGTTCTCAGGTGGTAACGTCTCCTTTAAACGGAATGCCACAGTAATTACGATAAAGAGACCAAGCAGAGTTAAAAAATAGAAAATTGTATGCCAGCTTGCAAATGGGAGAAGTAGAATGGCTCCGCCGCCCATAGGAGCAACCATAGGAGCTACTGCATTAATAACCATTAAAAGGGCAAAAAATTTCGTAAGCTCTTTCCCACTGAAAACGTCACGGACTACAGCGCGAGAAAGGACTATTCCAGCTGATGCGGTGAAGCCTTGCAGAAAACGTCCAATAAGAAGCGTAGTAATATTAGGCGCCAGAGCGCAAAGAAGGGACGAAAGAGCGAACAAAAAAATGGAAATTAATAATGGTTTTCTTCTGCCCTGGGCATCACTGATCGGCCCCACAACGAGCTGGCCGAGTGCAAGTCCGATTAAGCATGCTGTTAAGCTAAGTTGTACTAATGAGGCACTTGCCTCTAAATCATGAGCAATTTCAGGGAAGCTCGGCAGATACATATCAATATTAAAAGGGCCGAGGACTGCCAGCAAACCTAGAAGGAAAGCCAACCCCAGACGTTCTTTACCTGTAGGATTATGAAGCATACATATCAAAAACCTCTCTACATATCTATAATAAGCTTTGCCCTTTTGTCTTTTTCTGACACAGAACACAAAAGAAGCCCAAAGTATATGGGCTTCCAAAAATGTACACTAAAAAAAATGTTTAATAAAAAATTCATAGAAAAGGGGCAGGTGAAGCTTCAACTGCTTTTTTATTATACAAAAAAAGCGATTGGAATGAAAAGAATCTTTCTTGCCAGTTTACTCCAAAAGAATAGTGATTAATGTTCTTATAGAGGCACATAGAGGGGTGCCGTGTCTCTAGTGTGTTTTCATCCCCCAAAACCTGAATCATAACGTCTGCTAATACACTAAATGAAGAAACGTCTGATACACTATAAATGACAGCAGAATATACAGGGAAACAAATAGAACAAAAATGTTGGGGGAATGAACATGGATATGAGCCTGTTTTGGCTGGCTATAGGAATTGCAGCAGCAGGGTATTTTATTGGTGATGGATTGAAAAATTTTAAGAACCCGAATGCTAAAGATATCATAGATTACTTAGACGAGGACGAACATGAACTAATTAAGGAAAATGAAGTCCATCACTTTATCGGAATCACTAAAGAAGATGCAAGACATTTAATTCAAGAGCATTCAGATATCCCACATATCATAATTAATGGAACTACATACTATCCTAAGACAAAATTACGCAACTGGCTTTTAAATGCAGGAAATTAAACAAACTCAGCATATGGTTCCTCCTTATTCAAGGGGGAGCCTTTTTTGTCAATCAGTTAGTATAAGGATTGCTGCATCTTAGGACGCTTTTTCTGCAGGTTGTTCACTTTTTTACATTCAAAAAAGGATCAGGTTGATATAGTAAATAATGAGGGAGGGGGACGATGAATGATAAAAGTTAATATAGATATTGATAATAACCATAATGAAATGCATGTTACCATCCACGCAAAAGAGTGGTCACCGGATATAGAAGAGTTGATAAAGAAGATTAATCATCAAACGCCAAAGAGGATCGTCGGGACAGAGGAGGATAAATCTATATTATTAGAGCCCGGGGAAATAGACTTTATCTATGCAGAGAAGCGAAAAGTATTTGCTTCTATAAATAACCACACCATTGAATTGAACATGAAATTATATGAAGCGGAAGAAATGCTTTTACCTTATGACTTTACCCGTTTTTCAAAATCCGTTATCGGAAACGTAAACAACATTAAGCGATTTGAGGTTGCGTTTAATGGGAATCTGTGTGTGTTTTTCAAATCAGGAAGCAAAGAGTATGTGTCGAGAAAATATGTCCTCAATTTGAAAAATAAATTAATCATGGGAATGAGGGAAAGAAAATGATTGAAGTCATACGAAGAGGATTTGCTGGCTTGGGTTTTGCTGGAATCTTCACATTTGCAGCGCTGACGATTATGATGATTCAAGGAATTGAGGCATCTGTGTCAACGATATGGCTGAATATGCTGGGCAGCATCTTAATGGGCGTGTACTTTGGCTGTGCTTCTTTTATTTATGAAATCGAAAGTTGGAGCCCGTTAAAACAAACAACTGTTCACTTTATGGTTTCAGTTGGACTTTGGCTTCCTTTAGCCATCTTTATTGGCTGGCTTCCATTTAGTGTGATGCCTGTACTCATTGGCCTGCTGCTTTTCATTGTTGTCTATGCGATTTTCTGGCAGGGAACAAAGCTGTATTTACAAAGGCTGGCTAACGAAATGAATGATACCGTATGAACAGAGTGATGAGCTGAAAGAGATTCAATGTACCGTTGACTTTTGACCGGAGAAGTTGGCACTTGACCTATATGGTTTGGTTGGCCGAATTATCATCTGATTTGACCCAATTAAGCTCTAAATTGACCCAATTAAGCTCTAAATTGACCCAATTAAGCTCTAAATTGACCCAATTAAGCTCTAAATTGACCCAATTAAGCTCTAAATTGACCCAATTATGGTCCAGTTTGACCCAATTATCGTCTAGTTTGACCCAATTAATAAAAACTCCCCCTCGCGTAAGTCTCTCTCCCTATATAAAACAGTCATATTTGTCTTCACCCTAAGCATCAATGAAAATTCCAGAAGAAATAATATGAAAAAGGACTTTTAAACTTGAGGAAAATAAGGAATTCGTCTAGTAAAACACAGGTTAAATTAAATGAACCTCACATTTTACAGAATATTAAAGTAAAGGAGAGAGGGAAATGATATTAAGATTGAAATTTAAAGACGGATTAAATGTAAATATGGAAAACGACAAGAGCTTTGAAAAACTAAAGATGGAAGAGGGGTTTCTTGAGAGCTTGCAGGAAATCAAAAGAACAGATTCAGAGATTACCGTAAAAAATGAGGAGGGCGAGACAATAACCAAGACGGGAAAGGAATTGGCTGCAGTCGAAGTGGTGCTGGATTAATATGCTGCACAAAGCTGGGGAACTCCCCAGCTTTGTGACTTTCTATTTCGTTATATTTCTACTAGATGAAATACCAGCTTCTTCAAAGGGGCTGGTATTTTTTTAATTGGACGAACTTCTTCCTTGAAACACCCTGCCTTCCTTCTTTTTCTTGCATACACTAGCTTTTGAAACCTAGGGAAGGAGGGATAAATCGTTGTGCGTTTAAAAGGCAGAAATAAATATAAGATGCACGCTGCAATGAGAAAAAATAATAATCTTAAGCCGTATCTGCCACGTACCGTGAGATGGAGCAAAGCTAACTTTTATAAGATGCTTAAGCGATATAAATCGATTGTGGTGAAACCCAACAATGGAAAGAAAGGACGAAGCATTTATTTTATCAAGGTTAATTCCGGAAACTATGTTATGTACATTAACAGAAGACGAAGGGTATTCAAAAGTAAAAACAGTCTCTATCAATATATGAGGAAGAAGACGAGGAAAAGAAGATTTAATATTCAGCCAGAAATCAAACTTGCAAAAATAAAAGGCAGACCGGTTGATTTCAGGGTTATCGTTCAGAGAAAAAGCGTAAGCTCGCCTTGGACAGTGACGGGAATGATAGCGAGAAAGGCAGGAAAAGGGTACAAAGTTACAAACAGACACAGAAATGGTAGAGTCTTGCCTTTACGAAGAGCTCTAAAGAGAATAAATATAAAAGCAAAAACGCCACAAGCAATTGAGAATGACTTTAAACAAATTTCTTTACTAGCAGCGAATACATTAGGTGCCTATTTTCCACGTCAGCGGATTTTCGCAGTAGATATTGGGATGGACAGGAAAGGATCTTTGTATATCTTTGAGCTGAATCGTTGGCCTGGTTTAGTCGGTTTTAAGAGACTAAAGAACAAATCACAAATCAGAAGAATTAGATACTATCTAAGAAGGAAAAGAAAGGCTTCGTAAGAGGCACCCGAATCAAAGAAGATTTGGGTGCTTCTTTATATTTCTATACAGTGTGAATCACACGCGTGGCGGTAAGAAATAAACCCTACTATCCGCTTACAAAATTTTGAAAAAGAAGAGCCTTTCTGAATGTCACCCGAAGTTTACTGGAGAACAAATTTATGTGTTTTCAGGAAACCGCTCGTAGAAAACTTTTTTGATAATGATTTTCATTTTCACTACCTTTCTCGTTCTCTTTTCTGATATGATAAAACAGATAAAGGGGAGGAGATAAAAATGCTAAAACGGTTTATCCGTTACTATAAGCTTATAGAAAACTATTTACGGTGACCTTTATCTGTGCCATTTTAGTAGCTTTGCTTGAGTTGGCCTTTCCGCTAATTGTAAATTATGTCGTTGACACTCTGCTTCCTGGTGGTAATTTGTCAGTGATTTTATGGGCCAGTGCAGCATTGTTTTTAATCTACATATTAAACTCGGTTGCTCATTATCTTGTCACCTATTGGGGACATCGCCTTGGAATTAATATTGAAACTGATATGCGTGCAGAGTTGTTCGAGCATGTGCAGAAGTTATCGTTTACTTACCATGATAACAATAAAACCGGCCATCTTCTCTCAAACTTGACCAATGATCTCTTTGAGATTGGAGAGGTAGCCCATCACGGGCCAGAAGATATTTTCATTGCTCTAATGACACTTATTGGCTCTTTTTCTGTCATGCTTTATATCAATATAGAGCTTGCACTGCTGACATTTCTAGTCGTACCGTTTCTCTTTTTCATCGTTGTATATTGCAACCGGAAAATGTCTCGGGCAATGAAGTCTATGTTTGTCCGTATGGCAGACTTTAACGCCCGGGTGGAAGATACAATCGGCGGCATCCGTCTTGTTCAGGCTTTCGCCAATGAAAGGCATGAGCAAAAGCTGTTTGAAAAGGATAACTTGAAATTTAAGGAAGCCAAAGTATTGTCCTACCGTATTATGGGAATCAACAACTCACTCAGCTATATGATGATGCGGATCATGACTCTGTTCGTTCTCTTGTGCGGCGCCTATTTTATTGTACAAGGAACTCTTTCGATTGGAGATTTCATGGCGTTTATACTACTGACGAACGTTTTTTTCCGTCCGATTGAAAAAATTAATGCCATTATTGAAAGTTATCCGAAAGGTTATTCCGGGTTCAAGCGGTTTCTCTCATTAATGGACACTGAGCCGGATATACAAAACCATCCACACGCAAAGACGATGGAACAGGCCCATGGTGATATTACGTATGAAAACGTCGGCTTCGGTTATGATGAAAATCGTCCTATTTTGAGCGACATTGACCTTTCGATTCAAGCAGGAGAGACCGTTGCCTTTGTCGGTCCTTCTGGAGCGGGGAAAACAACGCTCTGCAGCCTGCTTCCGCGTTTCTATGAAATTCAGGAAGGCAGTATCCGGGTAGATGGAGTGGATATTCGTGATATCGAAATGTCTTCCCTTCGCCGGCAGATCGGAATTGTCCAGCAGGATGTATTTATGTTTTCCGGAACCTCCGAGAAAACATCCGGTATGGGAAACTTGATGCCGAAGACTGGGAAGTATGGGAGGCTGCCCGGCGGGCGGAGCTTGAAAGCTTCATTCAGGGTCTGCCGGATGGGCTTGATACTGTTGTCGGCGAACGAGGGGTAAAGCTGTCTGGGGGACAAAAACAGCGATTATCGATCGCACGGATGTTTTTAAAAAATCCGCCAATTTTAATTCTTGATGAAGCCACATCCGCACTCGATACAGAAACAGAAGCTTCGATCCAGCGTTCTCTATACGAACTGGCCGAAGGACGGACCACACTTGTTATTGCACACCGTCTTGCTACCATACGCCATGCAGACCGTATTATTGTCGTAACTGAGAAAGGAATCGAAGAACAGGGAACGCATGACGAGCTGCTCCTTTTAAACGGCCATTATGCTGGCCTGCATAAGGCACAGCATGTCTTTGTATAAAGGGAGGCTTATCAGAAAGAAAAAGTTACATGTCTGGTGTAGTAAGAGAGTCTTAGGAGCCGAACTGAGGAAAGTCATTAATCAGAACTGCAAGGGTCTTTTGTGGTAGCTTTTTCTAGTGTTTAATACTTATAAAGCCTAACAGGTACCTGAGTACTGAAAACGCTATGCATACTGGAAAGACGATGGTTATCAGAAAAAGCCCCCACGATGGAGTCTTTCTCCTAGGCGAGGCATTAAACTTATATACCCTCCTTCGATTTAAGTATGATATAGCTATATAGACCTTTCGCTGAAAAGTATGATAATACTAAAACAACCATGGCTTCTTACGGGCCATGGTTGTTGGGTTTTATAGTAATGACATTAAAACTTAGCTTGGTATTTGCTGATCTCCCAATCATGCACTGTAGTCCGGAAATCATTCCATTCATCACGTTTTAACTGTAAATACTCGTTGAAAACATGCTCACCTAATGTATTTTTGCCGATTTCTCCTTCTTCTAGGGCAAGAAGCGCAGATTCAAGGTTTGTTGGCAAGTTGTCAATCCCTCGCTCTGAAAGTTCCTGTTCAGTCATGCTGAAAATATCGTCAACGGTTTCTTCTCCTGGGCTGAGCTCTTGCTCGACTCCGTCTAAACCAGCAGATGCTACCACTGCAAAAGCAAGATACGGGTTTGCTGAAGGGTCCGGGCAACGGATTTCTACCCGTGTTCCAGCTCCGCGGGTTGCAGGGATGCGTACAAGGGCAGAGCGATTGGAAGCAGACCAGGCGATATAGCAAGGCGCTTCATAACCAGGAACAAGTCGTTTATAAGAGTTTACAAGAGGGTTGGTGATCGCCGCGAAATTTTTCACATTATGGATTAATCCCCCAATGAATTGATAAGCCGTTTCAGAGAGCCCCTGCTCAGCTTGATCATCATAAAATGCATTTTCGCTCTTTTCTAAATCAAAGAGGGAGAGGTTGATATGCATACCGTTTCCGTTTGCCCCGCCAATTGGCTTTGGCATAAAGGATGCATGATAACCAAACTGCTTAGCAACTGTTTTTACTACCCATTTGTATGTAGTTGCTGCATCTGCTGAGCCAAGAGCATCTGCATATTTAAAGTTGATTTCGTGCTGTCCTTCAGCTACTTCATGGTGAGAAGCTTCAATTGTAAAATCCATTTGTTTTAGTGTACGATAAATTTGAAGACGTACTTTTTCTCCCTCATCGAAAGGGGAAGGCTCAAAATAGCCGCCAACGTCCTGGGTCTGCATTGTTGGAAGTCCTCTTTCGTCAGTTTCAAACAGGAAGAACTCCAATTCTGGCCCGACACTGATCGAGTAACCACTATCAGCAGCTCGTTCTACTGTTTTTTTAATACATTTCTTGGGTCTCCCTCAAAATCAGATCCGTCCGGATTCGTAATGCTGCACAAAAAGCGTGCTTCTGAATATCCTTCCTGCTCCGACCATGGTAACACCGCAAAGGTATTTAAGTCAGGCTGCAAATAAAGGTCAGATTTATTTATCGTAGAAAAACCGGTGATTGATGAGCCGTCAAACATTGTTTTTCCTTCTACTACGTCATCAATTTTTTCTGCAGTTACTGTTACGTTTTTTAAAGAACCTTCGATATCCACAAATTGCAAGTGCAAAAGATCTACATTTTTCTTTTCAATCGTCTCTTTAATTGCTGCTACTGTTGGTTCTTGTGTTAAAACAATACTCATTTTATAACACTATCCTTTCACATATAATGTAAACTTAATTAACATCGGCTGTTATATGTAATCTTAAAGACTATGGAAAGTGTTTGCAACGACATTGTTAGATAATCTAACATAGGTTTTTTTATTTGGGAGGTTCAGGGTGTCAAATGAAAGTGGCACAGTGATGTTCAGTATGGGGGATTCTCCCCTCGTACATTTCGTCAACAGGGATATTACAAATAACTGTTCCTGGCTCCTGGCTTTCAAGAGGATATAGTATAAAAACTGATTGTTTGGGAAGAGCTGTAGGCAGGAGGTGGCGTATATGTTCCAAGTCATTAATGGTGATGTATATTTACATGGCGGGGCCTTAAAAAAAGGATCAGAGAGGCCTGATGTCACAGGAAAGCAGATCATCCCTGTCTTTTGTCTGGAGGCAGGAAAGCATGAATATATAGAAGTGATTGACTTACCAGACAACATTGGTTTTGAGTGGATTTATCCTGCTGACAGCATAACCATACAAAAAGCAGATTCTTTATACTTTTGTAAACAAGCGAGAAGTTTATACGTGGTGTATGAAGAAACTTTCCGCAAAAAGGATTGGGATGGACCGATTAATATTTCACAGACTGTTCAGGAAGTATCAGAGCAGGTGCAGCATTCGGGTGAATTCCAAATGCTTATGCTGGATATTGATGAAGAAGAAGATGAAACGTTATTAATCTTTCACACCATTCTTGTAGGAGAGGGGAACCTTATGAGAATTCGGGAAAAGGTAGATAAAAGGATACAAAAAATGTTCTTTAAAGCGGAACGGAAAATAGCCATGGAGGTTATTGAAAAAGAAGAGAATACAGGTTGAAGAGACAGGGGAAACCTGTCTTTTTTCATTGAGAAACGTAATAACTGTTTCTTTTATTGATCCATTGCTTGATGAATTCTGTGGATCATTCTTTACAATCTTGCCCCATGGCAGCAGGGTCACGCTCCATTTCTGCAAGGATCATAAACCTATGAAACATGCCCTTACTTTGCTGGCTAGACGTATCTATGCGGGGCGGTAATCGATATGAGTTCTATGTTGCTCTAGATCCTCTGCCAGGTCTTAAAGCCGCCTCATATGCGACCTAACCGATCTAGTTTGTAAACAACTTGCCTCACCTTCCCACGCAAAGGAATTCGTCGAGCTTCGATCGATCGTCTTTCATCCCACTAATCTTTTTGGTAAATATATTCTCGCAGACTTCTTTCTTTAATGAATCGAACTGTATATAGAGAGATTCATTCGCAACTGATACTCTTGCGTAACGTAGTTGCATTTGTTTCGCTTCCTTTCCGAATTACTTGATAAAGTATTCGTATTTAAAACGGTATAATTTATCAATAAGGAAACTATGATATAGAAACGAGAAAGGAAACGGTAGGTAACGGAGGAAACCGCTCATGTAGAGGGAAGAGGACGGGGGAGGGGACGCTTTTCGACCGTACTCGTGTTCGCTAATATAACCTCTATCATTTATTACTGCGTTTTTATAACGAGAACTGGAGGTTAATTTTATATGGCCCGTATTTATAAAATATATAAAAATGATAAAAGCAAAAAAGAATTATAAAGCAAATTTGTATAGATGATTCCAAAGAAAGTCTAAAAAAGTACTTATTAAGCTTAATCATTCCGGATGTGATAATAATTTTAAAAAAACGTCCTTCCTTTTTATGTTTTTCTTACTTTTCTTGTTGTATCGTGTACGCTTTTTCATCGTATAGCTTGTCTTCACTATTTATCTAAACAACTTTTGGATTGAAAATAAAATACGAAAGTCTAAAGGATGAGGTAAATAGTCACGTAACTCAAAGGAATTAATGATAAATAATAGAAAAAAATACCAATTTAGTATATAGTTAGTCTATAAAAAAGAGGGGGGAAGCTGTATGTCTAAATTAGTTAGCTGTAAAGCGTGTGAGCAAGAAATTGCAAAGGGTGTAAAGAAATGCCCTAATTGTGGCAAGGATCAAAGAAATTTTTTTATGAGACATAAAATTACGTCATTTTTTGGGGTATTATTTGTGATTGGAATTATGGGGATTGCATCTGGGGGTGGGGAGGAAGTATCAGTATCAACGGAGTCCACAGATGCTGAAGAGGTAGGAGCTGAGGAAAGTGAACCGGAAGAAGTAACATATAGTTTAGACGATGCCATTAATTTAGGTGATACAGAAGTGACTGTAATAAATTTTGAAGAGCGAGATGAGGTGGGGGATGAATTTTTTAATAATACTGCCTCAGAGGGAGGGACTTTAGTTGCTATTCAGTATACTATCAAAAATATTTCTGATGAACCGATTGGTTCTTTTTCAACTCCGACAGCTAAGTTAGTTGATGAAAATGGAACCGAATATAGTTATGATATAGATTCTACAGGCAATTATTCTGTTGAGACCGGTGATAATGATTCTAAAGTGCTTAGCGATTTAAATCCTGGTATTTCCGTGACTGACGTTAAAGTATTTGAGGTTTCAAAAGAGAAGTTTAGTGAGGGCGATTGGTTTATTGAGATTGGGGGCGAAAGAGTAGCACTTAAATAAACTTTCCTAAATACGCCCATTGTGGGCGTATTTTTATTTGAGCCAAATAACTGATCCGGCTATTTACGCAAGCTTCTTCAACGTCTTTTTAACTGTAACCTCCTTTACGGAATGAAGCGACCCTTCTTACTTTTCGTTTTATCTGCTTCAAACACAAGGACGGAGCTAGAAATTTTTATATTTGTTGCCTTTAACGATAAGGTATCAAAAATTCTAGTCATTCTGTCTAAAAGGACGTTCATTAAGACATAAAGCTTTTTAATCTTTTCCATCGGATGACGTAACATTATTCTTTTCCGTTAAGTATTTGAAAAACGCCCGCAAGGTTTTTAAAAGGGTATTAATTGTAGATCGTTTTAAACATACCGTTTCAACAACTTCTGACTTATATTTATATCCGTCGAATACACGCGTTCTTCTTTCATATAGCGAATATAATGACTAATAAGCGAAATATCTATCGCATCTATACTTTCTTTTTGTATGTACCTTCGATCCGTTAAAATACTTAATATTTGATGGGTATTGATTTAAGATACTATTCGATCGTCCTCTGCAACCTTAGCTTCGTAAAATTCCTTGATCAGTTCGCTACGTTTCGCTTCCTTTCCTCCACACCTGCTCTGTAAGTCTTAATTTGTTTACCTTCAAGTATAAAAATAACGTCCCTTCTCGTAGTCTACAAAGGAACGTTTGACATCCGTTTGCAGGGTAGCGCTGTCCGCCACCCTGCGGCTACTATTGCGACTAAGTCACCGGATAACTGGATCCCTTGCAAAAAGAGTGGCAGGCAGGAAAGCTAAGAGTCTATTAACACCTAAGTTTTTTAAGCTATAAAAAAAGCCGTCCCCTTCGGAAACGACTTACCCTACTGCTATTATAACACGTCCGAGGGAGATACTTATATGGGGAACAGACTAGAAAGATTAGAAATAGATTCAGCTACAGGAAAGCTAGAAATTGATATAATGGAAAAAAACACCTCTTTTGCCATTGTGGTATGTAATAGACAAGCTAAATTAACTTCTCTACCTGACCACGGAGAGACCAAGATCATTACGCACCAGGGAAAGGTGAAACGGGTGAAATACGACGAGGGGGAGGAGTTTTGAGAGAGATAACTCAAGAGGAACTTGAAAGGTTTCAAAATTTAGAGAATGAGTTTTTAAGTTATAAAACTAAGATAGAATCAATAATGAAAAAGGTCCAAGAGCAAGGAGCGGAACAGTATGATGAAAAAATTTATTTTTTGAAATCCTTTCAATTACTGCTAAGTTTCATAGCTGAAAAAGGAGTTATTGATCATGAACATGAAGAAGTAAAAAATATTTTTACTAAGGTGTACCATGATTTGGGCGGTATAATTTCTTGTTTAGAACAAGGATATCAAGTAGCAGCAATTCCTTTAATTAGGGTGTTATTTGAGACTACTGTAAATGTAAAGTTTATTTATCAAGATTTTGATAAAAGAATAAAAATTTATGAAGAAGCAAAGTTTATTGAACAATACAAAAGAATGGACAAACATGACCTTCCAGAAGAACAGAAAGTGTATATCAGGAAAAATTACAAACGAGTAAAAAACAACTATGATGAGTATAAAAGTTGGTACTCTAAGTATTTTAAACAGAACTTCCTTAAAGGCACCAAGAAAAGTGCAAATCTAAGGCAATTAGCAAAACATGTGGGCATGGATATGGAGTATGAAGAATTATATGGGAGTTTCTCTTTAGTCTCACATGATCATCAGCAATAACACCCATTTTTAAAAAAGGTAACAACCCCCAAATAACACCAACATATGACTCATCAATAATTAATTTGCTATATATGGCTTTTCATTTTTCATATCAAATTGTACAGACAATATTAAGACCATATGAAGAGTTTTCTCTTTTACTTGGGACCATGAAACGTAGTTTTGAAGTTATTTTTACAGAATAAAACAAGTTCTACCAGCCATCTGGAGGACGCTAGCTTTAGAGTATTTCTGATTAAATTCAGAGTAGCTCTAGAGTTGGTGTCCTTTTTTTAAAAAAGAGAGGGTGATACCAGTGAAGTGTGTCTTTAATGAAAAGCTCATGTGGGATGAAGGAACAAGTATGGAGAGGCAGTATGAAGATTTAATCCTTTTCCATACTGGAATGAACATAGAGGCGATTAAGGAAGCTGGAAGCAAATTGTTGAAACGATGTCTGGTTTTATTGAAGAAATGACGCGCATTATAAGAGACAACTTCGATAGCTGCAAGCAAAATGTTCACTATCAAGAAAACAAACAATACTACTCCATGCCTCTGAAGATAGGTAAACCTAACCAGGTCATGAATCGCAAACCAATGATACGCGGATCCTCAGTCAAATATAGAAACGGGGTTGTGGGGATGAAACCGACATTGCAAGAACAGTTAACTGCAGCTGCAAAACAGTTAAACATAGAGCCACCAAAAAAAGCGAAGAAGAAAAAGTCTAAAAGGAAAAAGAGCAAGAAAGAAATCTTATCTAGCCATGACATAAAGAGTCTGATGGGAATGAACAGAGAGACTTACTCGAGAGGCAGAGGCGGGGCTATTAGACAAAAATAAAAGGGGTGCTGACAATGAACATGGATAACCTCAGAGAAGAAATAGATGAGGTAATTAAAGATTATCAGTGGATGGTCCATGAGATTGAGAGGTTGCAAAAGATGCTATATAGTTCTAAGTCAGCCCCCTCTAGTCTTGTCAGTCAGTATGGATTAGAGGTTGCTATGCCTAAAGCTCAAGGAACGAATTATCATGCAGAAGAGTACCAAGAAATGATGGATGCCAGGCGAATGAAACGACTGGAACGAATGAAGGGGAAAGTGGAAGCCATTGATAAAGACGCCTCTTCTCTTCCCACTGAAAAGCAACAGGCTGTCTTAGATCTCCTCATGATTGGCTTTACTTATAGAGGAATTGGAAAAGTATTAGGCATGACCATTTCTACAGTCAGTCGTATAAAAGACGAAATTCTGGAACATTTGGTACAAATGAGTCATATAAAAGATTTTTTGCGGAAATAATTTTTTTGTGTGTACACTGGGAGGGAGGTCGGCGCGGCAGAGTTTTACAGTATATAAACCTAATTCCATTTTGTAGTAGAATGAGCTACAAGGGGTGAGCATAATGGATAAAAAATCTAAGTTTAATTTTGATCCTGAGAGGTTAGTAAGAAAATCTAAACAAGATCTGGTAAGTCTAGAAATTGATCATAGAAGCAGTTTGCAAGCCTTTGAACAATTTTGGGAAGAGCAGGCCAAACAAGAAGAGTATGAAAAACAAAAGAAAGAAAGGTATCAACTAGATGTATTAAATACCCTAAAAAATATTGAAGCTAATACAGCCTACTTGCAAGAGATGAGAGACTTATTAGTTGAAAACCGAGAATTCCAACAAGAGATTTTAGAAATTCATACAGGGATACTAGAATTAGCAGCATCACCTAATGAGGAAACAGCCAAAACGAAATATAGGCAGTTACTAGATAAAGCAAGAAACTTTACTGGAGATGTAGAAACAATGGGGAAATTAATGAAATATGTTACCGACACTTACCAAATGTTTTCGTGAGCGCCCTGAGCGCCCTACGGGGTGCTTTTTTTATTCTCCAAAACAAACGAACCGAATGGTGGGGGTGGGTGAGAGTAGTGGCCGACAATCATAAGAAAGCTGAATGAGCAGGATTATCTTGCTGGCATGAAATATAAAGAGATAGCTGGGAAGTATGGCGTTTCGATTAACACCGTAAGTTCTGGAAGAGACGTTATGAATGGACAAGAGAAAAGGGTGCACCCAAAGTGTGCACACAAAAAAGAAGGATGGACAGCCTGGCAACATCAATGCTAAAGGTCACGGCGCTCCACCAAAAAACACCAACGCTGTAAAGCATGGATTATTCTCTAAGTTTCTTCCAGACGAAACATTAGGATAGTAAATCAGATGGGTGAGGTCTCACCTGCTGATATTCTTTGGATGAATATAGAATTACAGTTTGCTTCTATCATGAGAACTCAACAGATCATGTTTGTTGAGTCAAAAGATGAAATGATTAAGGAAATTAAGAAAGAAAAAGAAAGCTGGAGAGATACTTCAAGCAGTTTTGAAACCGAATGGGAATTCGATCGTCAACCCACCTTTTTGAACTCTCAAAGAAGGGAGATGGGAGAGCTTAGAGGGATGCTCAAGCAGTTTAATAAAATGGTTCATGAGGGGGATGAAAGAATGTTGCAGGCTGAAAGAATGAAAGCGACTCTTGATAAGACTAAGTAAGAGACTGAGTTTATTGAAGAGCGACCTAAGCTTATTAAAGGCACTAAGAAAGATACCAGTCTTCTTGAAGCACTTATTCAAGCTAGGAAGGGTGAGGAATAATGTCTATCACCTTTTCGCCTAAGCAGCTGCAGATTATTCAAGCTCCTTATGATCATACTCTGGAAGTAAATGAGGGCACGCCCCGGTCATCTAAAACGACTGCGGGTGTTTTTCGTTATGCTGACTATTTAGCTACTTCCCGGGATCCAGAACCATTTAGTAGTAGTTTATAACCAAGACAAGCTTTCAGGCTCTTCTCGTAGAGTTAGTTTGATTCACATAACTTTAAATACTTTGAACAGATCAAGGACGATGAGCGCGGAAAAAAATAATTCTAATACCATATGGAGAAGGAGTCATTATAGCTAGGCAAGAAATTAATTAAGACAAAAAGAAAACCCCATGGAATCCAAGGGGTTGAGTAGTTTATGTATGGTGTCCCGTACTGGTCTCGAACCAGTGACCTCCACCCTGTCAATCTAATTTGCGGTATTTCAGCCCAATGTACCTGTGAACTAATGCTCTCAGGGTGCTATAAATCAACATTTCATATTTACTCATAATGCACCTTGTGAACTTAAAGAATAAAGTGCGTGGTCATTTATGTGGTCAAACGTGGTTAGAATGTGGTCAGAATGTGGTCAAATTTCTTTGCGGGTTCTGGACTCTAACATAGATTTTTCAAAAGCATCTGCTGTCCTTTTTTGCATGTCTGGAATGACGTGGCTATAAACATCCAGTGTGACACTCACCTTACTATGCCCTAATCGTTCTGAAACAATTTTAGGGTGCTCACCCATCTGAAGGAGGAGGGTAGCATGCGTGTGTCTTAAATCATGGAAACGAATCCTCGGCACATCTGCCAACTCAATTAATCTTAGAAAATGCCTCCTTAGATTATCTGGACGAATTGGTTTGCCGTCAGCTGTAGAAATCACCAAGCCATGATCTTGATAAGCAGAGCCAAACTTTAGTTTCGCTTGTTTTTGAAGGGAACGGTGCTTACTTAACATTTCAACTGCAAAAGAAGGAATGGAAATCCTGCGCCGGGCATTTTTTCGTTTTTGGTTCTTGAAAAACTGGTTGTGTATTAACTTTAATCAATGTTTGCCTTACACTTAGTGAAGCTTCCTCAAGGTCAACATCCTTCCAGCGTAGGCCTAAAATCTCACCGCGTCTCATTCCTGTATAGATAGCTAGTACATAAATAATGTAGTAAAAAGGATTATCCTCCTTAGCTACATCCAGAAAAGCATTGGCTTCTTCACGAGTCCATGTCTCTATTTCTTTTGTCTCCAGTCGGGGTGGATCCACTAGCTCAATAATGTTCCTTTCAAGGATTTGCCACTTTACTGCTGTGTTAAATGACTTTCTTAATATGGAGTGAGCGTAACGAATATAATCAGAAGAAAGGTTATGGGACTTCATCAGAGCATACAAATTATTCACATGATGTGGTTTTAAATCTTTTAGTTTATGCCGGCCTAAATCAGGAATAATCCATTTGTTTGTAACTACTTTCGTGTTCTCGATCACTGAAGGGCGTAACCTGTTTTTAGCATCCTCTAACCATTCCTCTATAAATTCTGTTACCGTTGTAGACTTAGGTTCTAAGTAAGTACCCCTTTCAATTTTGTTGATGAGTTCTGCAGCTGCGGCTTGTGCTTCTTTTTTTGTTTTGAAGCCAGTCATGGTTTTTTGTTTTCTCTTCCCTTGATGATCTTTGCCCGCGTCTATTGTAAAAGACCATTTACTGCCTCTTTTTCTAAAGTATCCTTTCATGGTTCCATCCTCCTTTTGATCTGAAATAAACGAGTGACAGTGAAATTGATAGGAAGGCAAAACTCCGAGGATATCTTGTTGACAATTTTTCTATCATTAAGGTTATAGTGTTTTAGAATATGCCAGGGAAGAGCAGCAACATAAGCAAATCTTTGAGCGTCCCACTCTAAATATCTCGTATAGTCCTCATATAAATATTCTGTGTGTCCTTCATGTCTGAGTAGGTGACCCAATTCATGAAAAAAATCTGCATTTATTTCCTCTGGATTTTGATTAATATTTAAAAAGATAATTCTTTCTCCATATGAGTTACGGCAAACAGAAACCTCTTCATTTGGTATGACCTCAACATTAAACACATTAGCTAAGTTTTCTACTGAGAGTTCTTTTGCTGTATATATCTGATTTTTAATATATAAATCACTGACCCAATCTTCTAAATGAGAGTAGAAGTAACGTTGCATGAATAATCACCCTTTAAAGAGAACATATGTTTGCTTTTATGGTTGAAAGAAAAGCCCAAGTAAGCTTATTGGTCTGATTCATCAGAAATAAAAAACATAATTCCTAGCATTTCTGACATATCAATTGAGTATCTTAATCCATCTCTAGTAGTTTCACCGCTAAATTCAGAACTATCAGCTTCGGTAAAACCTATATCCTCTAAAATCTCTCCCCGGTCATTCTCATTTAAATCAGTTGGTTGCCATTATCATTAATCCCATGTTAAAGAGGATGTCATAGGCAGCATCTTCACTACCATCACTTTGAGCAATCATGGTAACTTCTCTCAAAGAATCATCTGCTTTATTTACAGTTCCATTTATTATCACGTTAGGAGTAATTTGATGTTGGAATACATCTTGCACTTCTCCTTCAGTAACATTAATTTCATCGATAGTCCAACCTACTTGGAGTTCCTCAGAAGCTGCGTTATATCTAGAAGCAAATTCTTCTGCATCGTATCCTAGTGTCCCAGGGATTTCATGAACAACTTCCTCTTCAACTTCTTCATTTACTTCTTCTTCTATGGTCTCTTCGTTATCAACATCGTTGTCTTCTCCAGTAGTTGAATCATCTTCATTCTCTTCAATGGCTTCTTCCGATGCTGTTTCCTCTGCCTCCGCTTCTACTTCCTCTGTTGCAACTTCCTCATCATCGTTCATTGAGCTAACGACACCAGAGAAGGCAATGACAGCAATTACTATGAACCACCATCGTTTGTAAAAAGGTTTTTTCTCTTTCTCTTTCTTCATTTATAAGACCCCAAAATATATTAATAATCCTATAGTCTCTCACCATTTTAAGTTAATATAGGAATATTTACCCTACTATAGGTTAAAAGAAAAAAGGGGTTACTTTCCCCATTTCTTTTTTGACTGCCTATACAATCTTAGTTGTTCTTCTAAGTATTCTTTTTCATCATCTGTTAGAGGTTTGCCATGGCGAGCAAAAACGGTTGCATTAGGATCGTCAAAAGCCGTTTTATATGGTCCGTCATATTCTGTTCTTCCTAAAAGATAGTCGCTAGTTGTATCTAGTGAATCAGCAAATTTCTTAATTTCCTCGTCTGAAACAGCTCGTTTCCCAGCTTCTATTCTGTTCATTACGCTGTAATTTAAATTTACTTTGTCTGCTAAATGACGTTGGGACCATTCTCTTTTCTCTCTCAACTTCTTAATACGTTGCCCTATGTCCATATAAACACCCGTCTTTCTATTTTAGCAATTACATTTTAACACGTTTCCAATATAGAAAAAATAAAATTGCTAAATTGGAAATTTATTTATTGACATTGCTGAAATAGAAATGTAATATAATAATCAAAGGTTGCTAAAACAGCAATTCGGAGGTGAGACAGCATGGAAAAACTAAACCACAAATTTATTAAAGAAAGAAGAAATGAATTAGGTATATCCTTACAAGAAATGGCCTATGAATTAGGGTTTAAGAATGCTTCAACTTATATGAAATATGAAAATGGAACCTATGCTTTTAAAGCAAACCATGTTCCTGTTATTGCAAAGAAATTAAAGTGTCGAATAAATGACATTTATTTTTTTAGTAACAATGTTGCTAAAACAGCAAGGTAGTGAATTCGAATAGGAGGTGAATTAAATGAGCAAAACAAAATCGATTGATGACTACCCTTTAGTTTTGAGAGCTGAAGACGTGGCAGAAATCACAAGAGTTTCTAAGCGTCATGCTTATGAAATTATGACTCATTCTGGGTTGTTAATTCCAATGGATAGTAAATCTAAAAGAGTCCCTAGAGACGCATTCTTTCAATGGTTACAACAGGGAGCCAATCAAGTTATCTAAGATCATTGTACTTTGAAAACTAAATAAACAGGAGCGAACATAATGCCAAACAAAACGAGAGGGGCTCAATTGTACAAGCCCTCAGCGATACCACTCATCTTAAAAATTGCTAGGGAGCGAGCGTGTCAATCCGAACGACGTAGCAAGAAGTGGTTATCTGAACATTTAGGGATTACCCAGAAACGACTAACCAACATCGAAGACGGGACGGCACAAGCTCCTTTGGATCTCTGTCTTGAATGGTGTGATGCAGTGGAAGATGAAGTCGCTAAAGAACAAATTCAACATATTTACGGTTTGGGCTTGCCTCCTACGGATCCGCGCTTACTGGAAAGCGTTCCTGCTGAACTAGCAAACTTTGAAAAGGAATTGGATGAAGCGAAAAAAGCAGCTGATGAGATTAAGGGAATGAGTCAACGTTTCCGTTCGTGGGCCGGTCTTCCTCAGAGGGACGCTGAACAACTTCAAAATGATATAGCCCGGCAAATTCTAGACATCCAACATGCAGCTAAGTGTTTACTACATGCCATGAAAAATGAGTGGAATCTCAATCAAACTTATGTAGAAACGGACTGGATCAACCGGGCTATACACAATGGAGTCATTGTTCACAGGGTCAGTGATTATGAGGAGCTTATGAGAGAGCGTACAGATCAGGAACGATTAAAACAATTGGGGGTTATGAAATGAAATTTGAATTGAATTTAAACCAAGCAGAGAAGGCTGCAGTTGTATCAGCATGAAGGAAACTAAAGAAGTGATAGAAGTATCTCCCTCTTTAACAACGATTGCTCTTAGCAAAGCAGCTGCTGGTAAATCAATAGACAGCATGGAAGCTATCATCATTGTGATTTCACTTAGGAAGAAAGCTCAGACATTCAACCATTCCAGGCAATTAACTCAGTTAGCAGACCGCATTGAAGAAAAGAAGATCTCCCATCAAATGAAGTACCATCCACTTCATGCAAAAGCTATATAAGGAGGTGAGAGTGTTGGAAGACTTGAAAAATCGGTTGGATACAGTGATTAGGGAACTTCAAAAAATGGAGTACAAAACAACAGACCTCTTAATTGAAGCTAGAGCCATTAAAGAAGAAATGGAAAAACAGGAGGTGCAGTAAGAGTTGGAAAAAGAGGAGCTTGAATTTTATATTATCAATCACATTGACGTTTTATCTATTCGTATTGGTTATGACAACGGTATAAACCGTGTAGCCTACAGGTTATGCTTCAGTCCACAAACAGTCAAAAGAATATATGTAGAAATAAAAAAAGCCAATCAGATTGCCGTCTGATCGACTTTACTGGGGGTGAATTCCTAAACGAGTTACTCACATTGTAATTGACCCCCTCAAAAAAATCAAATGGAGGGACAAACATGAAAGAAATGTTAATTCAAAAGCTTGCGTTACGAAACTTTAAAGGAATTAAAGAATTTATCCTACAAGCCGATGGGGAAAGCTTAAAAGTATTTGGGGACAATGCTACAGGAAAGACCACACTCTTTGATGGGTTTAACTGGCTACTGTTTGATAAAGACAGCCATAACAAGAAAGACTTCCAGCTTAAAACGGTAACGGTAGCAGGGGAAGAGATTCACGGCCAGGAGCATGAAGTAGAAGGAACTTTCCTAGTAGACGGTAAGGAAACAACACTTCGTAAAGTTTTCTCTGAAAAGTGGACAAAGAAAAGAGGGAGTGCTGAACGCACCTTCTCAGGCCATACCACGGATTACTATGTGAACAGCGTGCCGGTTAAGAAGAAAGAGTACACGGACAAAGTAGCACAAATCATTGATGAAGATGTCTTTAAACTATTAACCTCCCCAAGTTTTTTCAATGAACAGCTGCATTGGCAAAAAAGACGGGATATTCTTCTTGAAGTCTGCGGAGATATTACAGATGAAGAAGTCATTCAGAGTGACAGAAAGCTGATAGAGTTACCAGGCATTTTATCTGGAAGAAGCATAGAAGACCATAGAAAAGTCATTGCTTCCAAACGAGCAGAGATTAATAAAGAACTTGACCGGATCCCGGTAAGAATTGATGAGGTTCAACGCTCCATTCCTGAAGTTGAAGGATTAGATGAAGAAAGCATTCATGATGATCTCACCTATGTAAAGAAGGCGATTGAAGATAAGGAAGAAGAATTGAATCGCATTCGCTCGGGTGGAGAGGTTTCAGAAAAACAAAAACAACTGAGGGAAGTTGAGGGTGATATTCTTCAGATCAAGAACGAGCACCAGGCATCTAATCATGACAAGGTGAACGCCATGCGAAAAGAATTGTATCAAGTGAAAGGCCAGGTTGATTCCGTTAAATATGAAATTGATCGAAAGAAGAATCAGCGTCAGAGAAACAGTGAATTGATTGCCGATTATGAGAAACGGGCCGATCAATTACGCAGTGAGTGGCACAAGGTGAACGAGAAGGAATTTGAAGACTCTCATGAAAAAGACTGCCTACATGCGGTCAATCCCTTCCAGAAGAACAATTAAAAGAAGCCCATGAGAAAGCCAAGGCAAACTTTAATCTTCAAAAAGCAGAAGCATTAGAGGGGATTGTTGCCCAGGGCAAAAGCTTGAAAGCTAAGAGTGAAACGCTAGTTGCTGAAAATGACAAACTGCAAGATGAAGCTCTTCAAAAAGAGAAAAAACTTTCCGAGTTACAAGAGCAGATCACTGCATTGGATAGTGAAATCAAAGCACTGGAAGAAAAGACAAGTGATATTACGGAGAATTCAGGCTACCGGACAAAAGTTGAACAAGCAAAAAACATTGAAAAGTCTATCGAGGCGTTACGTAGTTCTGTAGATGAGTCAGCTTCTAAAGTGAAAGATCAAATCACGAACCTCAAAGCAGAAAAGGACAAGCTTGAACTTGATTTATCAAAATTCAATCAGGAAAACCTTGCTCAGAAACGAATGCAAGAGCTAGCAGATCAGGAGAAAAAATTAGCTGCAGAATTTGAGCAACTGGAACAACAACTATACCTCACAGAAGAGTTTATCCGTACCAAGGTAAACCTTCTGGAAGAAAAGATTAATTCTAAATTCCAATACGCTCAGTTCAAGCTCTTTGATACTCAGATTAACGATGGACTAAAAGAAACATGCGAGACCCTTTATAAAGGCGTTCCTTACTCAGGCGGTCTTAATAACGCAGCTCGTATCAATGTAGGACTGGACATTATCAATACACTCTCTGAGCATTATGGATTCTCTGCTCCTATCTTTGTAGATAACTCTGAAGCCGTTACTAGATTAATTGATACAAAGGCCCAGGTTATTAGTTTGATAGTTTCCGAGGAGGACAAGGCACTGAGAGTTGAACAAGCAGAGAGAACAGCACAGGAGGCGATTTAATTGGCAGAACAAAGAAATGAATTAGCACTGATTAAGAAAGACACTGTAGATGTGGTGGCAGGGAAGGTGAAAGAGTTTCAGGAAAAGGGAGAGCTGCACTTCCCGGCTAACTACAGTCCAGAAAATGCCATGAAATCTGCTTGGCTTACTCTGCAAAGTACAGTTGACCGAAACAAAAAACCGGCTTTAGAAGTTTGTACCAAAGATAGTGTAGCGAACGCTCTCCTGGATATGGTTGTGCAAGGACTAACACCGGCTAAAAAACAAATTTACTTCATTGTTTATGGAAACCAGTTAGTTTGTCAGCGTTCCTACTTCGGCACCATGGCAGTTACTAAACAAGTGACTGGAGCAAAAAGCATTGATGCAGCTGTTATATATGACGGTGACGAAGTGGATTATGAAATGGAGAATGGCCGGATCGTCAACCTAAAGCATAAACAGAAATTCGGAAACATCGATAAAGAAAAAATCATCGGTGCTTACGCCACGATCGTCTTATCTGATGACAACGTTTATAACGAGTTGATGACGATTGAGGAACTAAGGAAGGCATGGTCCAAAGCTCAGTTTTGGGGCAAGGATCAGAAGGTTGAAAAAGCAGGAAGTACTCATGATGAATTTAAGCAGGAAATGGCTAAGAAAACAGTGATTAATCGGGCATGCAAGAAGTTCCTAAACTCCAGTGATGACAGCAGTTTAGTTATTAACCATTTCAATAGGCAGGATGAAGTAAGAGAGGAAGCTGCTTTAGAAGAAGAGTTAGAGCAAAACGCTAACAAAGAATATATCGATGTGGAATACCAGGAAGTAAACGCTGAGCCAAAAGAAGAGGAGAAAGATCCTGAGCCAGTCGCTCAAGGTGGTCCAGGATTTTGATTGAGGTACAAGCTCTTGCCTCAAGCAGTAAGGGGAACTGCTACCGGGTGACAGACGGTAGCACCTCAATCCTGCTGGAGTGTGGCATTAGTTACAGAGAAATTCAAAAAGGTCTTCATTTTAAGATGTCAGAGGTGGCCGCCTGTTTAGTCACTCATGAGCATAACGATCACTGCAAAGCCATTAAAGAAGTCATGAAAGCTGGCATTGATTGTTATATGTCCAAGGGCACAGCAGAAGCCATTGGAGTAAGCAGTCACAGAATAAAAAACGTCAAAGTGAAAGAGGCCTTCCAAGTAGGAACTTGGACTATCCTACCCTTTGACGTGGAGCATGATGTTTCAGAGCCATTAGGGTTTCTCCTTACAAATAAAGTCGGGGACAAGCTTTTATTTGCAACTGATACGTATTACGTAAAATACCGATTCAAGGGCTCACCCACATCCTTGTTGAAGCGAATTATTCCCTTGAAATTCTTAATGAAAACATTCTGAATGGTTCAGTTCCTCAAGTTATGAAAAAGCGTCTCCTGCGCTCTCACTTTAGCCTGGAGAACGTCAAAGAATTCCTACTAGCTAATGACTTATCAAAGGTACAAGAAATATGGCTACTGCACCTTTCAGACAGTAACAGTGATGAGGACCTTTTTAAGAAAGAGATCATGAAGCTAACTGGAAAGGCCGTTTATGTACCATGACGTATGCAGTGACTATCCCTTACTGCTATGTATGGCTTACCAAAGGATACGAAAACAGAGGTGTCCTGTTTAAACACTATGTTGAAAGTTATGTGAAAAGAACTTATCCGGAAATGGAACTGGTGAAGATCCAGGGGATGAAAGCCATTGTGAGAAGGAGAGAAGAATAATGAAACAAGGTAAAAAGCCAACAAGGAACCAAAAGAAAGCCTTAGTGTTTGCTGGGTTAAACCCCCGTAACTGGCTTGTCTGCAAGAATCGTGAGGGTCTTATACATCTTGAGCATAGAGAAACGGGAAGGAAGAGAGAAATCCCAAGCTAAAGGGAGGGGGCGGACATTGAGTGGGTACATCAAAGATTATCGTAAGGAATTAGACAGCGACATATGGATGATGCCGCCCCTTTACCATAGGGTCTGGCAGTATCTGAAATATAAAGTGAATCATAAAGAAAATCGCATTCCTCTGGATGACAGCTTTTTAACCATCAAGGCTGGGCAGCATCTAACTTCAGTTAGGAACATTGCAAAAGAAACTGGCTGGTATGAAAGAGCAAGTTGGAAAGAAGCAAATCCCAAGACCATTTCTAAGATCCTTGAGTGGTTAGAGAAACAAGAAATGATTTCCATTGATAGAGGTAAAGGTAACAGACAGTACACACTAATAACCTTGATAAATTGGGATTCTTACCAAGTGAAAGAGGGAGAAGGTAACACTCAGGGAACAGCAAGGGAACAGGACGTGGATATAAACAAGAATGAAAAAGAATGTATTAAGAATGATTTTACTACTACTGCTGCTACCACACACGTGAGCGAAAACAATTTGCCAGAAGAAAAAAGTGACGGGGTGCCATTAACCGACCTTAAAGGTGAGTCTGAGGACGTGCCGGCTGTCGCAGACGAAATATCACACATTTCTCAAGAGCAAATGATTTTAGATCACTTTGTAAAACTTCGTAACCGAGGCTTTATGGTTGCTGAGAAAGATAGGCAAGCAGCTAAAGACATTCTTTCGGCAAACATTCCACTCCAAGACGCCTTTCGCTGGATGGAAGAAAAGTTTAATAACTACCAACCGCGTCATAACCGCGACTATATCCAAAGCTTAGAATACTGTGTTGGCTACATTTTTTGATCAGTATCATGAGCAAAAAGAGAGAAAGGAGAGTACGCATGGCGGCACGGTTCACAAATATGGCAGAAGTCATGGCCGACCTAGAGGCCAAAGCGTTGAAGAGGCATTTAAACAACTCGAAGCAGACAGAGAAGCCTGGGGAGGTTAACTATAACTGCACTAAATGCAAAGATACTGGCTGGCTCCTTTACAACGACGAAAAAGGAAACAGCTTAGGCAAAGAGTGCCAGTGCAGGGAACAGCAAAAGCTGGAAAACCGGTTTAAGAGTGCCATGATTCCTTCTGAATTTAAGGACGCTAGGTTTAATAATTACAAGCAAGAAACTGAGCTTCAAAAACAGTTATATGAGTCCATCGGCAGCTATCTTCAAGGTTTTAAAAAGGCTTTCAGCAATGAAGAAAACACCTACACGGGGGAGCATCCAAACCTTGGTTTCATAGCTGAATTTGGAGAACAGCGCATTCGTCAACTTGAAAGCTCAGTTAGATCTCAGGTGAAAAAAGAGAAGAACAGCTTCGGGCTTGGGAAGACACATTTACAAATAGCAGCTGCAAAGTGGTTGCTAAACAATGGCTTTACTGCTGTGACGGTTTCAGATACTTCCTTCATGGACGAGCTTATGCAAGCCAGAATGCTGAGTGACGAAAGTGAAACCTTTAACCGGCTTCTCAATAAAGCCTTAACTGTCAATGTTCTGATCTGGACGATATCGGCAAATCAAAGCCGACAGAAGCCAAAGAAAGCATGTACTACAAAATTATAAATGAGCGCTATCGAGCAAACAGGCCTATCATTTTAGCAGCAATGAAGACAGGGGAACATTGGCAGAACGAATTGGTTATGCAGCTGCCAGCCGATTGATCGGGAACTGCTCAGACAACCATTTGATTGAATGTGTCGGCCAAGATTGGCGCTTGAGAAAGGGGTAGCCAAATGGTACCAAAATCAGCTGCATACATGCCTGCAAGGGAAACGACTCCAGCAGAGGTAGAGAACAGACGAAAGCAGATGATCAGGTTGCAAGAGCAGATCCAGGAAGAAATGAAGCGCCGTGGTCTTATCCAAGACAAAGCTATTGGATAATTAAGATTTCACTGATGGTTATGTACCTATTTTCAGAATTTCACTAAAAAACATTATGTCATCCTTAATTAACTCTTTTAACTGTGCATCGTTACATCTTTTATATTCATTTATCAATAAATAAATTTCTTTTATAAACAAAACCATTTCTTCAGCCGAAACCATATCTATCTCCTTATTTTTGGCCTATAACCTTAGTCGTTATTCGTAACTAACAGTATAAGGAGAACATCGTTACAAAGAAACAGTTTCGATATTATTCGTCCTAAATCGACATATCATAAAATTTTGTGGTTTCATCTTCATATTTTTTTACCCATTTTATTACCAAAATGTTCTTCTGTTGGATAAGGAAGGAGAGGAAGATGATTGAACTGGGGATGTACCTTACCAAACATGTCACGGCTCCTTTACTTGTAGCAGCGTCGTTGCTTTATCTGATAGCCATATTATTCGGGGAGAGGGTGAGGAAATGAGCGAAAAAATAGAAGCAATAAAAAAGGAATACAAGAATGGGACTGTTTGGTCACATTTTGTTCCTGTTCTTGTTAGAGAAGTAGAATGTCTAGAACAACGAGCCAGGCGAGCAGAGGATGAGCTGATCTATTGGAAAGATAAAGCTGAAAGGCTAGAACGAATAATTGGGTAAAAAAAGGACCAGGATTTTTACTCCTAGTCCGAGGTCTATTGGGGTTTCACACATTGGTTATATTCCTTTTTTAATAAACAATTAATCAACCAATTTATCTTTTGGGCTAGAAAAGTAAATAGGACCTATAGCACGAGAAGGAGGAATTTCATGGAACTAAGACGGCTGTGCTTAATTAATGAGCTGGAGAAACAAGGATTCTATGAATCTAGGGATGGAAAGTCCCTGAGAAAATTATCTCTACAGGAATTAGAATGTGAAGCCATTCGATTACCGGAACTAAAGGAGATTGCTAAATGATCATCAGATTATCAGAGCTATACGCAAAGCAAGCGATTTTAAACAAGCGTATTAAAAACGAACACAACCTTTTTGACGATGACTTATTTTTAGATCAAGTGCTGGCTCTCTTAGTGGAAATTGGAGAAGCAAGCAATTCCAGTAGGCATTTTAAATATTGGAGTACAAACCAAAAACCAAAAGAAGACTTGAGAGAAGAATTCGTAGATGTTCTGCACTTTGGATTATCTCTTGGTTTAGAAATTGGTTATCATCTTGGGTTGGTAAAGGCTCACATAGGCAGTGACCTAACAACCCATACCTTGCTCTTAGCAGAAAGAGTCATTCAGTTAGCTCAAGCCAGGGATCCTAAAATCCCAAAAAGCTTATTAATCGAAAGATATGAAAACATGATGCAGTATCTGCTGGGGCTTGGAATCATGTACGGATTCAGTGAAGAAGAGATCATTGAAGGCTACAAGGAGAAGTTTGCTGAGAACATGAGCCGGCAGGCTACTGGTTATTAGAGGGAAACTGCGAAGGAGGTTCTTTCATGGAGTGCGGAAGATGCGGCCGAGCATTAAAAGATAAAAAGAGTTTTGAACGTGGTTATGGACCTAAGTGCTGGAAGAAGGCTCAGGCTGACGAAAAGGAAACAGAACAGGAAGGGGAAACGCCTCAGCATGGAGAGAATGAAGGCGTCTGAATACCGTAAGAGCCTTAAAAAGAAAAAGAACAAATACAGGGCAAAGAGGACGGTTGTAGATGGACATACATTTGATAGCAAACTAGAAGCCAGGTATTATCAGCAGCTGCTTTGGTTAAAAGCTCATGGTGAGATTAAAGAATTTACCCTCCAACCTAGATACATACTTCAAGAAGCTTTTAAGAAAGACAGCACCACCTATCAAAAGATTGAATATGTAGCTGACTTTGAAGTGCTGCATGAGGATGGCAGCATTGAAACAGTTGATGTCAAAGGCGTGGAAACAACTGATTTTAGGATAAAGAAAAAACTCTTTCATAAGAGGTATACAAACAAGCTTTCTGTTATCACTTTCGATCAGCGTTTTGGTGGATGGATCGAACTGGACAAGCTCAAGAAATACAAACAGGAAAGCTCAAAAGGTGGATGAGGAGGGGGAAAGATGGAAGTCAAACTGAAGTTCCAGCCCGGGGACAGAGTTATTTCTAATCATCTTAACCAAAAAGGAACGGTTCTCATTGGCAAGGTTGAAGCGTACTACCGTTTTGGCAAACTAGTGATCACCCAATCTTATTTTGTGAAGTTTAGTGCTACTAATACGAAATGGTTCGATGAAGAAGCTTTACGCACTGGATTAGAACTAGATGACGAAGAGCTGATCCATGAGATTCTGCTGGATGCCCATCTTAAACACAGACAGTGGAAGGTTGTACAGGGCTTATTAAAAGAGAAGGGAGAAGATGACAATGAAATTCATGAAGTCAGTTGATGCAATGAGTCGAAAAATTGATAAAGCTACCCAAATGGCAGGGGACGTTCAAGCAGCAAAAGAAGGTACTGGTTCCATTGCAAAAAGAGTAGCAGGCAGGAAAGCTAAGAGTCTTTTAACACCTAAGGTTTTTAAGCTATAAAAAAGTCGTCCCCTTTGGAACGACTAACCCTATTGCTATTATAACACGTCCGAGGGGGATACTTATATGGGGAACAGACTAGAAAGATTAGAAATAGATCCGGCTACAGGCAAGCTAGAAATTGATATAATGGAAAAAAACACCTCTTTTGCCATTGTGGTATGTAATGGACAAGCTAAATTGACTCCTCTACCGGACCACGGAGAGACCAAGATCATTACGCACCAGGGAAAGGTGAAACGGGTGAAATACGATGAGGGAGAGGAGTTTTGAAATAGCTACTATTAGATTTTTGGGAGAATATACTTCATAATGACAATATGTGTATTCGTAATTATGAAGGAGGGTTGGTTATGTGGATTTTAGTTTTTATTGGTGCGATAGGGGCAATTGTTGGAACTTTTTTAAGGCTAGGTTTTAATTGGCCCGCAGTATTAATTACTTTACCGATTTTATATACAGCTCTCCACACGTTATACTTAAACGTACGAAAAGTGCGGATTCTAATGAGAAGAATGTTAAATTACTTGAGCCTTTCTACATTTGACATGAAATTTAATGCTGTATTTAATATCGAAGAATATACAAAAATAAAAAATATCAATAATGACTACCTAAAAGTACAAGAAGTGATTTATGAAGTATTACAAAATGAAGGGTTTAAAGGAAACAAGAACGATTTAATTGAGCTCTTTTGATAAGGTAAGCGGGGTGAAATTTTACATTCATCCTTATAAGATCTATATGGCAATAGATCAAGTTGATAACGCTGGAGAACGTATTCTTACTGTGTCAGCAGACGCGAGATTAAGATACAGAAATGGAGAAAAAATAATCAGTGATTTTTAATAAATCTTTATGAGGGGATCGAAGGTTTAGGACTAAAACAAAATAAATACACTCTAAAATTATCAAGAAATAGTAAAAGTAAAAATTTTATGACTAAACATTTTATAAAAGAACTGCAGCCTACTGAAGTTGCTACATTTAATATTAAGGTTAACTATTCAAACATAAATATAACAGCCAACCAAAATGAAGTAACTATAGTAACAAAACAAAAAGTCAATTTATTAAAAGGGATTAAATACTCGTTAGAGATAATAAACTAAGGGGGAGAGAAGATGCCGCAATCAATAATAATGCAGAAATTAGAGAGTTTTCCTCAAAACTTCCCAGCAAGGACAAATAGTATGGGTACTGGTACAACTACTTTACAATTCACCTCTGAAATTAGGGAGTTAGGACTAAGTGAGTACACAGAGGAAGAGATTAATAAATACCAAGTCCTTCACCCGATAGGAAATTCTTTTGAAGGTAAGGGAATTATAGAAGATGGAAGTGAACATGATCTAATTGCTGTCTCTCGTGATGAGACCTTTAATATATTTAGGACTCAAGACGACTTCTTACTGTTTAGTGACGCCAAAAAAGCAATCATAGAGCATGGAATCAAGCGATTAACCGAGGGTACTTATGACCATGGAGAGGGGAACGTGTTTAAGTCTGAAAAGATAACCATTGACTTAAGTTCTTTAAAAGAAGAAATTCAGGCCGGCGCCTTAGGTAGAATAAGAGGTGGTTGGTGGAGGGGTCTTCAAATAGCGGATGTAGAAGTAGCATATTAGGTGGAGGAAGTGTAACAGAAAGCCATTACTGGAATGTGTACGAAGAAAGTGAAGGAATTATTTCAGCGTTAAGACTAGATGTGCCCAATATAATGGATGATGATGAAGAGGTATTAAAGGTATTATTAACTAAAGAAGGGAACTTGGTAATATATAAAGATATTCCAACTGAAAGACATCTTTTAGAAGTAGCGACTACAATTTTTAATTTAGCTAAAAACACCTTGAATAATGTTCTACCAGCCATCTGGAGGACGCTAGCTTTAGAGTATTTCTGATTTAATTTCAGAGTAGCTCTAGAGTTGGTGTCCTCTTTTTTTATTTCAAAGAGAGGATGATACCAATGAAATGTGTCTTTAATGAAAAGCTCATGTGGATGAAGGAACAAGTATGGAGAGGCAGTATGAAGATTTAATCCTTTTCCATACTGGGATGAATGTAGAAGCGTATAAGGAAACGATAAAGGAAACCTGGAAGCAGATTGTTGAAACGATGTCTGGTTTTATTGAAGAAATGACGCGCATTATAAGAGACATCTTCGATAGCTGTAAGCAAAATGTTCACTATCAAGAAGACAAAAAATATTACTCTATGTCTTTGAAGATCGGAAAGCCTAGCCAGGTCATGAATCGCAAACCAATGATGACCCGGATCCGCAATCAAATATAGAAACGGGGTTATGGCTATGAAACCAACATTACAAGAACAGTTAACTGCAGTTGCCAAACAGTTAAACATAGAGCCACCAAAGAAAGCGAAGAAGAAAAAGTCTAAAAGGAAAAAGAGCAAGAAAGAAATCTTATCTAGCCATGACATAAAGAGTCTGATGGGAATGAACAGAGCGACTTACTCGAGAGGCAGAGGTGGAGCTATCAGACAAAAATAAATGGGTGATGACAATGAACATGGATAAGCTCAGAGAAGAAATAGATGAGGTAATTAAAGATTATCAGTGGATGATCCATGAGATTGAGAGGTTGCAAAAGATACTATATAGTTCTAAGTCAGCCCCCGCAAGTCTTGTCAGTCAGTATGGATTAGAAGCCTCTATGCCAAAAGCACAAGGGACTAATTATCATGCTGAAGAATATCAAGAAATGATAGACGCTAGACGAATGAAACGACTGGAACGCATGAAAGGGAAAGTGGAGGCTATAGATAAAGATGCCTCTGCTCTTCCTTCAGAAAAACAGCAGGCTGTAATGGACCTTCTAATGATCGGCTTTACTTACAGAGGAATTGGAAAAGCATTAGGCATGACCATTTCTACAGTCAGTCGTATAAAAGAGGAAATTCTGGAACATTTGGTACAAATGAGTCATATAAAAGATTTTTTGCGGAAATAATTTTTTTGTGTGTACACTGGGAGGGAGGTCGGCGCGGCAGTGTTTATAAGACATAATAAAATTACGTAAGAGAAGGCCCTTTTGGGTCTTTACTTATTGCAGGAAAGTATCTCCTTTTGTCGAATGTGTTAAAAAAGGTGGTGCTAAAAAGTGGAAAATTTTAAGCAGTTTTATAAAAATCACATAGAAATGTTGCAAAGGAGGTTAAATGATATATATACCATTCCCTTCCAGAAGGTACAAAGAGGACAGTAACCAATCCGAAATAAACGTCAAAGAAGAACTAAATTTATTAAACGAATTTGAGTCAGTCTATTCTGTAATTGAATATCAAGGAGAACCTTCAGGGCAAGTATATGAGAAGTATAAAGGGTATTTAGATAATACAAGAAAAAGGATAGAAATTTTATCAGAGGAGAAGAAAGTAATAGAGGAAAAAAATGCAGAGGACATTAAAACATAAGGGCATTATTAGAAGAGTTTATAACTCGGCAACAAAATACTAATTAAATGCATCCTCCGGGGTGCTTTTTTATTGCTCCAAAACAAACGAACCACACAGTGGGGTGGGTGAGATGTAGTGGTCGACAATCATAAGAAAGCTGAGCAGGATTATCTTGCTGGCATGAAATATAAAGAGATAGCTGAGAAGTATAGTGTCTCAATTAACACCGTTAAGTCCTGGAAGAGGCGTTATGAATGGACAAGAGAAAAGGTGCATCCAAACAAAAAAGTGTGCACACAAAAAAGAAGGGTGGTCAGCCTGGCAACATAAATGCTAAAGGCCATGGCGCTCCACCAAGAAACACCAACGCTGTAAAGCATGGATTATTCTCTAAGTTCCTTCCAGACGAAACATTAGAGATAGTAAGTCAGATGAGTGAGGTCTCACCTGCTGATATTCTTTGGATGAACATAGAATTACAGTTTGCTTCTATCATGAGAGCACAACAGATCATGTTTGTTGAATCAAAAGAAGAAATGATTAAGGAAATCAAGAAAGAAAAAGAAAGCTGGGGAGATACTTCAAGCAGTTCTGAAACCGAATGGGAATTCCAATTTGCTTGGGATCGTCAGGCTACCTTTTTAAATTCTCAAAGCAGAGCTATGGGAGAGCTAAGAGGGATGCTCAAGCAGTTTAATGAAATGGTTCATGAGGATGATGAAAGAATGCTGCAGGCTGAAAGAATGAAAGCGACTCTTGATAAGACTAAGAAAGAGACTGAGTTTATTGAAGAGCGCACTAAGCTTATTAAAGGCACTAAGAAAGATACCAGTCTTCTTGAAGCACTTATTCAAGCTAGGAAGGGTGAGGAATAATGTCTATCACCTTTTCGCCTAAGCAGCTGCAGATTATTCAAGCTCCTTATGATCACACTTTGGAAGTAAATGAGGGCACACCCCGGTCATCTAAAACAACTGCCGGTGTTTTTCGTTATGCTGACTATTTAGCTACTTCCCGGGATCAGAACCATTTGGTAGTGGCTTATAATCAAGAGCAGGCGTTCAGGCTCTTCATGGAGTGTGATGGTTTTGGTCTGATTCATATCTTTGGAGACTTGGGACAGATCAAGCATGACGAGCACGGGGATCATTTAGAAGTTCATACTCCAAATGGAGTGAAGAAGGTTTACTACAAAGGAGGGGGCAAGGTTGATAGCAAAAAGGCAATTACTGGGATGTCATTAGGATCCGTAGCCTTTTGTGAGATTGACTTGCTTCATCTGGATATGATCCAGGAATGTTTCAGGCGTACCTTTGCAGCTAAAGACCGTTATCACTTGGCTGATCTTAACCCTCCAGCTCCAAACCATCCTGTTATCAAGGAAGTGTTTGAGGTACAAAAAACACGCTGGACTCACTGGACCATAGACGACAACCCAATAATCACAGAAGAACGTAAACAAGAGATTTATGAAACCTTAAAGAAGAATCCTTATCTCTTTCAAAGAGACTGGGAAGGTAAACGAGTCATTCCTTCTGGTGTGATCTACAGCGTCTTTGACATGGACAAGAACATAAAGCCAAAGCTAGAAGGTCAAAAGATTGAGATGTACTTCTCTGGTGACGGAGGGCAAAGCGATGCAACAAGCGTGGCCTGCAATATTGTAACCAAACATACCGGAAAGAAACGATCATTTGAATTTAAACTCAATAGAGTAGCCCATTACTTTCACAGTGGTACTGATACAGGACAGGCCAAGGCAATGAGTGTTTACGCCAAGGAGATTAAAGAGTTTATCTTCTGGTGCCAGGAAACATATAACATGGTTCGTTCTGAAGTCTTTATAGACCCTGCCTGTAAATCACTTAGAGAAGAGCTCCACCTATTAGGGATCCAAACAAGACCAGCTGACAACAACAACAAAGACATAAAAGGATCATCAAAAGGAATTGAAGTTGGGATTGAAAGGCTACAAAGTGCAATGACTAATGAGCAATTCCTTCTAATTGAGCAGCCAAATGATGATTATGACCATTACAACTTTATAAAAGAGGTTGGGATGTACATTAGGGACGACAACGGAAAGCCAGTTGATGACAATAACCACGCTATGGATGAAGCCAGGTACGGCAACAACTATTTCTATAAGCGATATGTCCTATAAGGTGGTGAAAACATGTTCAAAAACATCATGCAAAAGATTAGGGAGGTGATGTATCGAATGGGACTGATATCAAGCCTGGGTAAAGTGACACAGCGAAAAGAATCTATAGCAACTGACGAGTTTTATAACTATATAAGCATGTGGATGGCCCTCTATAAAGCTACTATAAAGAGTGGCATGACATTACCTATAAAACTGTTAACGGCCAAAAGAAACGCCGAATGAAATCCATGAAGATGCCTAAAGTGGTTTCTCAAGAAATGGCCAACCTGGTCTTTAATGAAAAATGCTCTATTTCCATTGGTAAAGAAGAGGAAGGCCAAAATGCTGACGAATTCCAAGAGAAGGTTTTGGATGTCTTAGAGAAAAATGCCTTTTATCAAAACTTCCAGAACTACTTAGAGTACATGTTTGCTATGGGTGGCATGTTCATCAAGGTCTATGTACAGGATCAACAAATAAAACTCTCTTATGTAACAGCAGACTGTTTTATTCCTATTGCTTACAACGGCAAAGAAATTACTGAAGGTATCTTTGTCAATGAATCGAGAAAAGGAGATAAATACTACACACTGCTTGAATGGCATGAATGGGATGGAGAAATCTACACCATTCATAATGAGCTCTATATGAGTGAAACAAAGGGTGAGGTAGGAATTAAAGTTCCCCTGGAAACTCTTTACCCAGAACTTGAGGAAAATGTGAGCATCACAGGCCTAAAGCGTTCCTTGTTTGTTGGATTTAAGCCTAACATAGCTAACAACATTGACATGAGTAGCAACCTTGGGGTTTCAATTTATGCTGATGCCTTGGATACAATGCATTCACTGGATGTTGCCTTTGATTCATTTGAAAGAGAATTTAGATTAGGGAAGAAAAGAATCACTGTTCCTACTTCTGCAATTAAAACAGTAGTTGATCCACAGACTGGTCACATGCACAGATACTTTGATGCTGACGATGAAGTCTATGAAGCATTCCACTTTGATAACGATGATACCGGGATCCAAGAGCACTCCTTAGACTTAAGAGTCGAAGAGCATATTTCTGCTATCAACAGCCTTTTGAATATCCAGGCTATGCAGACAGGATTCTCAGCAGGGGCTTTTACTTTTGATTCAGAAGGATTAAAGACTGCAACTGAAGTTGTCAGTGAGAATTCTAAAACCTATAGGACTAGATCAGGCCATATCACAATCATTGAAGAGGGATTAAAAGACCTTGTAGATGTGATTGCAGATGTGGCCTCTTTATATGGCATTTTTAGCCCGCCTGAAGGCATTGAGACAAAGGTAAACTTTGATGATTCCATTGCAGAGGATAGAGATACCAATGCAAAGCACTGGATCATGCTTGTTAATGCTGAGGTTGCTTCTAAACTTCAAGCCATTCAAAAGATTCATAAGGTGACTGAAGAAGACGCTCAGTCTATTCTTGAACAGATAAGTAAGGAAAAAGAGAGGGAGCAGCCACCCGATGACTATGATTTATTCCGTGGTGGTGGTGAGTAATGGTCAACAAAGAACGTCTGGAGCAACTCTCAAGTCCTGTGATTGAGATTTATAATGCAATGGAAGCTGATATGCTTGAAAACATTGCTAAAAGGTTGGCTGATGATAAGAGCCTCCTAGATAGTAATGTCACAGAGTGGCAGTTCCAAAAGCTCAACCAATTGAATGGCCTTAACAATGAAAATCTGCGCCTCGTAGCAAGACAAAGCGGTGTTTCTGAGAGGGAGATTAAGGAAGCATTAAGAAAAGCCGGATTTGAAGGAATAGAGGGCAATGAAGAGTACATGGAGGAAGCACTTAAAAATGGTGTGGATCTTACTCAGCCTCCTCCACTTGCAGAAGATAACGCTATATTGGATATTTTAAGAGCTTATCAAGACCAGGCAGAAGATACGTTGAACTTAGTGAACTCCACGATTCTGGACAGCTCTGAACAAGCTTATAGGAATATAGTTAATCGTTCTGTAGCTGAGTCACTAACTGGAGTCAAATCTTCTGAGCAAACAATTAGAGACAGTGTAAGGCATTATCCCGGGAAGGACTGCCGGCTTTACGAAAAAACGGTAGGAATTATTCTCCAGAGGGTTATGTGAGGATGCTTACAAGAACGCTCTCAAATAATGTGACAAATGAGATGCAAGAACAGCGCTTTGAAGAATGGGGTTGTAACTTAGTTGAAGTCTCGAGTCACGCAGGAGCTAGACCAAAGTGCGCACCCTATCAAGGTAAGATTTATAGTCGTAGTGGTGGGAATAGTCGCTTTCCTAACCTAGGATCAACAAGCTGGGGAGAACCAGACGGGTTATTCGGTATTAACTGTCACCACGTTAAATATCCGTACTTTCCCGGCTACTCTAAGAAACGATATCAACCGGTCTCTCAGAAAAAGAATGATAGAGCTTATGAAAATAGCCAGAAACAGCGAAAGATTGAGCGTGATATTCGTAAAGCAAAGACGGAAAAGCGCATGATGGAAGCTGCTAAAGATGAGGTAGGGATTGCAGCCGCTAATCAAAAGATTAGAGATAAGCAGGAACAAATGAGGAACTTTATTAAAGAAACTGGCCGAACGAGAAGAAGGGCAAATGAACAACTCTACTAGGAGGTGAGGACTTGGAGAAGAAACTTAAGCAATTAAATAAAACACTTTCTGAAATCAGTCGCTCTCTTAAAAGTATAGAGCGTAACCTTAACAAGGAAGAAAAAGAACCTAAGGAATGTTGTCTTGGTGTCGACGTAGTAGATATAGACGGATCTGAAGTAACATGGGCAAGTAAAGGAAATCTATAAGAGCTTAGCACTTAATGATGCTAGGCATTTTTTTATGCCCGTTATCTGTAGTGGGCCCTAAACAAAACAGAAGGACAATCACCCGAATTAGGGAGGAAATCAATATGTTTATTCCACAAAAAATCAAGCCTATTATACCTATGCGCCTTCAATATTTTGGAGGAGAAGAACCGCCAGAGGGCGGAGGAACAGAACCACCAGCTGGTGGAGAAAGCAAACAGCAAACGCAAGAACCAAATACTCCACCTGGTGGAGGGGAAGAAAAAACATTCAAACAAGAAGATGTTAATAATGTCGTTGCCAAAGAGACTAAAAAGGCACAAGAAAAGCTTCTAAAACAGCTTGGCATTGAGGACTTTGAAAATGCCAAGGAAGGCATGCAGAAGTTTAAAGAATGGCAAGATTCACAGAAAACAGAATCAGAGAAGCAACAGGAACGGTTAACTAATTTAGAGACAAGCTACAACACTACTAGCGAAGAAAATACTTCCTTAAAGCTCAAATTAGTGCCATGAAGAATGGTGTGAATGCTGACTCTGTTGAAGACGTTGTGACCCTTGCAAAGGGGATGGTGAATGATGAAGTCACCATGGATGATGCAATTACAAAAGTTATAGAGAAGTACCACATTTTAAAGGGGATCCGCAGGAAGAGAAAAAGCCTGCCTTTACAAATGGGAGCATAAGAAACAGTCAGTTACTGATTTAGATCACTGGAAACAAGCATTTAAATAAAATCCTGGAGGAAGATTACTATGACAAAACCAATGATTAAAATGAACTTGCAGCACTTTTCAGCAGGTCCCCTAAACTATGCAGAATTATATTCTCAAGCCCTGGAGCAAAAGTTCTCCCAAGGGTTATTTTTTACGGCTTTATACAACACTTCAAACAATTCTCGTATTCGCTGGGTGAACTCTAAGACTATTCAGATTCCGCGCATTGACGTCACTGGAATGGTGGATGTTAATCGTGATGAAGTTGGCGGATTCTCTCGTCAGGTAGAAAACGATTGGGAGCCTAAGAGCCTTGGTCATGATCGTGAATTCCGTACCCTGGTGGATCCGGTAGACGTGGATGAAACAAACATGGCTACTACCATTGCTAACATAACTAATGTCTTTAACGATGAGCAAAAGATTCCCGAAATGGATAAGTACATGGCTTCTAAGTTGTATTCAGAGTATCAGGAGTACGGTGGGGAAGCTGATAGAACTCAAGTTACAGTTTCAAATGCTTTGCAGATCTTTGATGAACTTATGGAAGAAATGGATGAAGCTGAAGTACCGCAAGAAGGAAGAATTTTATACGTTACACCGCCGGTCTATACTGCTCTTAAAAATGCAGAAAAAATTGATAGAAGCATCCAGGTAACAAACAATAATGGGTCTGTAAATCGCGGTGTTCGGTCTCTTGATGAGGTAAATGTCGTTAGAGTGCCATCTTCTCGTATGAAGACAGTTTATGACTTTACCAGAGGCGCTGTTGCTGATCCGTCTGCTGTTCAGATCAACATGATCTTGATTCACCCAAGAGCAATTATTGCTCCTCAGAAATATGACTTTGTTAATCTACAAGAGCCTTCAGCTGTTACTGGTGGTAAATATCTTTATTACGAGCGTAAATATTGGGATGTCTTTGCTATTGAACGAAAGGTTCCTGGTATGGCATTTAACGTGGAAGCTAGTGAGTAGAGGGAGCTACTAAAGGGCTCTCTCTTTTTATTTAAACAACTATAAAGGAGGCTAATCATGCCAAAAGTAAAAAAGGGGAACCGTACCCTTAAAGTATCTGACACATCTGTGGAGAATTACTTGAAACAGGGATACGACCAAATAGATGAAAAAGGTAAGATAGTTAAACGTGCAACAGGCGGAAAAACCATTGCCGCTGAAGAGTATAACAAGCTTTTAGATAAGCTAAATACATCTGAAGAAGAACAGTTTAAGTTAGAGGAAGACAATAAGAAGCTAAAAGCTGAGATTGCTAAGCTGAAGAAATAAAGGGGGCTAAATGATGCCTGCCTATATCGATAAAGATTACTACATTGAAGAATTTAAAGGTGCTTCCGTAGACGATGAAAAGGAATTGGAACGTATGATCAGAAGAGCTTCCGATATCATTGATCAAGTGACGGGCTACAAAGTTGCTAAGCAAGGAATTGAGAAACTCATACCTTTCCAGCAAGACCAAGTAAAAAAGGCTACAGCTGCACAAGTAGAATTTTTTGAATTGGAAGGCGGAGTGGAAGTTTCTACAGTGGGCGATTCTTTAAACAATGTGAATATAGGGAATTTCTCTTATGGAAAAGGAACACAAAATAATAGCGAGCGCTCAAAACAGAATGTAGTTTCGCAGGCGGTGATCCAGTATCTTAAGCCTACCGGCTTGCTTTATAGCGGCGTTTCAACTGTGGGTGATTATTATGCCTAAAGTCAGGCCAATTCCAAAGCGCCTCTTAATTCATTCAGTTAAGTATCAAGAACAGGGTGAAAGTGATGGATGGGACACTCAACCTGGTGAAGAATATACCATTGATAATGTCAGGGTCGAACCTGCCACCAGCTTTAACAGGGCAGCTAATCGAGAAGAAATAAGGGCTGAGCATATCTTATTTATTGATCGGAAACACTCATCTTACTTCCCTGATGCCAAAGAGCAGGATCATGTGACTTTTCAAGGGAAAGAGTTGAAGGTAGTTAAGGTAAATCCTCAATATGCTTTCGGTCCTGATCCACATCATTTGGAATTGGAGCTTGGGTAAATGATTAATTTTAAGACCACGTTACAGGTTGGGGGAATAGCGAAATTGATTAAAACATCTATTGAGGGTGGCCAAAAAGAATTAGATTCCCAAGTATTAAAGGACAGTAACTTTTATGCTCCACATGACCAAGGGGACTTAATTGAAAGTGGTGTTCGTAATTCAAAGCCAGGGGATGGAAAAATTATGTGGTCAACCCCCTATTCTAGAAGGTTGTATTACAACCCACAGTACAATTTCAGCAAAGATAGAAACCCAAATGCTTCAGGTCTGTGGTTTGAGAATGCCAAGTCTATGCATTTACCAAGTTGGCTTAAAATATCTCAGGATGCTATTAGAAGAGGGTTGTAGGAGGAGCATAGATGGACTTTTTAAATAGTGTTAAACAATATATAGAGCAAAAGATAAATTTATTTGGTGCTCCCATCGAAGTTGGCACCCTTTCTGCAGGGAACAGTGTAGCAATCAGACCGACTCCAGCAACCCCTCCTACAAAATATTTAACTGGAGGAAGAAATTATACCTACCAGTTTCAAATCCTAGTGCAGCACTCTGAGAATAGACTAGCTCATGATACATGCCAAGCCATTGAAAACTTAATTGATGGATTAACAAATGGAGCCATTAACTCAAGTGATGGCTCTTTTGTATTTAATTACTCAGATGTCTACACCACAACAAATTGGGTGGAAAGAACAAACGACGGTCCGATTTATACAGCCATTTTTCAGGCTGATCTTTATATTAAAAAGGAGGAATAGAAGATGGGAAAGTTTTATTTGCCGCTAAATTTGCAGCATTTTGCAGAGCAAGAAGAGGGTTTACTAGTACAGTCAAAGCACCGATTTGAAATTAATACTACGCCGGGTGAATCAGAGGCAACTTATGTCCGACTAGCAAAAGGGTTTAACTCTTTTGATCCTAATACAAATGAGGATGTGGATCAGGACCATTACTTGGATGGGGAAGGGTTTGCTACCTCTACAGTACTGGGAGCGCAACTCACTTTGTCCTTTTCTGGCCATCGTTACTTTGGTGACGAGGCTCAAGATTGGATTTACTCAAAGGCCATGTCAGTAGGAAATGATCGGGAAACGACTTTTAGGTGGACGCTGCCAAGTGGAGAAGTCTTTGAGGGCCCTATTACACTTGCTGAAATCACTGGACCAAGTGGGGATGCGAATGCTAAAGGAGAAATTTCTGTTGATATCCACTTTAACGGTAAGCCAGAATACACAGCTGCATAATTGATGAGAGGGCGTTAGCTCTCTCTTTTTTATTTATTTTAGGAGGCGATTAGAATGGCTAGAATTCAAATAGATTTAGATTTACCTTATGACGAGTTTGAGATTGCAGAGAAAGAATACCATGTTTACTTTGATGATAACAGCTTGGAGAAATATGAAAAAGAACTGGAGATATTGCATGCAGAGTGGAAGAAGAAAAAGGATCTTTCTAAATTGAATGCTAAGCAAAAAGAAGAATATAAGAAAGAACAAATGAAGAAAGTGGCTCGATTTATTGAAGCGTTCTTTGGTGAGGGGACCTTTGAAGAAATTTACGAGGCTACAGGGAAGTCAATGATTAACTTAGTTGCTGTAGTAGAAGCAGTATCTGATTGGCTAACAAAAAAATTAGGCAAAATCAAAATGGACCAAAAAGAATACTACACAAAGTAGTGATGACGCATGAAACTGACTGACCGTTTTGATGACAGGATAATATTCAAAGGGGATGTTCTTCACCTTGATATGGCCTTTGATAAAGTGCTTAGGTCATTTGAATTATGGGATGATGATAAGTTTACTGAGGTCGAGAAAATAGAAATATTTTTAGAAATGTTTGTCACAGAAAAAGAGAAAGTTAAAGGATTAGCTTACAAAGAAAAAGTGACTCTCTTTAACGAGGTTTTTGGTTCTTTTATTCTCAATGCCTCAGATAAGAAAGAACAAAGTAATCAAGGAGAAATATCTACTATACCTAACAAAAAAATATATGACATCAACAAGGACGCAGAGTATATCTATGCGTCTTTTTTATTTGACTACAATATCGATCTTTTTGAACAACAAGGAAAGTTACATTGGCGAAAGTTTCAAGCACTTCTTTCTAACTTGAGTGATAAAACCAAGTTCAAACAGGTTGTCTCCATACGAAAAGAAGAGATTCCGACCCAAACAAAATACAACCAGAAGGAACGGGAACGCTTGATTGAATTAAAGAGGATTTATCGCCTGGAAGGGGCTGAAACCATTCAAGAAATTGACGCTAAGTTTGATCATTTAGCTTCAATGCTTCGTCCATCGGGAGGTGAGAACAAATGAGTGACGGTCGTGTGGTCATAGATTCTTACCTTGACCCCAGTGGAGCTGAAGCAGGCTGGGCCCAGTTACAAGGGAAAATGGAATCAGGTGCACAGAAAGTCGGTAATATAGGGAAGACATTGACCCAAACTGTAACAGCACCGCTTGTAGCAGCAGGTACCGCGGCTTTTAAATTTAGCATGGATCAAGAAACTGCTTTTGCTAAGGTTTCTACTTTGTTAACTGGATCAGAGTCAGAAATGGAAGCCTACAAAAGAGCTATTAGAACAGCATCCAATGACATGGGAGTTTCATTTGATGAATACTCTGAAGCTGTTTACCAGTCTATTTCTGCAAATATTGACCAAGCAGAAGCAATAGGTTTTACGGAAAAAGCAGTAAGGTTAGCCAAAGGTGGTTTTACTGATACGGCTACTGCAGTTGATATCATGACTACTGCTATAAACGCGTATGGGTTAGAGGCGGAAGATGCTGACCATGTTACTGATGTTTTAATCAACACCCAGAACCAAGGTAAAACCACGGTTGACGAGCTAGCTGCTTCCATGGGGAAAGTTATCCCTGTAGCTGAAATGAACAACGTTTCATTAGAACAATTGTCCACTGGGTACGCTGTTTTAACGAGGAATGGTATTTCGACAGCTGAAGCAGGAACATATTTACGAGCCATGTTTGATGAACTTGGAAAATCAGGTTCAGATGTAGATGACATTCTACGTGAGAGAACAGGGAAATCATTTGCGGAATTACAAGCAGAAGGATATAACACAGCCGATGTTCTAGGAATTCTCCAAGAAGAAGCTGATGAGACTGGACTTACCGTAACTGATTTTTTCGGATCCACTCAAGCTGGAACAGCTGCCATGACTCTACTAAGCGGTGAGGGAAAAGAGTTTAACGAAATCCTTGAGTCGATGGGGGAAGCTACAGGTTCAACAGAAGCTGCCTTTGATAAGATGAATGAAACAGCTGAGCAAAAGCTTTTTAACGCTCTTAATAGAGTGAGGAATGTTTTAGCTGAGTTAGGAGATATCTTTCTTCCATTGGTAGCTGATGCAGCTGATTGGGCAAGCCAAGTGATAGAAGAATTATCAACTCGTTTTTTTACTCTAGATGAAGATACACAAAGAACGACTGTAGCGATTGCAGCCGCAGCAGCAGCAATTGGTCCTTTGTTGATGACTGTCCCTCTTCTTGCTAAAGCTGTAGGATTATTAGGGACAGGTTTTAGTATGCTCTTTTCTCCTATAGGAACGGTGGTTAGGGTAGTGGCTTCGTTAGCAACTGGAGCAACTACTTAGTGGCGTTTTGGCAGCCCTAACAGGCCCAATAGGTTTAGTGGTTGTGGCAGTCGCAGGTCTTATTGCCATAGGTGTTCAACTGTATCGAAACTGGGACACCATGAAAGAACGTTTTGAGATTGCCTTTAGCGCTTTTCAACCACTGATCGAGACAACAAAGGCTGCGTTTCAAAATTTACTTGATTCGCTTAACCCAATATGGGATAGCTTGAAGCAACTATTTGAAAGTATACTTCCTATCCTTACTGCGGTTGGAGTGATTGTGGTAAGTGTGGTTGTTTCTGCATTTGGGCTGGCTATTTCAATTTTTAATGCAACCGTTTCAGCCATAGGCCCTCTCATTAATGCGTTTGTAAACATGGTCGATTTTGTAGTCAATGTTTTCATGGTGATTATCTCAATTATCACCTTAGACTTTGCCAGTGCTCTAGAATACTGGGAAAGAGCTACAGAAAATGCCATCCAGTTCTTCCTCAGTTTATGGGATGGGTCGTGAACTTCTTTTCGACTTTCATCAACACCATTGTTGACTTCTTTTACGGACTGTATATGACACTGGTAGGTAATTCAATCATACCTGACATGGTAAATGCCATAGTTCAATGGTTTAGGGACATGTGGACTTGGTTGGTTGAGCTCGTTCAAAACATAGTTAACGGAGTACGTGAGCGATTCCAAAACATGGCTGAAGCAGTGCAGACACAGGTTCAGCGAATGAGAGAGCGGATTACTCAAGTGTGGACAGCAATTCGAGTCTTTTTCAGTGAAATCCTTTCAAATATTATTTCCAATGTGCGTGAACGGTTTCAAAATATGGTTGAAACCATTCAAACACGGGCTCAAAATTCATATGATAGAATTCGGAAAATTTGGAGCTCGATCAAAAATTTCTTCACTCAAACCCTGTCTGAAATTCTCAGTAATTTGCGCCAAAGATTTCAAGATATGGTCAACTCAGTCCGTGATCGGCTAAATGATGCGAAAAATCGGGTTAACCAAATTTGGAGTGAAATAAAATCCTTCTTCACTCAAACTCTTTCTAATATACTCAACAACCTACGTCAGCGCTTCCAAGACATGGCTAACTCTGTTCGAGATCGGACCAACGATGCCAAATCACGTATCACTGAAATTTGGAGCGAAATAAAATCGTTTTTTACTGAAACCCTATCTGATCTGTGGAACACGGTGAGGGAAAAGTTTCAAGACATAGTTGACTCTGTACGCGATCGGATGAACGACGTAAAGGACACAGCTATTGATATTTGGAATGAAGTTCAATCCTTTTTGAGGGGATTGATCTTTATCAAATAGGCAGAGATATTATTCAAGGGTTGTGGCGTGGTATAAGCGGTATGGCCGGCACGTTAAAGAGAAACGTTTCTAAATTCATAGACGATAATATCCCTGGTCCAGTCAAAAAAGTACTAGGCATAAACTCTCCCAGTAAGCTGATGGAAGAGGAAGTCGGGGAACCTGTGGGTGAAGGTACTGAAATAGGGATAGATAACAAGTACAAAGATATAGCAGCTGCTGCTAAGAGAATGGCTTCTGCAGCTATCCCTAAAATAGAAGAGCCAGCTATTCCAGCTTTTGCTGTTGCTGGTCCTCCTACTAATGATCAGGGTACGAATGAACCTCATAATTATCGCAACAACAGAGAACAACCAGTAACAGCGATTTTCCAAATAAATGATCGAGAATTTGCTAGAGCAACAGCCTATGCAAGTGAAGAAGAAAAGCAAAGAAGAGAAAAATTAGAGAGTAGAGCAGGTGGTGATTTCTAATGATCAAGTTTAACAATCATAATTTATTAGATATATTTGATAAGATCAAAGCGATTCGCCGGGATGTCCTGCCTCCTCGAACCATGAAAACTCTTGAAGTACCAAATCGGGATGGGTCACACCTTTTCAGTGTAAGAAATGAATCTCGTTTTGTTGAAGTTGATGTAATGATTAAAGACAAAACCTTCGAGAAATTGAGGGATCGTTTAGAAGTGGCAGCTGGTAAGCTTAGAACTGAGAAGGTCGCCCCTTTAGAAATCTTTGATGAACCAAATCGTTTACGTTATGCCATTTTAGTGGATCAGACGCCTATTGATGAGATTAATAAGCAAGGGAAAATTACTCTCGTGTTCTTTATGCCGGATCCAGTCAAGTTTGGAGAGCAGAAGAGTATAAGACTGGACCAAAAAGGCATGATGTCTAATCTTTTGGCTGAGAGTCAGGGGCTATTACCATTATTAACAGTGGAACAGCTCCTGCCTTTCCTAAATATATTTGCACCTTTGATGAGCCGGCAACCTTTTTATCCTTAGTGACTCCAGATAAATATTTAATGCTTGGCTATCCCGTGGATGTTGATTCTATCCAGTTTGAGCCAGAAGAAATAGTTATGGATAATACCATGTCTACGTTGGTAGGGTGGACTGAAGGTGTTCAAGTGGACGGGGGAACAATTCAGGGGGAAATGGCTAGTGAAGGTTCTTCTTTTGTTGCAAAGGAATATGGGGATGGAAACAGGTGGCATGGGCCGGCAAGAAAAACAAGTCTACCAGAAGCCTCCAGGACTTTGAGATAGAAGCAGAAATCGAGTTATTAAACCGACAAGCTCAGGTAGGTCGAGTAGAAATTTATTTGCTGGATGTAAACAATGAAATGATAGGAAAAATGGCCATGAAAGATGCTTGGGCAAACACTACCCAAAATAGAGGAGAAATGAGGCTGGGGCCCTTTGATAATGATGAATACTTCATTGTTCACCCTGACTATGCCGGTGCATGGAATGACTTTAAAGGGATTTTACGACTAACAAGGGTAGGAAATCGCTGGAGAGCTTATATAGCAAAAGTTAATGAAGACGGAACACACCATGCTCGTCATACATCCCCTTATTATGTGGACTTAGAAGAAAAATACATGGATAGGCTAGCTCAAGTGCAAGTGCACTTGGGAACCTCTGGAGAGTATGAACCGGCGACAAAAAGAGTAAGTAGGATTAAAGTAAAAAAGATAAATCAACCTGGGTCACAAGAAATACCTTATATAGCCCATCCGGGTGACGTAATAGAAATTGATACTCATACACACAGAATTAATAAAAATGGTGAACCACAGCAATGGCTATGGGATCCGGCCGGTGATTGGATTCCTCTAAAACCCGGAAAAACAGAACTTGCTGTGCATCCGCAAACAGTAAGGGTCAAGGCATCATATCAAAGTAGGTGGTATTAATGATTTTAGTTCTAGATCGAAATAAAGTAATTCGTTCAGAGTTATCTAATGATGCTCCTGGAACAGCCGTTTACTTTGATGATGATCACCACAGCATGGAAAAAAACGGGTATGCCACATATGAATTTAGTTGTGTGGCTCATCACGAAGCCGTAGTTTACTTGGAGAATGAAGGATACGTCTCTATTAAAGATTCAGATGGAAGCAGGTTTGCTTTTTAAAGTAAAAGAAATAGAGAATGACCATAAAGATGGTCAAGCAATTAAACGGGTGTTTACAGAGAATGCTGCAGTAGGAGAGATTGGCACTGGTCGTGTCATTATGCCTTCTACTTTATCAGGAACAGTGGTTAATGCAGCGACTGATTATATATTAGATGGTACTGGGTGGGTCAGAGGCGTTACTGAATTTGCAGGCTCTAGAACCATTCATTTTGAAGAGCCTCAAAATGCCTTGAAAGCACTCCATCACATGAAAAGTATATTTGGTTTGAAGGTGAGATTCCGGGTTCAATTTATAGGTTCTAGAGTGGCGTACCAACTAGTTGATCTTGTCCAATCGCTGGGTGAAGAAACAGGTCAAGTGGTTGAGTTAGGCCATGATTTGAAAGGAATAAGAAGAATTGAAAATACACAAAACCTTTACACTGCCCTTTATGGTTATGCTACGGATAATGATGGGGAGATAATTACATTTGAAAGTGTAGAATGGCGTGTGTCTCGTGGTGATCCAGTTGATAAACCAATAGGGCAGGCTTGGGTGGGGGATCCTGATGCCCTCCAAAGGTGGAAAGATGACGGTAAGCATATCTTTGGAGAGTTTTCCATTGAGTCTGAAGAAGAGGAACAATCTAATCAGCTAGAAGAAATCACTCCTGAAGAAGTACTGCAGCAAACATGGGATGAACTGCAAGATAGAATTAATGCAGTCATCACATATGAAGTTGAATCCTCATTTTTAGAAAAGCTACCAGGCTATGATCATATGAGGAGAAAAATAGGAGATGCGTTGATTATTAAAGACACTTCTTTCTCGCCACCTTTAACTTTAGAAGCTCGTATTATAGAGTTGCATAGATCACAGACAGATGCAAAACAAGGTCAGCATGTCTTTGGCGATTATAGAGAAGTCTTTTTACACCAGCCTCCTTTTATAAAACGAATACAAGACCGTTTACGACGGCAAGGAAACTTAATTAGCGGTAAAGCAACTGTTCATCAGGGGCCTGAACCACCTGAAGATAAAAGTAAACTTTGGATGGATACCTCTAGAAGGCCTCATATCTGGAAGCGGTGGGATGAGGAAACAGGAGAATGGGTAAAGGCAACTCCTACACAAGCTTTTGAAGTGGACGCTTATAATAGAAATGAAGTGGATGACCGGACTTCTCAAGCCAAACAGGATGCGATGACCTATGCTGAAGAAATTCTTTATGCAGCTGAACTTGAAATTGATTATGCCTTAGGAGACTTGGGACAAACACAGCAAGATATTATAGCAACAGTAGAAAGTTTAGAAACAGCCCAGGGAAATATCTCCTCTGCTGTTAGTGATTTAGAAAGTGCTCAATCAAGTATAGAAAATACTATCTCAAACATTGAACAGGCACAAAGCTCTTTAGAACAAACCGTACAAAACGGTAAGGAAATTTGGGATAAAGCGGATAACTTTAACCCTGATGGCACTCTAGACACAAGTAAGCTAGAGGGAAAAGTGGATATAGAACAGCTTACCGTGGGCACTCTGTTAGGTTATACCTTTGAGAGTGGATTGATCAGGTCCACTACCTTGGAATCTGTAGATGGTACGTTTACCGGTTCGTTAAGTGCAGCTACAGGAACATTTTCAGGTCAACTTTTAGCGGCTAGTGGTACGTTTACTGGTGATTTAGAAGCTTCAGGAGGCACTTTTGCTGGTACATTACAAGCTGTTGATGGGGAATTCACAGGAGAACTAAAAGCTGCAACAGGCACTTTTACCGGAGAATTACAAGCTGCGAATGGTGTCTTCACTGGAAATTTGGAGGCAGCTGGAGGTACTTTTGCTGGTAAGCTTCAGGCAGTGGATGGTGATTTTACTGGAACTCTTCAAGGCGTGAATGGCACCTTTGTAGGGGAGTTGATAGCTGCAAGTGGCACATTTACTGGTGAGCTAGTAGCAGCCAGTGGTACGTTCGCTGGTACTCTTGAAGGGGCCACGATTAAAACAAGTCGCTTTGAATCTTTGGAAGGGGATGAAATTTATTTTGGTTCGAGGGATGCATGGGAAGGACGTATCGATTGGACAGGGAGCCGACTGAGATTTCAACGTTCTCCTGAGAACTATATTAGCATTAGTGATTACGGGGAATTTGCAGTATGGACCCATGGGTCTCGCTTTGCTCGTTTTGAACCTGTTGATCAAGACGGTTATACTCACGGTTTAATGAGATTAGGTGCAGCCACTTTAAAAGGATTAGGCTCCCAAGATGGGATTCAATCAAGAAACTGGAACGATGACGGTTATGCTGGCTTTACCGCTTCTCATTACAATGTCCACAACGGATATATTCAGATGTTTAACAACAAAACTATTCGTGGATATAATAGCGGGCATTTGGAACTGGAAAATGACGGTGGATTGATTCAGATCCGTCCTAGGCTGATGAGATTTTATCTTGATGCTACCAGTCAGTACGCGACACTATATAATCCAGAGCAAAATCACATCCAAATGAACCTAGCCAATAATGGGATTAAAGGTTTGGACAGTACCCACGGTGTGCAGGTGAGGAATGTGGGGGATACATCTTTCAGGGCCATTACAGCTAGTGCTTTCAATGAAGGGTCTCGTAGGGAATTTAAAGAGAATATCGCATTCTTTGATGACAACGCTCTTGATATGATTTTGAACTTACCAATTTACTCTTATGACATGATTGATAGTGAAGAAGATAGAAAGATCGGGCCTTTGTTCGAACAAAGTCCATATTGTATTAAACAAATGGGAAATAGCATCCACCAGCAATCTTATACGAGCTTGGCCATCAAGGGAATACAAGAGCAACAAGAGGCCATTGATTGGTATTTAGATCTTATAGTTAATCTTACGGAAAGAATTGAGGCATTAGAGGAGGCAGCTTGAAATGGAAAAGATAAATATGAGTTATGCTATGGGAGCTCTAAGCACCGACATAACCAGGCTTTCAGAAGAAAAGGCTATGGCCGTTGCTGGCCAGATGACAATGCAAGAAGAAATAAAAAAGCTGGTCTTGGAAAACGACGAAACTAAAAGGAAAAACTAAAAAAAGTTTGAAAATGAAAGAAAAAAGAAAATAAAAACACACAAGCCGAACCTAAAAAGAAATAGGTTCTTTTTTATACGAAAAAGGGGGAAAAACAATGGCTTTTGAATTACCTAAAGATAGACAGGGTTGGTCTACACCAGTAAGGGATAATCCTCAAGACAGTGGAGATCCCAAAAAGAATTTCCATTCACCAGTAATTATATACGGCCCTGATGGGGTAACACCTATAAGCTCTGAAAATCGCTTGCCGGTGGAAGTAAAGAATGATGAAAATGACCCACTATATATGAAACTAACAGACAGAAGAGTTGAAGAAGTAGTGCCTTTTAAAAGAGAGATTAGAAAAGAAAACACGGATTCTTCAAGTTTGTTAACACCTGCAGGAGTCACTGGTGCCATTATTGAACATATTGTCTATGGGGTAACAGGGACTTTTGACGAAAACGAGGGACACAGTTTAAGGTGCACTCTGTCAGGTAGTAGATCGCTTATAGACACTTTTTTAGATGTGGTAACACACCGAAAAAGTGTAAATTCAGGAAATGATCACACTACTGTTATGATAAACCCTAATTTGGAACAAGATTTAGAAGCCGAGAAAGTAATACCAGCAGGAAGGTTATACAGGGTGAATGCTTTGCCTGGTCCTAGGCTAAGGTTACAAATACGAATTAACGGAACATTTGAAGAAAATGAGGGTTTAGACAGTGAGGTGAAAATTACATGGCTATTCTAAATTTTGGAAGGTTGGCCGCGGAAGGAAAGACAGTCATTTATAAAGAAACAAAAACTAACGAACAGCCAGAGGGTTGGGAGTACTGGGGAAAACGTACAACAACTGATGAAGTGCTTTTTGTGTGGCGAAAAATTGTTCCTTTTGAAGAGGCAGAGCAGTATGACTTGAATAATGAAAGACTTAAGCTTAAGTTAAGCTAGGACAAGAACTATTTATTCTCGTCCAAAGCATTTTTTAACTCTGCTACATGTGTTACTAACTTCTCTCGATTTGTTAAATAAGAGCCTATTTTATCAGGGAAGTTCTCCTCACTTCTAATGGTATTTAATAATTCAAAGTCTTCATCTTTTAAGGTTGGATAAGCTTTTTTTTAAAATTTCTATATCACAGCCAGTGATTATTCCGTAAAATAGGGGGATGTAATATTTATAATCTAATATGCCAAATTTCTCTAAGAACCTTTCTTCAATGAGGGTATCTAAATATGAAGAGGATTTGGTGAGTTTTAAATAGGTATTAAATGTTTGGTCAAGAAGATCTATTTCTTTTTTAAATCGACCCTCTCCTATATTATGAATCCAGTAATTTATTGGATGACTTCTTATAAGTTCTATTGCCTTAATAATGTTCGTAGGTAAAAACTCACTACCTGATTTAGCAAGCAATAAAGCATCCGATGAATCAAGAATTAAACGTAGTTCGAGAAAAAACTTACTGGCCTCGTATTCCAACTGATTTTTGGATTTGTTTTTTATTGTTTTTATTTTGTAACCAAGACACAATGATACCTACAAATATTCCAGTAAAAACACCTGACAACACGCCAGAAAAAAAGATTTGCCCAAAAGGCGATATTATAATCAACAAA